>NZ_JAGDXI010000034.1 GCF_023256325.1 Caldisphaera sp.
TAGCGTTTAAAAATTTTTAACTTTAAAATGGCAAATAACATTAGGTGATTAAATGTCTTCTAAAGATACAACAAATTTAAGAAATTTTACAAACGAAGCAAAAGCTTTAAGACTTCTTGATTTGAACAATTTAAAGTACTACTATGGAGTTAATAAGGAACCTCTTGAAATACATGAAAAACTTTCTTTATATAAAGGCCCTAAATTTGAAGAAGAGTTAATAAATAGAAAGGAAATCTCAAATAAAATATCATTATGGAATCCGTCTACAGATCCTTTAGTCTATGCCATTGTTGGTGTATCTGGAGTTGGAAAAAGCTGGCTCACTTACAGAGTAGTTAGAGACGCTTTACTTTCTGAAGCTAATATAAAAGCTTACGCGATTGATGATATGGAAAATTTTGAGTATCCTAAGGATAGATCTCTTTTGCTTATAGATGATTCAAGGGTAAGTGAATCTGAGCTAAAGGAAACATATAAGCTACTTATAAAAGCAGTTAAAAAGCAAGAAAAAGAGGTAACAGGACCAATAATAATTACAGCTACAGATATTGATTGGGACACAATTTATAAAACAGCTCTAAATGGTCTTAATAGTGATGAGGAAAAAGAAAGATTAAAGAGCAGAACGGTAATAGTTAAGGTAGGAAAAGCAAGCAAGGATGAGATGCATAAAATTCTGGATCAGCTTCTTGGAGGTAAAATTTCCATTTCTAATGATTTAAAAGAAAAAATAATTGAAAATGCTAATGGGTTACCTATAATACTTAGATATTTTATTGAAGGTAAAAAAGCAATAAGAGAAAAAGATATAAATGAGATAGAAAAAGATCCAGTGAAGTATGCCGCAAAAAAGATAGAGCAATTTTATCTATTTAACTGCAAAATATCATCAAGAAGGAAAGAAGACAAAAAGGATTTCTTGCTAATACTTGCTCTCCTTGGTGCTATATTAAAAACTAAAAATGTAGTTTTAGGCGAGATTGATAAAGATGCACTCAAGCTTATATATGGAGAAGATTATGAGAAATCATACATTATAAAATCCCTTGACGCTCTTTTTAATGAGCAAAAGAAATTAAAGACGAAACAACCTAAGATTGGGACTATAGGATTAACAATGGGAGGAATTTATACAAGGCTTCCTCTTTTCGAAACAAATCCTATTTATGGCGAAATCAAGCCAATTCACAATTCAGTTAAAAAAGGTTATGATTATTTATTTAAATCAATTTTTGAAAGTGATGAGAGTGAAATAGATGATTGCATAAAAAATTTAAAAAGCCAAATGTATAACGTTGAAGAATATCATGAAGTTATTAATGGTATATTAAGAGAATTAGAAAGAATTCCTCAGAATTATTTTAAATTTTTTGAGGATTACCTTAAAAATAAAGAAAAATATGAGAAATATAATAATAATAAAAGAAAAAAGTTGGCTTATGATATATTATCTGTCGAATTTTTACATTCTCTATGGTATAACAAGGATATTTTTGAGCTTATGGCTCTTGATGTTCTCGTAAATATTGATGATATAGATGATAAGCTTTTACATGGAATCGTTAACTTATTATTTGATGATTTTGTTTTGAATAACATAAACGCTTTAAGCAATATTGACGATTTTCACAAACTGTTTTTGGGAGCATTAAAATCTAATGATGAATATGTTCGCTCACGTGCTTGGGAAAACTTAACAAAACTTATTGATAGGGGAATTATTGATAAAAGAGACTCAGATTACTTCCTCTCTTTATTAAAATCTAGAGATGAAAAAGTTCGTTTAACTGCTTGGGAAAACTTAACAAAACTTATTGATAGGGGAATAGTTGAATTAGAAAGTGTTAAAATAAGGAAGAACTATTTCTTATCATTATTGAAGAGTAGTAATGAATATGTTCGTTTAACTGCTTGGGAAAACTTAACAAAACTTATTAATAAAGGATTTATCGACTTCGATAAGGTTAAAGAAAGAAAGAGCTATTTCTTATCATTATTGCAATCTGAAAATAAATATGTTCGCTCACGTGCTTGGGATAATCTGCTGACACTTATTGACATAGGGATTTTAAGTAGAGATGATATAAAAGGTAATAAATAATATATTTTACATAATTAGTTGTTATCAATATTTTAATTAATTTATGTGTTTTTGATAAATTTTCATGATAAAGGTGGTCTTATAACTATTTAAAAAATTAGTTGTTTATTCGCAAGTATTATTCTCAATTAATTTAAAATATTTTAATAATAAACAACCTTTTTGTTACCGCATTCTTATATAAAGAATTTTTTCTTTCTTTATACTTGTTCATTTGCTAAAAAATCATGCTTGTTAGTTTTTAATTCAAAATAGTAAGAAATTATGATTATGATGATTATTCGCTCAGGTCTCTCATAGCTTCAATATATCTATTCCAATCATCATAGTTTACTTCCATTAGGCTCATAGCATTAATAAAAGATATTAAATAAGTTGAGGCACTTAACCTTTTAGAAATCTTATCCGCTACCTCTATAAAAGTTGGTATTCCTCTTATTGATGTACTTTTTATAGAAGTCCATACACCTTGACACAATAATTCCTTATTCCTGCTCTCAACTCTGAAAACGCTATTTCTAACCTTAATGTATACCATATAACGATAAAACTTGTTTTTCAATATCTCAACTTCTTCCTTATAAATTGGAGAAATAAATTTATCAAATCCTTTGCTCATCTCAAATACTATTATATCATCCGTTGCTCCAATATCAACTAATTTTTTATATTTTTTAGCTATGTTTTCTTCTCTGCTTAATTTTCTTGTAAAGCTTAGCCTCTTTACTATTCCTATTAGATTATCAGTCCTTCTTTTAATATTAAGAGTTTCAAAAGCTGATTTATAAGGCTCTCCAATAATTTTTGTATATGGTCCAGGAAAAATTGGGCCATCAACAATTAAAACCTTGCTCTTAGCGTGGTTTATGGCATAATTCTCAAGGCTTATCCTCAGCTCATCCAAAATATTATCATCCTTATAGTTAACTGAATATTGTACATGGTTAACATTTTCAGTAACAATAAAACCTAGATCCTTAACTTTATTTATTACTTCGCTAGATCCCTTTATGGCTATAAAAGGTATTGATGCATCTAAAGGTATTAATATATGCTTCCCATTATCGTTTGCGTATAGTGAAGCGAAGTAAAGGTTTGCTCCTCGTACATTTATTATCCTTGAGGAGCTGTCTAAATAACCAAATTCATCTAGAGGCTCACATCTATCAATTTCTCCTTCATAATTTATGTAACTCGTTTCATCAACAATGCCTGAAGGTAAATCTGAACCCAAGTAGCTTTCTTTATATGATATTTCAGATAAAATCTTCATTAATGATCTTATTGCATATTCTACTTCCGTAAAGACCCCTATTAAATTATAGCGTTTAAAAATTTTTAACTTTAAAATGGCAAATAACATTAGGTGATTAAATGCCTTCTAACGATACAATAGATTTAAGAAATTTTATAAACCAAGCAAAGGAAAATGCTAGTAAAAATGGGGAAGTAGTTGGTATAGCCTCTAGGATAACCCCAATATCATATGGAAAGGAAAATAATGAAATAAAGGCAGAAATCCCATTTGAAGTATATTTAAACAAAAAATTTTTGATAGGAAGCTATATTGGTATTTCGTTACCATTTTCAAAATCATTAATTTTAGGAAGAATAATAAATGTAGAGAGATCCGATATTTTAGCAATATCAAAAATACCTGCTTTAACTCCAACTGAAGATATCTCCAGTTTAACAACACCTCTTTCATTAACTATTGAGCTTCTATCTGAGGAAATAAACGGAGAAGTTGTTCCCCCTTCTTCTCCAATAGACCCTCAAAGCCCCATATTTATACCAAATAAGGAATTTATAATAAGAATGCTTGGTTTGCCAAAAGAAGGGGTTGAGATTGGTAATATAATGGAGGGTTATAAAGAACTGGATATAAGATTAAAGTTAACGGATGAAATCTTAAGACATCATATATTAATTGTAGGAACTACTGGTGCTGGAAAAACAAATTTGTTAAAGGTAATTATGAGAAACAGTAATATACCTTTGATAGTTTTTGATATACAAGGTGATTATGTTAAGCCAGCAGCTGAGCTTGGATATAACATAATTGTACCAATAACAAGCGATTATTCTAAATCAGAAATTAATGATATAATAGCTAATTACTTAAAAAGGAGCAACATAAGCAATAAAGTTGATAAAATAGTAGGTCCTATGGTTTTTCTAGATGGAGAGAAAAAGTTTAAAATTAATCTGATTGGCTTTAAGCTTGTAAAAACTTATGGTTTAATAGCTGAGGTTTCACCTTTCTTCTCATCCCAAGGTGCAGCATTCTTTAAAATGTTAACAAGTAATTGTGAAGGTACTATAGATTTATGGGAAAAAAATTGCGAAAGTAGCTTAAAAAGCTTGCCTTTACATCAGACAACAAAAGATAACATAATTAGATCAGTAGTATTGCTAAGGGAAACAGGAGTTATTGATACGCATATTAAAGAAGGTAAAACCGATCTTTATTTAGATGAACCTCAATATAATGATATAATAAGCGGAAAAACAGTAGTAGATTTAAGATATGTTCTCGAGAAAGGTGTTTCTGCAGCTACCATGTCTGCTTTTATTATAGCAGAAAGAATATTTGAACTTGTTGATAGTAGGTATAAAAATGAAGGAAAGGAAACACCATTTTTAATGATATTTGATGAAGCTCATGAATATTTTCCTCAAAGTGGTAGAGGTGATGAAGGAAAAGAGGCATTAGAAAAATTGATTAACAGAATAATGAGGTTAGGTAGGGTAAGGGGGATAGGGACGATTCTAGCTACTCATAGGCCTACAGATCTAAATGATTTGATTCTTACTTTAGCAAATACTAAGATAGCGTTGAGGGCAGACGAAGATGCGTTAATGAAAATTGGCATGGATAAATATACAAATTTATTGCAATCTTCACCAGCAGGATATGGAATAATAAGAACATTTTCTTTAAAAGTTCACGATTTGGAATTTAGATCTTTAAAGTTCGCAGAAAATTCAGAAAGAAAAGATTCAACATAAATTTTTAACTTTAAATATTTATGTAAATTTGCGTTAATTTTTTATAAATATAAGAAATAAAAAGATTTTGCGTTATTTTAGTATATTCTAATTAAAGATTCCTTATCAAGATTATTTTATTTTATATTCTAATATATAACTAATACCTTCTATAATAAATATTCCTATTAAAACAGGTTTTATAATGTACGTGAACTTTACATGATCAAGAACACCAATAAATGTAACCAGTAAAGAAGGTGGGTGTTCTATATTTAAAACTAATTCTATTAAATAGCAAACAAACGATGCTATTGTTGCGTAGAAAATTCCATAAACAAATAATGAAAAAATTACTGCAACAATGCCAGCAAATAAATATGAAAAAACTATTGTGGTTTGCTTGTTGATTTTCCAATCCTTATCAGCATATTTTGTTGATGCAGTTGCTAAAAAGGGTGGAAGAATATATTCTTCATGAAGAAGTACCGATATTAACAATAAAATGGATATAGATGTAATTAATTCTATTAAAGAAACAAACTTAATTTTACTGAAATTAAAATATAGTTTCATTAAGCACCCCTTATTTATCTTTGTCTTGATTAAATATTAAAGTTATGTAAGTTGCTTTTTCTTTAGTATATTTAATAAAAACATTGAGAGTAATAAATAGACGTTGCATGATATTATTTTTAAAATTAAAATGCTTAAATAATTTGTCTTAGTTATAAATTTAAAAGAGAGAAAAGCTTATAAATATATAAACATATGTCTTTAGGGTGGTCACATGGGCTTTAGGAAGGAGTTGGGGTTTTGGCACGTATTATTTTTAACGTTAGGAGCAATTATTGGTGATGCAGTAGCATTTATTCCCGTTTATGTTTTAGGTTATGATGGTCCAGCAGGTATTTTATCATGGATTGTTGCATTTCTCTTAATTATACCTGTTGCTTTAGTTGTTATAGAACTTGGAACTATGTGGCCCAGAGCTGGTGGCGTAGCTTACTACCCAGCTAAAAGCAATGGACCAGTTGCTGGTTCAATAAACGGTTGGTCTGCATTTTTGGGCTATGCTTTAGTCACTCCAAGTTCTATAATAGCTTTTGTTGAATACCTAGCATATTATTTTCCATCATTATATAAATCAGGTTTTCTAACGGTATTGGGTATAGTAATAAGTGCAATAATAGCTTTAATAACGTATTTGATAAACAACAAGCACGTTGGTTTAATAGGTGACATAAACAATTATTTAACAGTTTTAAAAATAGCTATGGTTATGATACCTGTTTTGGCTCTATTTGCCTTCTTTAATGCAAAGAACTTTAATTCACCAGTTTTAGGAGGTTTTATGCCTGTTAACTTAGGCGCAATAGGTTTCTTCACTGCAGTAACATCAACAATTCTGGCATACGCTGGATTTAAGCAGCCTGTTAATTATTCAGAAGAGGTTAAAGATCCTGGGAAGTTTATACCTAAAGCAGTTATAGCATCATTAATAATAACAATGATAATCTATTTGGTTGAAAGCGTTGCATTTCTAGGAGTTGCGGATAAAGTTATCAGTAACCCATCTCAATGGTCTTCATTAATAACTCTACCATATCCTTATATAACGGCTTTGACATCAGTTAAAATACCTTCAAATCTTCTTTTAATCTTAATATTTCTAATGATAGCAGGAACGATTATTGCCTCATATACAGATGCATTAATTTATTTTGGTGGTGCCTCAAGAGTAGGTTATTCCCTATCATTTTATGATAGATATTTCCCCAAAGTTTTCTCAAAGCTAAACAAAGAGGGAGTTCCATACATTTCGAACATATTAATATTTGTCCTATCAATAATTTACCTTCTACTTTTACCATCTTTTGCAACAATATTTACTGTTTTAATAGATGCTTTCATCTTCTCATATGCTCCATTAGCTATAAGCGTTGCAGTTTTTAGGGCTAGATATCCTGATGAGAAAAGGCCATTTAAAGTTCCAGCATCCAAAATATTATCTCCCATTGCCTTTATTATTGGAGGTTTACTAATTTATTGGTCAGGATGGAGCGCTATTTATATAGCTGGCATATCAGTTCTCATAGGTTTGGTATTTCTTGCTTATTATCATAAAAGCATAGGAATAAAGAAGAGGGATTTCATAGCAGGAGGATGGCTACCTTTATATTTGGTTTCAACAATGATAATTTCATATTTTGGAAGCAGCAATTTAAACAAAATACCATTCCCATACGATAACATACTATTTATTGTGGTTTCATTAATATTCTATTTCTGGGGTTATGAGGCTGGAAAGAAATTTGAATACTAAAGAAATTTTTATTTTTAATTGACAAAATAAAATTAGCCGTAAATTAAAAATATTCAGCATAGATAGTATTTACAAAATTCAAAGATGAAATTAAAATAAATAGCTAAAATTTTTAAAATTACAACAATAGATAGTAGTTCATTGGTTATTCCAGACGTGAAATAGCTAGTTTCTTGCTTTTTCTTAAAGTTATACCGATACAATTTAATAACGCTCTCTGAATATGTTTTTCTTCATGAATTATCATAAAGAAAGATCTTAAGCTTTATATGATTTTTCACATAGATCTGCAAGTAATTTTAAATTTTAAGAAATATATAAATGAGGAGTTAAATTGAATTTTGAAAATGAAAAATTAGGAATAATTTTTACTTAAGTTTTCATTTAGCTCTTTTATTGCATTCCAGCAAATTTCAGATATAATCATGTCTTGGGATGCTTTTATCATGGTCTCTGTTGCTTTTAGTATATCATAAGGAACTATTATTGTGCTGCCCAGGAAATTAATTACAATTTCATCCTTATGCTTGTTTTTAAGTTCCTTCTCATATGATGTTTTTGGATTTTGTATTTTTAAGTAACCTCCTAATGTAATTGCATAAATGGAACTAGTAATTACAAATTTTAAAAGAGGTTTTGGAAACTTGAATAATGGGTTTAAAATTTTTTCACCATTAGAAAGAACCGAAAAAGGTTGAAGCTGGGAGGAAATTTCTCTTGCTTTTTCCCATAGGATTTTATTAAGTGATTTGACATCGTTTGCAGGTTTTAAAGCAATTGGTTGCCCTATAAGAGCGCTTATAAATATGCTTATTCCCTTCATTAGAGGTCCTTTTTCTGGTAGTCTTGCAATTATATTTTGCTTATCTTCTGTAAATATAATCCTATCAGGAACTTCTCTTCCATGCCATGTATATGCCCACATATCAAGGAACCTATCATCTTCGATATCATAAACGTATAGGTTCAGTTTTGCATATTCTCCATTATAAAAGGGAGAATAATGTATGGTACCATTTGCAAGTCGTGGCCTAAGCCACATGCTGTATTCCATAAGTTGATTTTTTATAGGAAAATTAATGATGTCGCCATAACCTTTAGGTATTTTTTTATATTCGGGTAACATCTTGAATGTAGTAAATAACTCTGTTAGCTTGTTTCTATCCATGGGTTTTTTAGGTAAAAGGTATTGATTATATAGTTCAAGCGATGTTACTTTTGCTCTATACTTTTCTGCAGTAGCTAAAAACATGTCTAAGTTATTTGTCTGATAAGCGTTAATTATATTTTTGATAAAAGCAAGAAAATCACTTTGATCAAGAGAGTTATCAAAGCTAAATGAACCAAGGTTTGGTATAAAGGTCTCAATTACACCCCTTGTCAGCTTCCTATAACCAATAATTCCCATAGCCCATTTGAAGGTGGGTTCACCGAGCTCATTAAATAGAGGTAGTGGGATTTTTGTTGCTGGATTTAGTTCGCGTAAGAGTTCTTTAATTGTACCCTTATCAATTTCCTTCAAGTATAATTGGTTTCTAGAATTATCTAATAAGTTTATTAAAATCTTATCCGTTTCATTAATAATCTTGCTTGATAAATCAAGAAGAGACTTTGTTAGATTTGCTAAGTCGCTCAAATAAACATCTGCTAACTGATTCTTGTTTTGGTCAAGGATTATGGCATAAGCTGGGCTATTTGATAAAATTTCATAATTTTCTAGCAATCCGAGGCTGGCAAGCCTTAGTACGGGTCTTAGCTCAGGATATGACGATACTAAATAAAAGCTCTCAACATAATTTAATTTGGCTGTCATGGTTATTCACTTGTTTAAAATTTTCATTGATTTAAAAAATTTTATGGAATTATCTCTAAAAGAAATAAGCAAAAGTTGCTTATGTTTTGATGATAGCAAAAAAGTATTGACATGAAATAAAAATATTATTTTTTTCTTATAAGTAAAATCAATTGTTTTGAATTTCTTTGTTTTAAAATTTATAATTTGCTCAATATTTATACGAGTCAGCAGGGTTTGTCTTAAATTCAACCTACTGACACCACTTTATAATTTTTCAACAGAATTATTATTTTTTGTTTATAGATAAGAAATAATTTTTATAATAATATAACCAAAACTATAAATTAGAAGAGCATTAAAAATAATCATCTCAAAACACAGAATATAAATTTTTATGTTTTTAAATAACATTATTTTTGCTTTTTTAATGCAAAATTATTATAGATAAGATTCGTTAATAAAAATTTAAATCTACACAAAATTATTAAATATTGGAGATGTATTTTGGATAATCTCTGGTCAGTTCTTGTAAACTCATTGATGAAAAGAAAGCATTTTGAGGAACTTAAAATAGGCCGTTTTGAACATATTAACAAAAGTTTAGATGGTATTATACAAAGGATAGAAAAAACAGGATTATTTATCGATGTAGAATCCTCATGGCTAAATTGGCTTGAGCTCTACAAGGATTTAAAGTACCTCTCAGAGGTTTATAGAAGTAATAGAAAATTGTTTCCAACAGAGGCTAATGATATTTTACAAAGGTTCTTTGCGCCTATAAAAAGCATAAGTTGGACGGCATCTTATTATACATACAGCTTGTTGAATATTATGATTTTCATAATCTTTTCTTCAATATTTGATGCAGTAAATCGTAGTTTGTGTAAATATGAAGATAATATAGGAGTTGTTTGCGAAAATCCATTATTGCTAAAGGAGTATTATATTGGATTAAACGATAAGCTAATAGAGCTTAACAAAAAATATATGGAAAAGTACTATAATATAACCCAGCAATTTATAGCTATGTTGAAAGGCATAAACGTTAACATGGAAAAAGAAGAAATGCAAAAGATATTAGAATTCAGAAATGAATTCTTAGCCTATTTCTACAGGCTAATGGAAGATTTTGCTAGGTTCTACTCTGAAAAATACCTTAAAGCTCACAAAGAGCCTAATGCTGTTAAAGGATCTTTAATAAACTATCTTTAGAATTTATTTTGTTGAAGAATTGCAAAGCAAAAGATAAATATAGCTATCATAATAGAAAAGAAATAAGTATTGATTAATATACTCAATAATATATTTAAGAAACCTAAGGATGTAATAATTGTAAGGAAACAATGCAAACGTATTATAACATTAATTCAAATTAGAATTCAAATCAGTTTTCGCGAAAATTATTTAACTTTTGAATAACTGGGTTAAAAGTGTAATACGCTGTAAAAAATCCCACAAAACTGTAACTGCATGGCAGATAGGT
Organism: Caldisphaera sp.; assembly: GCF_023256325.1. Classification (GTDB taxonomy): domain Archaea; phylum Thermoproteota; class Thermoprotei_A; order Sulfolobales; family Acidilobaceae; genus Caldisphaera. Next base: position 10,700 of record NZ_JAGDXI010000034.1, read on the forward strand.
AGTGATTTAAATTGTGTGGGATTAAATTATGTCTTAAATTCATAAATGTTTACATAATAAAGCTTGATTACAAATTGAAACCATATTTTAAGAAATTCCTTTATTCTCTAAGTTTCTATATATGTAAAAATCAAGGTTATTGGATCAAATCAATAAAGTTTTTCTTATTCGATCCTAATAAGCTTTTAGATTTTATGCTTAATAGTAATGCAACTTTATCTAGCTTGCGGTGATTATAATGGAGGGAAGGGGTTTCCAGGCTGCAGAAACAGCTTTGTTGCCTCTTCTCATGATAATTCTCATTTTGACTTCAGTTGTAGTTACTAATGCTATACTTAATAGTTCTCATAATTATCCAATAAACCCTACAACAAAAACTAAGCTAATCTATGGTAGCGGACTCCTTCCATATACTAATTTTTTTGTTGTTGTATCTATTAAGCAAAGTTCAGAAAATCAACTAAATTATGCTATAAACAATTATTCTGAAGCTCAGCCTTATATAAGATACTATGCCTTGGTTAGCGCTTTTAGGTATGTAAATACAAAGAGCCTAATTAATTCTTTAGAAGAGATTTATTTGCTGGCACAAAAATATCAAAAACTATCAGGACAGGCGATGCAAATTAGTGGAGAATTGAGCTCTATATTAGGGCAACTTACTGATAGTTCATATTGGTCTAGTTTAAATCAAATAGCTACATATATCCCATCAGTTCAGGTCTTTGTAAACTCAGTAAATACACTTCAAGGATATTCCAATCAGATAAATCAAATGGTAAGCAATTGGTATGAAGGTTCATCCTTAGTCATAGCTTACACACCTACAGTAATAATGGGTATAGAATATATAGAAAATAATAGCCCACCTCCACCAGGCTTTCTACAAGCATTTAATAATGAAACAAATGGTATCGATCTTATGAACAGTGCTGCACAGCAATTATCTTCATATATAAGTATTGTTCAAAATACATTGAATTCCTATTCAAACATGATATCATATGAAACGCAAAACAGTGTTTTATCTAGCATTGTAAACAGTTCATTAATGACTAAACTACAATCATCTTTAAATGTAATTAATAATTTCATGAATAGTGTAATTAATAATTTCATGAATAGTGTAATTAATAATTTCATGAATAGTACAAATGGCTCAATATCAACTATAGCTTCAACTTACATTACATTAAATGCAATCCAAGGTAGATATAAAACAAATCTTGTTACAGCAAATATTGCATGGCTTAATGGCCTTTACTTGCCAGATGTTTTTATGGATCTCTTATTGATTATAACGGCTGTTGTAATAATTTTTGTTGGACTTAGATCTATAATAAGACAAAACCTTGATTTAGAACACATTGCTTTTAGAACCTACTTACTTGGCTTAATAGGAATATTGATGACATATCCAGTTTTAGCTCGCTCTACTATAGCTATGTTAAAGTACCTTCAGGCATTAAATACCATAGAGCAACAAAATCCACACTTAATACAAGAAATAATATTTCATGGTTATAATTATAGCGTAGTGGAGCTACCAAATCCATACTTTGCAGGCAAATTGCTGCTCAGCATGTTTGAATCAGATGTGCTATATATGCTGCTAGCTTTTTTGATCATATTATTTATAATACATTATACCTGGGACACTGTTGGTCTTTGGAGATTTATTGAATTTAGGAAGAGATCTGGGGGCTATCTTGGTCTTGTTGTTCTTTTAGCAACTATTTTTTCAATAATTATTATAACGTTTCTTTATTGGATGCACTCGCCTCTTATATCATTAATACTAGATGCTTATGCAATAGCAATTGCCGGAACAATTTCATATATAATTCTTCAACCCCCTGCTGAGCATGCAGCTTTAATTAAATCCCTTATAATTTATACTATGGTTATGTTTGTAATGTTTTCTATAATTTTAGCATTCATTCACTTATTAATTATAGTCTGGCTTATGCAATCCCTTATGATACTTATGCCTCTAACAATTATGTCCATAATCCCCTTGGGAGCTTATAGAACTCTTCATCATTTTAATAAAGAATCGAAAGCCATAAAAGCTTTTAATTATGGATTCTTGTTTTACGGAGTTTATTGGTTTATGGTAACTGTAATAGGATATGTAGTTAATATAACAGCTTATACGGAAAATAATCTTCACTATTATTCTCTCCTCTCGCCTCTTAATTTTATTTATTCATCTTTACTTACAATAAACTTAAATGATTTAATCATTTATTCCGTTATTATATCAATACCTCTTTTCATACTCATGTTTGGTTATTCCGGATCTAAGCTAAGCTTTACGTTAATTGAGCGAGTTGCGGAAGAATTCACAACGTCTGATAGGAATTTTATTAATAATATTGGGTCTAGGGCTGGTTTTTGGGCTATGTTATCATTAATCGGAATAATATTCCCCATTTTGATACCTATTGGTATAATCAATAGTTCTCGTTACCTAGTTAAATTAGGTTCTCAAATAAAGGAAACTAGAGTTAAAAGAGCAGGGCACTCCATGCTTTTACTTGGTATAGGTATTTTAATATTGCTTATTATGCCAGCTGTTATATTTTTCTTATTTATTATTCAAAATTCCCAGAATATGAGTAATATAAGATATGGTTTGTTTGTTCCCTTTACTTTTAGTTTAAGCACCATCTCAAAGGAGAGTATATTGACATTGGACTTCATGGCTTTAGCTTACATAATATTTGCTTTGTTCTTGTTACCTCTTATATTTTCAATAGCTCTCTACCATATGAGTGATGGTTTTTATAGTCTTTATGATAGGTTAAATTATAAAGGTTTTAAGAAAGTTAGTAAGGGTCTTTGGTTTATAGGATTCCTAGCTATGTATTTTTTGTTTATAGAAAGCGGTACAGCATCCATCATAGCATATCAGACCTTGTATGCTAAGACCAATACTACAATATTACAAAGTATTTCTGTGTTACATGCTGCTTCAAATCAAACTAGTCTGTCTTATGGCTATCCCATTGGCACATACATTGTATTAATGCCCATTTATGTAGCTTTCCTAATAGCTTTGATGTCTCTTATTTATATGCTAATGGGTTTCAGGCTTTTAAAGAAGTGGCCTTCGTAATATAGCCTTTATAATTTATTCGTAATCATTGAAGATAATATCTTAATATGTAACTTATTTTTTCTTTAAGTTCTATGAAAATAAAACCATTACCTTTTTTAACTAATGTGTCTGCATTTAAATATTTTCTGCTTCTATTTAATAACATTAATCTTTATTTGAGATCCAAATTCTTTCATTACATTAGTTATCGTAAGTTCCATTTAGTTCTCCAAAATATAATACCTTATGTTTTTATTCAAACTAAAAATTTATAAAATTAAACGATTATATATTAAATAAAATTATCCTGCTTCCAGATAAGTTGTTAAACCGAAGTATAAGGCAAATAGAATAGCAATTAGTATAATTCCTGGTCTTATATCGGAAAACTTACCGGCAAATATTTTTAATAATACATATGTTATAGCTCCAAGTCCTATTCCTGCAGTTATGCTGAATGTTAATGGGATTCCTAGTATAGTTAAATATGCTGGTATGTATTCCAAAGGATCAGTAATTTGAATTAGTTTTCCAAATAAGGTCATGAATGATAACCCCACTATTACCAAAACACCTCCTGTCGCAAATGAAGGAACTATTATAAACAATGGAGCTAAAACCATTGATATTAAAAATAAGATGCCTGTAACAAAGGATGTTAATCCAGTTTTTCCTCCAGATTCTATACCAGCTGCTGATTCTATATATACAACTGTTGTTGAAGTTCCAAAGAAGGGTGCTATTATTGAAGCAAGGCTGTCTGAAATCAAGGCTTTATTTATATTAATAACTTTACCATTTTTTATAAGACCAGCTTTATCAGCTAATCCAGTTATAGTTCCAATTCCATCAAAGAAATCGACTAAAAACAAAGAAAAAGCTATTGGAAATCCTATTCCAAACAAAGTAAAATATAGATAGAATGACATTGGGATGTTATTTAGTATTGATGTAGAAAAAGTTGGGATCAAGGAAAAAGTAGATGGTATGCTAACTAAATTAAGTGCAATTCCAATTATTGTAGCAATGACTATTGCTATTAAATAAGAACCTGAAACCTTATACTTGTTTAATATTGTTGCTATTATTAATGTAAGAAAGCCTATGTAAAGAGGCAAAGTTAAAAATGACTGCCAGTTTATAGTAACTAAACCATTACCAGGCATGATTAGTCCTATATCTGAGAGGCCAATAGTAGATATAAATAGGCCAATTCCTATAGCAATGCCAATTTTTATGCTTTCCGGAACGGAGTTTATTATAAATTCTCTGATTTTACCTATAGAGAATATCATGAAAAGGATTCCATTAAATAGAACTGATATTAAAGCTAAATAGATAGAAAACATAGGTATATCGATTGATGACGATAATGGAGAAATTTTTAAAATTTTTGTAAAAGCAGGTATAACTCAGCGCTTGGACCTCACGGTATAACTTTTAATATAGAAAATTCTTGGTTAGCA
>NZ_JAGDXI010000006.1 GCF_023256325.1 Caldisphaera sp.
AGATTTATTATGAATATTTATTATAAAAATTTTTGTAATAAAAGTATTTATATTAGGAATCTTAATTGTTTAGAAGGTGATAAAATTGTTGACATTCCCCTATGTATTAAGGCGTGCCTCTACATTATTTCCAAAGCAAGAAGTTGTTGATGTTAATGAAAAGAAGAATTATAAGGAGATTTACAATGATTCTTTAAGACTAATAACTTACTTAAAAAATAATGGAGTTAAAAAAGGAGATGTAGTATCAATTATAGGATTAAATAGTATAAAATTTTTAACATTAATTTATTCCATTACTTCTATGGGAGCGATTGCATACCCTATAAACATGAGACTCCCGCCAGATCAATTGTTATATACATTAAATAAAGCTAATTCAAAGTATTTTATATATGAAAGATTATTCAAGGATTATGCTGATCTCGTTAAATCAAAAAGGAATGAGCAAGTAATTTCTTTCGATGAATTAAAGTTTAATATGGAAGAAGGAAAACCTGAATCTGAAAAGCATGATAATGCAGTCATACTTTTTACAAGCGGAACTACTGGCTTGCCAAAAGCGGTTATGTACAATCATGAAAAAATGATAAGCGGAGCATTATCAATTTTAAATCAGTTGTCATATTATAATGCTCCAGCTAAATTAACTCAAAATGATGTAATGTTTCCTCAAATACCAATATATCATATATTATCATGGGGATCTCTTATAATAGCACCTCTTATCGGGGCGAAACTTGTTTATGGAGGAAAGTTTGATCCAAAAATTGCTGTAGAAACAATTGAAAGAGAAAAAGTTACATGGATTAGCGTTGTTCCTACCATGATGCAAATGCTCTTTGATGCAGGTCTAAGTAAAAAAGGATTAAAAGTACTAATTGGAGGAAGCGCAATACCTGATGGCTTAGTAAAAAAGATGAAAGATAACAACATGCGTTTTTCGGCAATTTATGGTGGTACAGATATGCTTGCTGCTTCAATAACCATAGAAACAGAATATACATCTAATGGGTTATTAGAATATCATAAAGTAACTCATCCAGTTCCTATGGCAGAATTTAAAATTGAATCCAAATCAGAAAAAGAACCAGGAGAAATTTTGTTTAGAGCACCATGGATGCCAAGTGGTTATTATAATGACAAAGAAAAAACAGCTGAATCTTTCACACAAGATGGCTGGTTCAAAACCGGTGATATTGGGTATATTGCTGACGATGGCGGATTAGTTGTTCTAGATAGAATGAAGGATGTTATAAAGAGTGGAGGTGAATGGATACCTTCTAGTATATTAGAGGCCGCTATATCAGAACTACCATTTGTATCATTGGTTGCTGTAATAGCTAAAAAAGATGAAAAGTGGGGAGAAAGGCCTATTGCAATAGTAAAACTCTCTAAGGAAACTCAAGATGCTAAAGAAAAAATACTTAGTCATTTAAACAAATATGTTAACGATGGAAAGATTAGCAAATTCTGGGTTCCTGACGATATAATATTTGTCAACGATATTCCATTAACTGGCACTGGAAAAATAGATAAAAAAGTTTTAAAAGATGTTATAGCGAAAAGTAATGAAAGTGGTAATTATAAAACATAAAAAATTTATAATTAATAATTAGAAAGGTGATAAAAGTGCCACTGAACGGTTTAGAAGGTATATCCTACGCTTATGGGTTAAATCATTATGCTTTGGATAAACCCTTGAAAGATCTTCTTAAAATATATACAAAGTCAAAAAATGACTTCACAGAATTAGGAAAATTTGCTGGAAAAGAAGTTTATGAATCGACATATAGAGTTGATTTAGAAAGCTTGCCTAGATTAATTTATTGGGGAGCAAAGGGAGAAAGAGTTGATTATACATGGCTAGATCCGTATGAAAGGTATATAGTAAATGAGCTCATAATGAATTATGGTGTCAATAAATATCCCTTTGATAACGGAACATGGCATGATCATTATGCTGGAATATATTTGATAGGGGATCCTGGTTTATCTTGTATATTAACAATAACAATACAAACTGCATATGCTTTAAATAAATATGCAGAAGGTGACTTGAAAAACGAATACAAAAACCTAGTAGGTTTAAGTAATAAATTAAAGTTGGGCGCAACATGGTTTACTGAAACCCAAGGAGGAAGCGATTTAGGTGCTAATACAACAACAGCTAAGAAGGTTGATAAAAAATATTTGCTTAATGGCTACAAATATTTTTCAAGCGGAGCTGGTATTGCAGACATTTCATTAGTTTCAGCAAGACCAGAGAAGGGAAGAGAAGGAGCTAAAGGTTTAGCCCTGTATTTATTGCCTAGGTACAATTCTAAAGGGGAATTAAATTACTATATCAGAAGGCTTAAATACAAGAGCGGAACAAACTCTGTTCCAACAGGAGAAGTTGAGTTAATAAATTCCGAAGCAGACTTAATAGGGAAAGAAGATGAAGGGATATATTATATTATGGAAGATTTAACAGTTTCAAGATTAGCCAACGCTGTGGGAGCGATGGGTGTAGCTAGGAAAGCTTATCTAGAGGCATTAGGTTTTGCAAGAGAAAGAAACGCATTCGGTAAAAGAATTATTGAACATCCATTAATGATTAGAGATTTACTTGATATGGAAATAAGCATTGAAGGAGGATTGGCATTAACTTATAAGGCAATTGGCGAATTTCAAAACTCGATTAATGCAAGACCTCCATATACTAAGGAATATCATTACGCTAGGTTCTTAACACACATTGCAAAAAATGTTACTGCTGAATTATCATCAAAGGTAACACAGCTAGCCATGGAAACATTTGGAGGAATAGGTTTCTTAAATGAATATCCAATAGAAAGATGGCACAGAGAAGCTCTAATTACGCCCATTTGGGAAGGAACAAGCAATATCCAAGCATTAGACATGCTTGAGAGCATGGTAAAGAAAAGGGCTCATGAAGTTTATTTAGAAGATTTAAAGAGTTTAGTAAACGATTCTTATGATAAAGAATTCACAACAAATTTATTGCATAAAGCAAATGATATTTTGAGGTCTTTCTCCTCTTTGTCACCAAAAGAGGCGGAATTTAATTCAAAGGATTTCTTAAGACAACAGGGTCACATTCTTTCATCTATATTATTAAATAATTTAGCCCAACAAACTGGAGATGTTCTTTACGATTTAATATCAAAACAATATTATAAGGTGTATGTTGAAAAGAAAGAATTAGACATGATAGATAAGTATGACGAAATTATATCCATACACGGAAGTATTTGATTTTCATATGATATTATAGACAAATTAACAATGCAAATTTAATTCAAAATTTTTCTTATTTGGTTTTTATATAGCTAATAAATTTTTCTTATTTAAATTTTAATTTCTCATCATTTGTAATGTATCTTATCATGATAATAGTATTTTGTTAATAATTAATTAAATTAAAGAAATTATTAAATGCGGATCTTTCATTAAAGAGCTTCCAATTAAAAATGCATCAGCTCCATGAGATTTAAAAATATCTATATCGTTTCTATTTTTTAATCCGCTTTCTGCAATTTTTATGAAGTTCTTTGGAATTTTTTCAATTAACTTAACTGCATTATTTAAATCAATACTCAAATTGAAAAGATTTCTAGAATTAACTCCTACAAAGCTTGGATTATAATTTATGACAACTTCTAGTTCGTTTTGATCATGTATTTCAACTAAGGATTCCATACCATAATTTTTTATTTCATTTATTAAATTTTCCAATTCTTTTTCGGAAATAATTGAGGCTATTAACAATACAACATCTGCTCCTAGATTATATGCGCTTTCTATTTGATCAAATGTAACTACAAAATCTTTCATTAAAATGGGTTTTGATGTTAATTTGGCTATATTATTTAAAACTTCGTAAGAACCATTGAAATATTTTTCTTCTGTTAATACACTAAATCCTGCAACATAATTTTCTAAAAATTTTACGTATTCTTTATAGTCTCTATCAGAAATAAATCCAGAAGGGGATCTAGTCTTATATTCTGCAATTATTGGATTTAATTTTTTATATTTACTTTCTATTATTGAATTTCTTAAAGAATAAATTTTCCTATCTCTTTTACCATTAAACTTATTTCTTTTTAATGAATGTTGTATAACATCATTTAACCAATTGTTAAAGTTTTTTGGCACGTTTAAACACCATTGACAAAATTATTTAAAATTAATTTACCAACATCAGTCTTTATGCTTTCTGGATGAAACTGTAACCCAAAAACCGGAAACTCTTCATGATGTACTGCCATTATTTCGTTATCATCATAGGAAATTGCATCAATTTTTAGGGGATCTTTTACATCGTCTATTACTAAACTATGATACCTTGTTGCATAGAATTCTTTTGGAACCCCTCTAAAAATCTTTGAGTCAGTATTTTTTAAAACAATTTTACTTGTTTTCCCATGATATATTTTCTTTGCCTTTCTAATTTTTGCCCCATATGTATAACCAATAATTTGGTGCCCTAAGCATATTCCAAGAATTGGTATTTTGCTACCAAATTTTTTAATTAGTTCTTTAGAAATACCTATATCCTCACTTTTTTCCGGTGTACCAGGGCCTGGAGAAATTATAATTCTATCAGGGTTTATTCTTTCTATTATATTTAGTGAAATTTCATCATTTCTTACAACTATCGGTCTTGAGCCAAGCTCTCCAACGATCTGGAAAATGTTATAAACAAAACTATCATAATTATCTATAATAAGTGTTAAATCCATCATATCACCCCTAAAGAAATTTTTAGCGCTTTTAATTTTTGTTCTGTCTCAATATACTCCAGTTCTGGCATAGAATCGTAGACGATGCCAGCACCGGCTTGAATTCTCATTATTTCATTATTTATATAGATTGACCTTATTGATAATGCCATCCTAGTATCTTTGTTGGAAACATAACCGACGACTCCAGCATATGGACCCCTTTTATATATTTCAAGTTCGTCTATTAAATTCATAGCAAAAGGCTTTGGGGCTCCAGAGACAGTACCTGCAGGAAAAAGAGATTTTATTATATATGATAGGTCTCTATTCTTGTCTATTTTACCTGTAACTTTTGAGACTATATGTTGAACATGACTAAATTTTTGTATATAAAAAGACTTAGGTACATTAACTGTGCCTGGAATACTAACTTTACCTATATCATTCCTTGCCAAATCTAAAAGCATTAAGTGCTCTGCATTATCTTTTTCTGAATTTAATAGTTCATTTTCAAGTTTTTTATCGCTTTCTTCGTCTATACCTCTTTCTCTTGTTCCAGCTATTGGATATGTTACGATGTTATTATTATATAGCTCAAATAGTAGTTCAGGACTTGCACCTATCAAAATCCTATTATAAAATTTTAAGTAATATAAATAGGGCGATGGACTAATCTTTCTTAGTTTTAGGTAAATATTTATTGGGTCTCCATTATAACTATATCTATAAAATCTTGATAATACAACCTGGAATGCATACCCTCTGTGAATGTAATCTAAAATTGTTTTTACTTTTTCTTTATATTCCTCTTTGCCCAGAGAAGAATCATAATAATCTACTTTAACCTCGTCAGTTTCGCACTTATTTATTTTCTGCTCAATAACATTATCTTTTATATATATTGTTTCCTCTGGTATAAAAAACTCCGCATAAGGCCAATTCTCTATTGGTTTACTTATGTCCTTTAGTTTTTCCCAGAACTTTACAGAGTCATACGAAATATAACCAAAAGCTTTCTGTTTATATTTTTCTGTCAAATAATTCAATTGATCGAGAAACGATTCATCATAACCTTTTATATAATCCTTTGGACTATACGCTATTATTATTTCATTTTTATTATAATTATTTTCTAAAATAGCTAATATCTTATTTTCTCTATCTAGACATTTTACTAAATTCTCAATTTTGATATTGTTATCCATTATTTATCACCTCAATAATTTTCTTAACTAAATCGATATCTTTCTTACCGATTTCTTTTTCCACACCACTAGATATATCAAACCAGCCTGGGTTTAGCTCAACAAATTCTTTTATATTATTTAAATTAATTCCTCCTCCAATACCTGCATTTGGAAGATAATCAAGCATTTCCTTAACAATTTCTTTATTAATTCTTTGTCCTTTTATTGGAGAATCTAACAGTATCATATCTGTATAATTGACAGCCTTTTTGAGATAATTTATATATGAAAAATCTGCCGGAACGTATAAAATAACTTTCTTGTTATAAGATCTTATTTGATTTAGCTCATAGTCACTAAGTAACCTATGTATTTGCACATAATTAGTTGGGGAATTCATTATTTCTTCTATGTTATCGTTAACCTTTACAGTAACAATAGGCTTGTTGGAAAACTTTACTGCATTAATTATAGTCTCCTTATCAACATATCTGGGACTAACTTTATCATTTATCATACCAATAAAATCAACCCCTACTTTATTTAATGATACGATATCTTCAATGTATTTAACACCGCAAATCTTTAATTTATTGCCCATTTATCATCACCATTAATTTATTTAACTTGTTTATGTCTCCGTTTGATGAAACAATTTCTTTTAACCTTTCTTTTAAGTTTCTTAGTAGTTCAATAGATAACTCATAACCATCTTTGATATCTTTAATTCCTAATAAATAGAGTCCAAGAGCAGCATTGATTGCAATAAATGTTTCGGAACTTTTATCTAATCCCATAGATGCTCTTAAAACTTTAATAGCTGATTCTTCTGGGTTATTAACAACTATATCTGAAATTTTAACTGGTTTTAAATTAAAATCTTCTGGTGAAATTTCATATTTTTCTTCTTTTTCTTGTTTTATTTCTATAATCTTTGTTTTTCCTATAGGAGAAACTTCATCAATACCGGGATATCCTGTAACTAATATTATTTTGTCATATTTTAATTCTTTAACGGCATTTGCAATTATATCCAAATAGCTTTCTGGATAAACACCTATTATTTGCCTTTTAACATTAGCAGGGTTTGTTAAAGGGCCTATTATATTAAATATGGTTCTTATGCCTAGCTTTTTTCTTATAGGGGCTATGTTTTTCATGCTTTTATGATAAAGTTGAGCAAATAAAAATACGTAGTTATATTTTTCTATTAGTTCTTTTGCTCTCTCTGGATTTATGTTTATGTTATATCCTATTGTTTCTAAAAAATCTGCACTACCAGACTTACTTGAAAATGCCTTATTTCCATGTTTCGCTACAGGATTGTATTTACTTAACAATATCGAAACAACAGTGCTAACATTTAATGTATTTAATCCATCTCCACCCGTTCCAACAATATCAATTGCGTTATCATAATTTATTTTTAATGAGTGTTTTCTTAAAGATCTAGCAAATCCAACAATTTCGTCTGAAGTTTCTCCCTTCATTTTTAATGCTGTCAATACGGCTGATGCAATAGTTTCATCAATATTTTCCTCTAATAAAATATCAGCAAGACCTTCAGCTTCTTCTTGCCTTAAATTCCTTTTATCTATTAAAATCTTAAGATAATCATTTAAATTCATCCAAAATCCCCCTTAGTTCTCTAACTAAATCAATGGCATAATCTATCCCATTAGTTTCAATTCTCTGTATGAAAGCGCTTCCAATAGCTATGCCATCTGCCCCTGCTTTCAATACGTTTTTTATATCGTTTAATGAGAGGCCAAAGCCAACAATTAATTTATTATTAACAATTCCTCTTACTCTACTTACTAAAGCATCTGGTGATATTGGTAATTCAATTCCAGTAGTAGGTCTTAATCCATAATAAAGAAATTCTCCAGACATTTCGCTTACTTTTGATATAAGTTTATCAGGAAATGTTGGTGTAGTAAATATTACATTCTTCAAGCCGAATTCGTTAATTTTTTTATGATAATAATCTAAATAATCTAAATAATCTATAAGCAGATCTGGTAATAATACACCATTAAATTTATCTCTTATAATATTTAGAAATGAATCAAAATCATTTATTTGGTCTTCTAAATATGTTAATGCAATTAATTTTTTGATGTTAGGTAATTTTTTAAGTAAATCAATAAAATCAATTTTTTCATCAAAAACCTTTTTATAACTTCTTCTAATAATTGGCCCATCATATTTTGCATATTTTGTTGGTATACCAATTTCATAGATATCACAACCTTCTTTTTGGGATTTGTTGATGAATTCTATGAATTCTTCATCGTTTGGGTATCCTAAAGTCATATAACAAACTAAGCATCTATAACTCATTAGGACCACCTCTCCATCATGGATTCATAGTTAGTTAAATCCAATAAGCCATGACCACTTAAATTGAACACTATTGTTTTCTTTTCATTGTTTTTCTTTAATTCCAAAGATTTCTCAATAACAGCCTTAATCGCGTGAGCCGATTCAGGTGCTGGAACTATACCCTGAGTTTTAGCAAATATTTTTGCTGCCTCATAAATTTCTTTTTCACTATATTCTTTCCACTTTACTATGCCTTCTCTAATTAACATGCTTAAAGACGGCGCTACTCCATGATATCTAAGCCCACCTGAATATATGGGAGGTGGAACATAGTTGTTCCCTAAAGTTATCATTTTTATCAATGGTAAAAGACCTGCAGTATCAGCAAAATCATATTTATATTCTCCTTTACTGAACTTAGGAATTTCCTTTGATCCAACAGCTATGAATTCTTCCCCAATTTTGTTCCCTATAAACGGGAATGCGAATCCTCCAAAATTACTTCCTCCACCTACACAGCCTATTAATATATCAGGGCTTTCTCCTATTAGATTCAATTGATTTATTGCTTCTAGACCAATAATACTTTGGTGCAGTATAGCAACATCTAATACACTACCCACAAGGTATTTGAACTTATTTTTTAAAGCAAATTCTATTGCCTCACTCATAGCAATACCTAAGGATCCTGGATGATCAGGATTTTCTTTGATTGTCTTTTTACCCACCTCTGTTAGGTCAGAAGGACTCGGATATACGTGTGCCCCGTAAAGTTTCATAATTGTTTTTCTCATTGGTTTTTGATTATAGCTAACTTTTACCATAAATATGCTTGATTCAATATTGAAAAGTGAAGAAGAAAATGCAACCGCTGTTCCCCATTGTCCAGCGCCAGTTTCTGTCACTACATGAGTAATGCCTTCCTCTAGTGAAAAATAAGATTGTGCCAACGCAGTGTTTATTTTATGAGATCCTGTTGGTGTTGCCCCTTCATATTTGAAATATATTTTAGCTGGAGTGTTAAGATATTTTTCTAACCCTTTAGCTCTCATCAGAGGTGTAGGCCTGCCTAATATTTCGTATTTCTCTTTTAGTTCGTCAGGTATTTTAACAAATCTTTCTACAGTAAATTGCTGTCTTAATACTTCTTTTGGCATTATTTCCCTTAACAGCTCAATCCTCGAGAAATCAGAACTAGGGGGATCACGAGGAGGTGATAAAGGCTTAGGAAGGTCCGGTATTATATTATACCAAACCTTAGGAACTATCTCCTCATTATCTACCATTGGCGCACTATAACCACCTAAGATTTACCTAAGTATACTTATATATAAATTTTTCACTATATTTAATTTAATAAATAACATTAAATTAAATCAAGATAAAAGTTTAAATAGTGGGATATATTATATTTAGTTTTGAGGTGGAGTTGATGGAATTCCAATGGGGCGAGGGTATGATGCCCAGCCAATATTAAACAGTGGGGATAAACCTCGTTCTTCTCCTAGCTTGGAAAATGTTTATGAATTGTTAATAAAGAAAAAAATTAATGCCAGCAATAATTTAAACGAATTCCTTAAAAAAATAAATAATTATCATGCCGAATCGTCTAGATCTGTTTTAAACATATTGATAACTCTTTATAATTACTGGGTTCCAAAAGGAATCGATCTCGGCATAAAAAGGTCCATAATACTTAGTAAAGGACACGCTTCTCCAGCTCTTTATGTTTTACTTTCACAAAATAATGAAATTGAAGAGGAAGAACTAGAAAGCTTTGCAATGCCGAATTCACGCTTACAGTCTCATCCAGAAGGAGGTAAAATTCCTGGTATATTGTTTTCAACAGGCTCATTAGGGCAAGGTCTCTCAGTTGCAAATGGTATAGCATTTGCTGCTAAACTGAATAGGGAAAGAAAAGAAATAGCAGTTATCTTAGGTGATGGAGAACTCGATGAAGGACAAATATGGGAATCCATATCTACTTCATTTTCATTAAAAATAGATAATGTTTTAGCTATAATAGATAGAAACGGCTTTCAGTTATCTGGGCCAACGGAAGAAATAAAAATAAAAGAATCTATAAAGAAGAAATTTGAAGCATTTGGCTGGTACGCACTAGAAGTAAGGAATGATATAAAGGAATTAATCATTGCTTTAGATATGTTATCAGAAATAAACGGAATTCCTAAGGCTTTAATAGTTAAAGGTGATATACAAAGTTGAACCTAAATTATAGCTATAGAGACTCATTTGGTAAAGCATTAGTTAAAGTAGGAGAAAAAAAGAAAGAGGTAATTGTTGTTGATTCTGACGTATCTAAGTCTACATATACAAAATATTTTGCTGAAAAATTCCCAAATAGGTTCGTATCTGTTGGGATTAGCGAGCAAGATCTTATAGGTTTTTCTTCAGGACTCGCTTTAGGCGGGAAAATACCTATTGCTGTTGCATTTTCAATGTTTTTAATGAGAGCATGGGAACAAATAAGAAACACCATTGCAAGGGATAATTTAAACGTAAAAATAGTTGGAACTCATTCGGGTTTATCTGATTTTTTAGATGGATCTTCACATCAAGCAATAGAAGATATATCCTTAATTAGAATATTGCCCAATTTTACTGTTTTATCACCTTCAGATATAATTGCAACTGAGAAACTTGTTTATGAGATGGTAGACCATTATGGACCAGTATATATGAGAATCGGTAGAGACAATTCACCGAAAATTTATGATGAAAGTGAGGAGTTCAGAATAGGTAAATCTAAAGTACTAATGGAAGGAGAAGATATTTTAATAGTTTCATATGGACCTATGGTTGCTATTTCACAAGAAGTAGCTAATTCATTAAATAAAAAAGGTTTTAGCATATCATTAATAGATCTTTATTCTATAAAACCATTTGATGAACAAACTGTTATAAAGTATTCGAAAAAAGCAAATCATGTTGTTGTTATAGAAGAGCACAACGTTAACGGAGGAGTAGGCGATATGATATCTTCTTTTTTGTCTTCCAGAATACCTAGAAAGGTTACTAAAATAGGAATAGAAGATTCTTTTGGAACTTCCGGTAGAAGCTATTTTGAATTAATTGAATTTTTTAAATTAACTCCTAAATTTATTGAAGATAAATTAAAGGTGATGCGTGATGAATTATAAGTTAGTTAGCAAAGAATATAAGGAAAAAACTTTAGTTAAAGTAGGTAATGTAGTTGTTGGAGAGAAACCTGTTATAATAGCAGGTCCATGTGCTGTAGAAAACAGAGAGCAAATTATTAAAACAGCTTTTTTTGTTAAGGAAAATGGAGCAAAAATTTTGAGAGGGGGAGCATATAAACCCAGAACATCGCCGTATAGCTTTCAAGGTTTAGGTGAACAAGGTTTAAAGCTTTTAAGAGAAGCATCGGATGAGGCAAAAATACCTTTTGTAACAGAAATAATGGATATAGAGCATATAAAGATTGTTTCTGAGTATGCTGATGCTCTTCAAGTGGGAGCAAGAAATATGCAAAACTATTCATTATTGAAAGAGTTGGGGAAAATTGATAAGCCGATTTTCTTAAAGAGAGGATTTGGCAACACTGTTGAGGAGCTCTTACAATCTGCAGAATACATATTAAATGGAGGAAACGAACAGGTAGTATTAGTTGAGAGGGGTATAAGAACATTCGAATCATCAACTAGGTTTACTTTAGATATAGCAGCCGTACCTGTATTAAAGGGCCTAACGCATTTACCAGTTATAGTAGATCCAAGTCATGCAGCTGGTAAAAGGGTTTTAGTTCCTCCATTAGCAAAAGCTGGCATAGCAGTAGGTTCTGATGGATTAATGATAGAGGTTCATCCAGAACCAGATAAAGCTTTATCAGATGGCCCTCAGCAGCTTACTTTTGATATGTTTAAGCAATTAATGGACGACATAAAGAAAATAGCGGTGATTTAATGATATTTAATATAAACGGAAATGAAGTAAATATTTTGATAGGAGATAATATATTAAATAAATTTGATCAAGAGAAAAAGTATTTTATAATATATCAGGATTCATTATCAAACGAACTAAATAAAATTGTATCTAATTTGAAATATTATGATATTTATAAAGCACCTGATGGAGAAAGGGCCAAAGATATTAATGTTGTATTAGATATAATAAAGAAAATGGTAAAAAAAGGGTATACAAGAAAAGATGCTATAATATCATTGGGAGGAGGAACTATTTCTGATTTAGCTGGTTTTGTTGCATCTATTTATATGAGGGGAATTGACCTTATTAATATACCGACAACACTCTTATCAATGGTAGACGCATCTATAGGAGGAAAAAATGGTGTAAATTTTGAAGGAATTAAAAATGTTATTGGTACATTTTATCAGCCCAAAATAATAATAAACGATATATCGTTTTTGAGAACTTTACCTAAAGAAGAAATATTGAATGGCATGGGAGAAGTGATAAAATATTCTGTTACTATGGATAAAAATCTTTATAATTATTTAATAGACAATAAAGATAATATACTAAACTTAAATAAAGAGCCATTAATTTTTATTATAGAATCGTCTATAAAAGATAAAATGAAAATAGTTATTAATGATGAAAAGGAAACAAATGGGTTGAGGACTGTTCTAAACTTTGGACATACTATAGGTCATGCAATAGAATCTGGGAGCGAGTTTAAAATTAAACACGGTTTTGCAGTATCTTATGGTATGATTTGTGAAACTCAAATAGGAATTAATGAAAGAATTATTAACGAAGATGTTTATTACGCTATAAAGAATGCTGTTGATTTGTATAATATAAAAATAGATTTAAATAATATAAATATAAATAAAGCTTTGGAATCTTTAGGAAAAGATAAGAAGAGATTGAATAATAGAAAAATTATGATTCCGTTACCTGTTAGAATTGGAGAATTTAAGATATTTACGTTGGATTTAGATATAATTGAGAAGGGATTTATAAGATGTCTAAATTAAGCCTCGGCTTATTGGGAGAAAATATTAGTAAAAGTCCTTCTCCAATCCTTCACAATTTCATTTATAATTATTTTAATATAGAAGCTGAATATAAATTATATGAAATAAAAAGGGAAAGTTTTCATGAAAAAATTAATTACATAATTAAAAATAACTATGGACTAAATGTTACGATGCCATATAAAGAATTAATAATAAAATATACAAAAGAAGTTTCAGATGATGCCAAAAAAATTGGAGCAATAAACACTATTAAAGGTGATATTGGATATAACACAGATTATCTCGCTTTCAAAAAAATGCTATCGCAATATGATATAAAAACTTGTTTAATTATGGGTGCAGGAGGATCCGCAAGGGCAGCATCTTTTGCAGTTTCTGAATTAGATCCTGACATTATTTTAATATATAATAGAAGTGTAGAAAGGGCTATGAATTTGATAAATGATCTCAAAAAAATTGGTACTAATGCAACATATATACAAAGTTTAAATGGAATAGAAGTAGATGCATTAATAAATACAATTCCTGTTGATCTAGACTTTAATATTAAATCGAAAACTATTTATGTTGATCTAGTTTATACGAGAAAAGCCAAAAAAATTTCACAAAATATAATTGATGGCATTGATTTCTTAATAGAACAGGGTTTGTTATCTGATGAAATATGGTTTAATATTAAAGCAGATGAAGAGGTTAAGAAATATGTCAGGAAACTCGTTAGGAAATCTTTTTAGAATAACTACATTTGGTGAAAGCCACGGTAAAGCAATAGGTGTAGTCATAGATGGTGTTCCAGCAGGTTTAAAATTAAGTGAAGAAGATATTTATTTTGAACTAAAATATAGAAAACCTGGAAATAAATATGTTTCAACAAGAAAAGAGGAAGATAAACCACAGATTTTAAGCGGGATATTTAACGGTAAAACGACAGGAATGCCTATAGCAATACTTATAGAAAATAAAGATGCAATGCCGATACACTATGAAGAAATCAAACATAAGCCAAGACCCGGGCATGCAGATCTACCATTTATTGAAAAATATGGATATGAAAACTGGGACTATAGAGGCGGCGGTAGGAGCTCTGCTAGAGAAACCGTAGCAAGGGTTGCAGCGGGTGCCATTGCT
The DNA here is from genome assembly GCF_023256325.1 of Caldisphaera sp. Lineage (GTDB taxonomy): Archaea > Thermoproteota > Thermoprotei_A > Sulfolobales > Acidilobaceae > Caldisphaera. The sequence goes on from NZ_JAGDXI010000006.1 coordinate 14,362, forward strand.
AAGAAACTTCTATTGCTTTATAATACAATGGTTGCAGGTTATATTAAAGCGTCTGCAGATTTATTTATAGAAGAAACACCAAATTTTGATGATATTCTTTGTTCAAGAGAAAGTGAAGTTAGAACTATAAAAAGAGAAGAAAATAAGTTTAAGGAAATAATTGAAAAAGTAAGAAGAGAAGGAGATAGTATAGGAGGGCTTGTAGAAATAATTGTAAAAAATCCGCCTAAAACATTGGGTGAACCTGTTTTCAATAAACTTAAAGCCGATCTTGCAAAAGCATTATTGTCTATACCAGGAGTTGTTGGGTTTGAATATGGAATAGGATTCAATTCTTATAAACTTAAAGGTAGTGAAGTAATGGATGAAATATATTACGATGGAGAATTTAGGTTTAGAAAAAACGTTTCTGGAGGCATCTTAGGAGGTATATCCACAGGTGAAGACATAATATTGAGAATAGCGTTTAAGCCAACTAGCTCTATAAATAAAGAACAGAAAACAGTAGACTTACTGGATAATCTAAAACCAACTACGTTATCAATAATTGGAAGACATGATCCATGCATAGCTATTAGAGGTGTTTCAGTAGCAGAATCGATGGTGGCCTTAACTTTAGTTGATCATTCTATGCTATCTGGTATAATACCTAGGGTTAGATTAACCGATCAGCAAAGTGAAATTATAGAAAAGAGGTGGTCAGAATTCAAGAAGAAATGCATATAGCTTATGCAGGTGTTTCTATAGTTAATGCTATTCCTTGCGGAAGAGGAGCTGTAATACCTATTAATTTGAAAGCATATGCTAAAGAAGGAAGTAAAAATAGGGATTCTCCTTTAATAAGTGCCATTGAAGATTATTTATATAAAAAATATAATTTGAAAACAACCTTTCAAATTTTCTCTGAAATACCTGAAGGTGTAGGTTTAAAGAGCAGTAGTGCTGTTTCTGTTGCTATATTATCATCTATTGAAGAAAAAACGAAAGTATATCCTCCACTCTTGTCTGCAATTATAACAAAAGAATATGGCCTTTCAATCACAGGGGCATTTGATGACGCAGTCTCTAGCTATGAAGGAAAAATTAGTTTTACAGATAACTTGAATTTAAAAATATTAAAATTAATCGAAAACCCTTACGATTTAAATGTAATAATTGTAATAAAGGGAAGGAGGAATGAGTTAAATGTAAACTTAATGAGAGAAAATTGCAAATTCTTTGATGAGGCATTTAAAAGAGGTATTAATGGAGATATATTTGGGGCAATTAAAATTAATGGTTACCTTATGGCGAAAATAAACAATTATGAAACAGAAATTTTAGATTATATGATTAAAAAAGGTGCAATTGCTGCAGGTATTTCAGGTAATGGGCCATCATATTTTGGCTTAGTTAAGAAAGGAGAGGAAGGGCCTTTGCTCGATCACTTTGAAGGATTTAAAATAGTATTAACCCAGGTGGTAAAATGAAGGTTACGATATTACCTTCTATAATTAAAGGAGAATTGGAAGCTCCTAAATCAAAAAGCATAGCTATAAGAATATTATTTGGATCTTTGATAAATGACGTTTTATTGAAAGAAGAAATTCCTAAGTCTGATGATGTTATTTATGCATATCGATCTATTTTAAAAATGGGAGTTTTGCATGAAGAAAATAAGCTAAAAAAGCCTAATTCGATAAGCCTAAATAATTTTTTTTATGTTGGGGGATCAGGAACTGTTGCGAGAATTTTATCAGGGTTAGCAATTATATTGGGTGGAGAAACTGTAATAGATGGAGATCAAAGTTTAAGAAATAGACCTTTTGATGGGTTATTAAAAATTTCTAAGTTAACTGATTCTGAGGTTTCTAGTAATAGATTGCCAATCAAGGTAAAAAGTAAGGGAAAGGTTAATTATATTGAATTGCCTGAGCTTGAAAGCTCTCAGTATGTTTCTGGTATAATCTATGGCATGGCTTTAAATGATGGAGGTATCATAAAAATGAAGGAAAAAATTCCGTCGTTATATTATATAATGTTAACTATTGATTTATTGAATAAAATGGGATGCGATATAAAGTTAGAAGAAAATGAAATACATATAGGCAAATGTACAAAAAATGCTTATGAAACATCATTTCCTGGAGATTATTTATTATCGTCATTTTATGCTGTTTCATCATTGTTAACCGGGGGGTTAACAATTATAAAAGGGCTTTATGAGCTTCCAAAATACAATGGCGATCATGACATAGTAAAAATTTTAAATTATGCTAATATTAAATCGGAGGTTAAAGGTGATAAATGGATTGTTTATGGTAATGAGATTAATGGAGAAATAAATGTAGACGTTGAGAACACACCTGATATGGCTATGTCGTTAGCTCCCTTAGGGACTAAATTAAAAATTGAAATCAATGGGATAAGAAGATTAAGGATTAAAGAAAGCGACAGAATATTATCTATTAAAGATACCTTGGAAAAATTTGGCAATAATGTAAAAATTTATGATAATAAAATTATAATAAATCCAGGTAAATTAAAAATGGCTGAGATTAATTGTAACAATGATCATAGGGTAGCTATGATGGCAGCTTCAATTTCATTTATTAAGGGAGGAATAATTAATAATGCTGAATGCATAAACAAAAGCGATCCGATGCATTGGGAAAGATATAAAAAATTAGGAGGAGAAATGAAAATTGAATAAACCATTGATAGTACTGTCTATACCATATGGTGATGTTAGTGAGTATATTAATTCTGAAGCCGATTATATTGAAGTAAGGTTAGACTATAAGAAAAATTTAACAATATATGACATAGATGAGTTTTTAAAATATAAAGAAAAAGTAATTTTAACTATTAGGGATTTAAGTGAAGGAGGAATTTTTCCAATAAGAGATGATGCTAAACTAAACATATATAAAAAAATTTTTGATTATGGAATTAAGTATGACGTCGAAATGAGATTTTTGGAAAAGTATAAGATACCATACGAAGGCCAGATAGTTTCATCTCATTATTTAAATTCTTTGCCAGGTATAAATGAACTTATAGAAAAATATAAGAAACTTGACAATTTGTTTACAGCAAAGGTTGCAATTAAAAACATAAATGGATATAAGTCTATATTAGCAAAGTTCTTAGAAATAATAAACAATCCCACAGTAATTCCTATAGGAGCTCCCTGGTATGAGAGAATTTCATATTCATTGCTTGGTTCCAAACTTTTATATGTTTATGACAAAGTACAAACAGGGGAAGGCCAACCAAAATTAAGTATAGCTGCTAAAATATTAAAAGAAATATTTAATGGCTAATCATTTATGTTTTTATTTTCATTAGTAATAAGTTAGATGGGATTAAAATGAAATCAAATAAAAAACTAGTTTCATATTTGCTCATATTATTAATATCACTAACAGCTCAAATTCCTTTAACTACGTTAAGATTTGTTATACCTATATTTGCCCATAATGCAGGTGCATCAATTTTTATAATAGGCCTATTAGGAACAGTTTATGGCTCCATATATTTTGTTTTAGCATCAATATTTGGTAGGTATTCAGAAAAAATTGGGATTAAAAGAATGGCTTCTTTAGGCATGATATTATATTTAGTAATATCTCTTATTTATACGCAATTTAGGACTCCTTATGAATACTTATTAGGAAAAAGTCTTGAGGCGGTATCAATGGCTATGGTTTGGCCAGCCGTTGAGGGACTATCATCTAAACTAGGTAACAAAAATAAAGAAAGCGCTTTACTTATGTATACATTTGGATGGAGTATTGGAGCTTCAATAGCTCCTTACATAGCTTCATTTCTGCTTATTTACAATGATTTGTATCCATTGTTCTTTTCATCTATTATTAGTCTCTTATCTTTTATTTTCATTATAATATCAAAGCCAGGCGAAGAAGGAGAAATCATAGAAGGTTTTGAGGGATTTTCAATTGCTTTTAATATAGTTTTTCCTATGTTGATATATGGGTTCGATTCATCAATATTTTATAGTTTTTATAGTGTTTATGGGACAATATATAATTTTGGAAAGTATAGTACAGGTTTGATTGGAACTTTTTATGGTATTTTTCAAACAATAGCATTCGTTATAAGCTGGTTAATTTCAAGAAGAATCAAGTCAGGTAAATTAATTGTTATTGGAACAATAATGAGCCTATTTGTTTTTCTTGTCTATTTATATCATACAGTTTTGATAAGTATTGTTTCATTTTCTATATTGGGATTTGGTATGGGGCTTGTTTATTATTCAGCATTAATAAACATATTTAGAACATTTCATAAGGATGTTACATCTAAAACAGGTATATTTGAATCATCTATAGGGGTTGGTTATGTAATTGGTCCATTAGTTGCTGGCATACCTACAAAATTAGGTTATATTTTGCCATGGCTTGTTCTAGTGATATTTTCATTTTTATTATTATTAATAGAAATTATTGGTCATTTCAAGGGCAAACTTATGTAAAAATAACATCGACTAAATTTTAATTAAAGGCACGTAAATTTCTTCATATGTTAAACCGCTGTGATTTCCTCTTAAATTTAATCCTGGATCATTTTCCCTATATGTATACAGATATTTTGTCTCGTTATCCTTTGCTATACCTAAATAATCTCCCATATTATTATTTAATACATATTCATCTACTTTGCCTAATAATTTTTTATCTATTATCTCATTTTTATCTAGGACCATTAGATTGTATTTTTCTTCTAAATAATTCTTTATATTGTTTCTTGTTTTAAACCATATAGCCCTTGAATCACCATATGGAGGTATTTCTAGCATATCTATTAATTCTTTATCTTGATTCCAGACAATAGTTTTCTTAACAGTAATTTGTCCATGATCTGCAAATATTATAAACGTATAGTTTTTAAATTTATAAGCTACTTTTAATATGTTTTCTAAAACATATTTAGTATCATAGATTATGAATTCTTGGTACTCATTATTATAGCCATAAGAATGACCCAAATGATCAGGACTATCATAATAAACGAAAATACCATCGTATTGATTAGAGTTAAGAGCTTTAACTAAATTAATTATCATATCTGTTGAATTGTGATAACCGTTTAAAGAAATTAAATCAGGTCTCTTTAAATCTTTATGAAAAGTATTTGTAAACTCAGTATTTGAAATGCTATTGTGAACTATAGATAATATTTTTTTATCAGTTTCATAAAGCCAAGGTCTTACCGGAAAGGCTTGATTATACGGTATATATTGTTTCAGGCTATCGCTAATAGATTCTCCCACATAATTATATCTCAAAGTGTTTATTATACCTCCCAGTTTTTTGTTAAACATAGTATAACCTAATATTCCGTGTTCTCCTGGAGATTGTGCAGTAAATATAGTTGATGTAACTGAGGATGTAGTTGAAGGAAAAATCGTTTTTATTTGTTCAACTTCTCCATTAATTTCTATATTTATTTTTTTGAAGAGATCCCATCCTAATCCATCTAAAAATATAAAAACTAGCTTGTTCCCTTGGAATTCCATTGGATTAACTAGACAACTCCTTCTTACATTAAAAAATTTCGCTAATCCACATGCTAATCCATATATTGTTTTGTTTGTTTCATAGTCAGGGTAAACTAGTCCTTCCATAATATCCCCAGTATTAAGAATTTATGGGAAATTTAAACTGTTATATTTAAATTAAGTACCTATTAACATTTATTAATAAAAATTTATATACTTGTATAAGAACGTGGGAATTAAGAGGTGGGGATGATGAAACACCAAACAAAAATGTTAGATGTATAGTATATTGTATTCTAAGTATTTTAGACGTTTTTGTTAATCTGTTAAAACAAGTAGTTCTGATTAATATAAAGTTAATTTGTAGTAAAGGTGGTTTATATGAAAATAAGTATTTTTAAAATAGGAGGATCTATTTTAAGCTCAAAGAATTCTTATATAAATATATCAAGTTATATTAAAGATTACTTAGAAGAAAACGATGAAAATCTGTTTATAGTTGTATCAGCTATAAAAGGAGCAACTGACCTGCTCATAGATTATTGCGATAAAGGTAATGAAGATTCTTTAAAAAAATTCGTTAATTTATATGAACAAATATCTACTTCTTTTGATAATAAAAATTTAATTAATGAGATAAAAGAGAGGATAGACAAGCTTATGAAGATTACCAATGAAGCGAACGTAAATATTGCTTTAAAGGATTACATAGTTTCTTATGGAGAAAAATTAAGTAAAATAATAATGAAATACGCCTTAAACTATAATGACATAGATGTAGAAACTCTTGATGCAGATAAAATTATTATAACTAATAATAATTATGGAGATGCTTCAATTGATTTAATTGAAACAAAAAAAGCTTTAAATAAAATTAAAATTAACAAAAAAGTGTTTTTAATTGAAGGTTTTATAGGAAGATCTTATGATAATAATGTAACAACATTGGGTAGAGGCGGATCTGATTATACTGCATCTTCGTTAGCATATTTGTTAAATGCTGAAAAGCTTTATTTAGTTACAGATGTGCCTGGAATTTTTTCTAGTGATCCAAAAATTGTAAAAAATCCAAAAATTGTAAAGAGATTAAGTTTTGAGGAAGCTATCGAGGCTTCAAAATACAAAGTAAAGGGTATAAACTACAAGACTTTTTATCCTTTACTAAAAACAAATGTCAATGTATATGTAGGTATGCCAAATAATTATAATACGTTAATAAATAATAATACTTATTATAACGGATATGCTAAGCTCATAGGCTATAAAGAAAATGGAATCGATAAGCTAGTTGGTTTAATTGGAGAGGGCATGAATAAGGAAGACATTATAAATGAAGTTAATGAAATGCTTAAAAATAAATATGATGAATTAATTATAGAAAAAAATGATACCAGACCATCTCTTTCAATTTATATTAAAAATTATAACTTTTATGAACTGTTAAATTCTATTCATGATAAGTTTATAGGTGATTACAAATGAAACTAAATGCAATAGTTGTTGGCTCAACCGGTTTAGTTGGACAAAGATTAGTATATTATCTAACAAACCATCCATGGTTTAAATTAATTGGTTTAACTGCATCAAAAGAAAAATCCGGCAAAAAGTATATGGATGCTGTAAAATGGAGTTTAGAAAATGAAATGCCAAAAGAAGTCAAAGATATGATAGTCTATGATACCGATATTGATTTAATAACTTCTCTTAAACCTGACATAGTTTTCACTGCATTACCTTCTAATATGTCTCAGTTTTATGATATAGAGTTAGTAAAAAGAGGTTTTTTGGTTATTTCTCACGCTAGCAACAATAGGATGGAACCAGATATACCATTGCTTAATCCCGAAGTAAATGCAGATCATATATTTGTATCAAAACTTCAAAAAGAGAGATGGAAAGGTAGATTGTTCAAAGTACCTAATTGTGTTACGTCTATATTAACTCTGGCTTTAAAGCCAATTTATGATGATTTTGGAATTCAACAAGTTTTTGTTTCAACTATGCAGGCTTTATCAGGCGCTGGACTTAATGGTGTTCCCTCTATGGCAATACTTGACAACATAATACCATATATTGAGCATGAAGAAGAAAAGATAGAAAACGAGAGTTTAAAGATATTGGGTTATATAACTCCAAAAGGTATAAAATTAAATGATAAATTTTATGTATCTCCATCAGTTCATAGAGTAAATGTTTTAGAGGGTCATTTAGAAAGCGTGTTTATAAAAACAGAAAAAGAGGTCGATATCGATGATATAAAAAAGGCCCTAACGGAATTTAAAGAAAACAAAATAAAGAATTTTGATTTGCCATCAAAACCAAAAAACCCAATTATTGTTAGAGAGGAAGTTGATAGACCTCAACCAAGATTAGATAGAAACGAAGGTAATGGAATGAGTGTAGTTGTTGGAAGAATTAGAAAAGATAAGAAAAATTGGATTAAGTTTAATGTCTTAGGTCATAATACTATAAGAGGCGCAGCAGGAAATGGGGTTTTGATTGCAGAGACTTTATTAAAGAACATTGATTCATTAGATATTTAAATGTATTTATTCTACAATTATATATACTGGAGCATGATCTGAGCCCATGATTTTGTCCATTATATCGCAATCTTTAACCCTCTCTACTATATCACTTGATACTACACAGTAGTCTATCCTCCAACCTATATTCTTCTCTCTTGCGTGGAATCTATAAGTCCACCATGAATATCTATTGGGTTCTTTATGGAATATTCTGAAAGCATCAACATATCCTAAGTCAAGAAAATGTGTCATCCAATCCCTTTCTTGTTGAGTAAATCCTGGATTGTTGATATTGTCTTTTGGTCTCGCTATGTCTATTTCCTTATGTGCAACGTTAAAGTCACCGCATATTATTTTTGGTTTCTTTAATTTACTTAAGTATTTTTCGAATAGGCTGTTAAAACTTAGCTTATAATCGAGCCTTGTTAACCCATGTTGGGCGTTTGGAAAATAGGCATTAATTACATAATAATCCTTAAACTCTAGTGAAATAACTCTGCCTTCAGAATCGAAGTCTTCATTGCCAATTCCAAAAGTAACATTGATTGGTTTTAATTTGCTCATAGTAAGAGTTCCTGAATAACCTTTTCTCTTAGCCGGATTAATATATATCTCGTATCCTAGTCCATTTAGCTCTTCTGGTATTGAGTCTGTTTTAATTTCCTGGAACATTATTATATCAAATTCTAATATTTCTTTTGGAATGCCCTTATTTAAAAGACTCCTTAATCCATTTACATTCCAAGTCAAAATTTTCATTAAATCACCAATTGTTAAATTTAAAACTAAATATTTAAATATTAATAAAGATTGATTTTAAAAATAAATCAGAATAGAAATCTATAAATAATAAATAAATTTCATATACGATTACTAATTTTATTTTGCTCTTTATCAAAAACTTAGAAATTGAAACCCATCTTCTATCTATAAATGATTTCTTATTGCTATACTAAGCCATTAGATTTTGAAAATTTTGACTTTGCAATAGATGCTATTGTGATATTTTAAATATTTTATATGCATAACCTTGCAATAAAAATTTTTATTGAACGTTCAGCAAAGTAAATTTTTATTATTTAATTATTGTAAACTAGGTGTTAAAAATGGAAAACAAAAATAGTCTATCAAAAAATTCAGTAACATTTTTAGGAGATTTCTTTAACTCGCTCGCAGGCCAAGCACCAACCTATAGTATAGCGGGTGGAACTGCATATATTTTGAGTACATCTTATGTTTCCTCGCCTTTAGCTATGCTAATAACATTGATCGGTGTGATAACTATTGTATATTCAGTTATAATATTATCGAAAAGATATGCTCATTCAGCTAGTTTTTATTATTATGTTTCAAAAATTTTAGGCAAATCATCAGGTTATTTTAATGGATTAATATATACAATTTTTTATAGCGTTGTTGGTATAGGATCAATAGCAATTGCATTTGCCTATTTGGGATATGAAGGTATTTACGCACTAACAGGCATAGAAATTAACCCTCTCTTTCTAATTATTATACCTGTTATAGTCGCCTACATAATAGCTTATTTAGGAATTAAACCAAGTATTAAGTCGGAATATTTAGTTTCACTAATAGAAATAAGCATTTTAATAATATTTATAGTTTTTTCTTTTGTATATAATTCAAAAAATATTTCATTAATGCCATTTACCCTAAAAGGTACTTTTACAAATTCATTAATGGGAGAATTAGTTGCGATTTCAGGAGGATTAATATTTTCTATAACTTATTTTATGGGATTTGAAGTTTCAACTCAATTAGGGGAAGAATCTAAAGAACCTAATAAAAACATACCAAATAGCACATTAATATCAACGCTTATCATGGGTATATTGTACATTTTAGCAACTTATGCTATATTATTAAACATAGGATACAGCTATAATTCGGTAAACAATTTTATTTCAGAAGCTCAGGGAGAAGGTGTAAATCCTGTTTTCCTTTTAATGAGAAGATATTTGGGCATATTAGGCTTAACAGTTTTTTCCATTATAACTTTAATTAGTGTTTTTGGATGTTATTTAGCTACATTAAATGCTACATCTAGAATGTTATATGGTATGAGCAAAGAAGGAATTTTACCTAACAAATTAAGTGTAACCCATAAAAAATTTAAAAGTCCCATAAATGCTTTAAATGCCAGCACATTAATGAGTTTAATTGCAATTATTATATTTTATTTAATATCTTTAAATTATGGTAATTTGATAAACATAACATATAATGCTATGGAAAAAGCGTATGCGATAGATTCTCTTTATTATGTCATTTCTCTTGCATTATTATCAATTTCTGCTTTCTTAATTTCTGAAATAAAAGGTAAAATTATAAGTATTATAGGATTAGTTATTTTGGGGATAACTTTTTATTATTCGATAGTAAATGTTTATTATTTGATTACAATAATAATATCATCTCTATTAACAATTTTAACATATTTTTTATTTAAGAATAAATTTCAAATAAATATATAAACATAACTATAAACTTTTTGTGAAAGGGGAAATAAATGGGTAAGATTGCCTTAGTTAATGGACTTGTTTTTGATTCAACAGGAAAACCTGTTTTTAAGGGAAATATTTTAATTAATGAAGGAAAAATAGAGAAGGTTGGAAAAGCAAACGAAATGAACATACCTGATGAATACGAAATAATTGATTTAAAAAATAAATTTGTTATGCCGGGCATGATAGACGCGCATCTTCACTTAACAGGAAGCAGGAGCGGAAAGGTGGAAGAAGATTTAATAACTCCTATAGGTGTATTTTTTGCAAGAGCTATTAAAGACTTAGAATCTATTATAAATGCCGGCTTTACAACTGTTGTAGATGCAGGAAGTATAATCGCTGTCCAGTTAAAAGAAGCTATTAACGAAAAAACTATAACAGGACCTAGAATTATAGCAGCAGGCCCAGTATTATCTCAAACTTTTGGTCATGGAGATACCCATTATTTACCAATAGAATATGTAGATTATAGGACTACAAGAAAATTAACACCCTTCATGTCATTGATTTGCGATGGTACAGATGAATGTAGAAAAGCAACAAGATATGCATTTAGAGAAGGTGCTGATTTTATAAAGGTGATGGCATCTGGAGGAGTATTATCTCAAAGGGATAGGCCTGAATATAGACAGTTTACTTTAGAGGAACTTAAAGCTATAGTTGATGAAGCTAATGCTGTTGGTAAATGGGTACATTCTCATGCTGAAGGGAAAATAGGCATAATAAATTCAGCAAAAGCTGGAATAAAAGTAATAGCTCATGGGGATATGATGGACGAAGAAGCTGCTAATGAAGTATTAAAAGCTGGAAGTGTAGTGATTCCAACATTTGCTATTGATTATGCTCTATTAGAAAAGGGAAGCGAATTAGGTGTGCCAGAATGGGGAATGAAAAAAATAAAAGAATTATATGAAATACATGTAGAAAATGCTAAACTTGCGTATAAAATGGGAATTAAATTAGCAACTGGAACAGATTATTCTGGAGGAGTAGGGAAACATGGAGACAACGCAATGGAATTAAAACTTTTTGTAGAAAAAATTGGTATGAAAAACGAAGAAGCTTTAATTTCTTCAACTAAGATTGCTTCTGAAGCAACAGGACTTGAAAAATTAATCGGAACAATTGAAAAAGGAAAGCTAGCAGATTTAATTGTTATTAATGGGAATCCGTTAGATGACATAAATGTATTATTAAATAAAGAAAATATACAACTTGTTATGAAAGAAGGAGAAATATATAAAAATAAATTAACATAAATATGTAAAAATTCTTACTATTAAATTTAACTATTAATCTTTTAATTTTAACTTTGCATAGATTAAGAAAAAAGCTTTCTTTCCATGATAGAGAAATTAACAATTTGTTACAAAGATATTTTCATAATTACAAAAATATACAGGTATATTCATAAATTTTATAATAACCTTGTATATACTACATAAGTAAAATATTAGTTAAATACATACATTTAAAAAATAATTTTAGATAATTAATAAAATTTAGGTGAACCTAAAATTGGTAAATTATAAATTATTCTGTATATTAGGATTGTGTGTTTTGATATTGTTATCCATACCTTTTGCTTATTCTGCAACGGGAACTTCTAAACTAATTATTAATCAAACTGTATTCAATCTAACTCCTGGTCAAAAAACAAATGAAAAATTCCAATTAATTTTAAGTAGTGGAAGTACATGGGGTACAAGCATTGATGTTTCGCCATCCGTAACTGGTATATCAATAATTTTTAATCCAAGCACTGGCGATCCCACTTTTTCCGGTACTTTAACAATATCAGTAGGAAGCGATGTTAAACCAGGAGAATATAAATTTAATGTAAGCGCAACGGGAGATGATCCTACCACGTCTCCTATAACGATTATTGTCTATGTTACATCTCCAGAAGTTACTACAACTTCTCTGCCTTATCAAACAACTTCAAACCATACTTCTACTACAACATCTCCAGAAGTTACTACAATGCCTAAAACACAAAATAATTATTTCTCATACGTAATAATAGTAATGATACTATTAGCTATAATAATAGGAGGTTCATTATATTTCACTAAAGGATCTTCAGCCAGCAAATTTACTATAACAGGGTTGTCTATAGTTAGCGTTATATTATCACTTTATCTGATCGTTGCTGATTCGACATTAAGAAATTTTGCAAGTATTCATTATTATTTGCTTATTTTATACACTATATTATTAATAGTGTTAAATCCTACAATGTATGTAGTAAAATCAAAGACTAGCTATACCATTTTGGGCATCATATCTGGCTTATTTTTTATAGGTATGCTAATAGATTCACTTATGGGTATGCCTCTTTCATCACTAAATAATGTTGGTAGTAGCTTTAGTTTAAATTATTTTTATGGTTTTGGTAAAAATAATTTATCCAATTTTTCAATTTCGTTTACATTTTCAGCTCTTTTAATATTAACATTTCTCATATTTATTATTAGTATAATAAACATAACAAAACAAAGTTCTATTAATTCCGTAACCAAGTAACAAAGTTAAGAAAATTTTCAATTGTTTTTAATAAAATACAATTAAATTTGATTTTAAAATTAAAAATTTTTCAATTTGGGCATTTACTTACATCTATTTTTTTGTATAGATTATTTACGATCCTTTCATTTACTTTTTTTCCATGCGGCCTTAAACCACCTGTAAAATTCGAAGGAATGTGCAACAATTCGTGTATTATAACTTTTATTTTATCTTCTTTCGATAATAAATCAAATTTTTCACTAATTACCTCTATTACATAGACAGGTTCTGATCTTAGTGCAAACCTTATAGCCGAAGGCATAGAATAAATTCTTGCATATGCCTTTGTTTTTGCATTATGGCTTCTAATAACATAAACGTTTTCAAGCCTAATATAATCTAGTCTTAAATCATTTGCTATACATTTAACTAAATTTTCTAAGAATTTGTCATTTTCAAATTTTATCATTATCTCATCTTAGCCTTAGCATTAGTGTAGCGAAAACTTTTGAATCGTTAATTAAATTTTCTATAATAGCGTATTCATTAGGTTGATGTGCGACATCATCATTAGTTGACCAAACAACCGCTTCATAATTATATGCTCTCAAAAATGTTGCGAAAGTTATTCCGCCAATACCTCCTACAACCGCTTCTCTTTTTCTTAGCTCTTTTATTGTTTTCTTAATTTCCATAACTAGTTTATTCTCAGGATTTGTTGGTCTAGGAGAATCGTTTTTATCAATTATTTCAAGATCTATCTCTGGAAATTCTTTGTTTTCAATGATTTTTTTATTCTTTTCTTTTAATTTTACAATTACCCTATTTATTTCTTTTAATACATCATCTAATTTATAGTCTGGAATAACCCTGCAATCAAAAGTAACTTCATGAAGTCCAGGTATTATATTTGGTGAAGAGGAACTTCCTTTTACCATTGTAGGCTCGAAGGTAGATTCTGGAGGATCAAATAAGTTGTTTTTGCTATTGAATTTTTTATGAAGATTATCATATATTTTTTTGGCCAGTTCAAGAGAAACTCTATGCGCATTTAAGCCTAGATCCGGTGTAGAAGCATGAACTTGTTTTCCTTTGACTATAAGCTTAAATTGTAATATAGATTTTTCAGCTATTTCAATAAAGGTACCATCTTTATTCCCAGCATCAGGTATTAAATAATAATCATTTTTATTGAAAAGGTAGTTGTGATTTTCCAATAGATATTTCATTCCATATTTAGATCCTGCTTCTTCATCACTTACAAAGGCAAGCTTTATAGTTAATTCTGGATTAATCTTTTTGTTCATTAAAGCTTTTGCTGCATATAAAGATGATATTATTGATTGCCCGTTATCTTCTGCTCCTCTAGCATATATTTTATTATCTATAATTTTAGGCTCAAAAGGTTTTGTTATGGTCCAATCAAGCATGTTTCCAGGCGGTACTACATCTATATGAGTGATAATCCATAAAGCTCTATTATCTTCCCCTTTATAAGTTGCAATAATATTTGGCCTAACCTTATCTTTAGCTCTATCATCAACAGAATAGAACTTCTCTATTTTATCGAAATTAAAGCTATTATTTAAAATTTCTATAAGCTTGTTAGCCTTATCTATTTCTCCTTCGCCACCAAAATCAGGGCTAATTGCAGGTATTTTTAAAAGCTCAAGAAAAGATCTAATTGCTTCATCTTTTATTTTTTCAACTTCCTCTAAAACAGATTTTTCCATTTTTATCCCTCTTAATTTAAAACATTAAATAATTTAAAAGTCTATACAATAAAAACATATTAAGTTGAGTTATTATTAGTTAATTGTGACAAAAATGAGTTTTAAAGAAAAAATTACTTCTGATGAAGTTGATATAGAATATGAGAAAGGAAATATTAATTTAAAAAAGGTAACAAGAAAAGCTGAAAAGTTAAGTTTTATTAATATAGATACTCCTGACATGAAGGATCCTGTAGCAATACCACCACTTAGACTGGTTTTTTCTGATAACCTATCTATAGAATTTTCTAGGAGAAGATTTTCTTTACCATTTTATCACAGAAATATGGATTATGATGAACTAATAATTTGCTTAAAAGGAAAAGCTTTATGGGAAACAGAAACTGGTAATTTTGAGTTAAATGAAGGAGAAATGTTAATTATACCTAGAGGTATAGCTCATAGACCTGTCAATCCAAGCCAAGATTATACTGCATTAGAAATAAAATATAAAAATAAATTAACTTTTTCAAAGTGAATCTACAAAATAAACTTTCCTTATTTTTTTGTAAAACGCAACTTTAGAGTTCACATAATTTATTAAGTCTTCCTCTTTAATTTTGTTTTTATATTCTTCTTTTAAGATAACTTTTGCAACTGGTAAATCGCCAACATCTGGATCTTTCTCACCATATACGTAAGCTGATTTAACTGCTTCATGCCTCAACAAAACATTTTCAATATCCTTTGGAAATATAGGATATGCTTTGTATTTTAGCATCCTTTTTTTAACACCTTTAAAATATAGAAATCCTTTATCATCTTCTGAAACTAAGTCTCCAGTCTTTAAATAATCATTATGAAAAGCCTTTTTTGTTTCCTCATTATCTTCATAACCTTTCATTAGCCATGGTGCCTTAACCAAGAGTTCTCCAGTTTCTCCCTTATTAACTACTTTTTCTGGATCTGTTGGATCTACAATTTTTACTTCAGCTCCATATATTGGCAAGC
Organism: Caldisphaera sp.; assembly: GCF_023256325.1. Lineage (GTDB taxonomy): Archaea > Thermoproteota > Thermoprotei_A > Sulfolobales > Acidilobaceae > Caldisphaera. The sequence continues at coordinate 30,152 of NZ_JAGDXI010000006.1, forward strand.
CGAGCGTGTTCTTAACATATGAAAATTCCTTAGGTTGATATGTAACTACCCATGATTCTGTCATACCATATGATTGAACCAATGGTGCATCAAATATTTTAACAAATTTTTCTTGAGTTTCTGGCTTTAATGGAGCCCCTGCAGAAATTCCTAGTTTAATTGTATTTTTAAAGCTTTCATTTGATTGAGTGATCTCATCTATAAGCGAATCGAACGACATGGGTGCAGCAGACATAAAATTAATATTCAAATTTTTTATTGAATTCTTTACAATTTTAGGATCCCATCTCTGAAGCATTATAGCAGTTCCTTCATTAAATAAGGGAACTAAAAGACTTACCTGAAGACCCAATACATGAGTGATAGGAGCTATTACTAATGAATTTGGTTTGAAATCGAACGAAACAGTCTTGGATAGTGCTTGGACAGCATATGATAAACCCTTGTAGGAGTGATAAGTTTGCAACGTTCTTCCTGCAATCCCAGCATAATACATTATTACAGATGTATTTTCTAAATTATCAATTGTTTTTTCATGAGTAGTAAAATTTTTACTTAATATATCTTTAAAATAAATAACTTTTGGTGTTCCTTCGCTTTCCTTAACTTGGCCATCCAAAACAAATGATTGTTCAATACCTAATTCCTTAAGAGTTTTTGCCTCTCTTTCATAAAATTGCCATGAGACAAAAGAAAATTTTATATTCTTATCTTCAACTTCCATTTTTAGGTCTTCAGATATTGTTAAAGGATCAACTAAAACTGCTATATTATTGCTTTTCATTATCCCAAGCAATCCTATAACGGCATCTATTGTATTATGAGCAGAAAATAGGATTTGAGATTCCATAATTTTATTTTCTAATAAGAAATCAGCTATCTTATCAGATAATATTTTCATTTTATGCCATGTTATACAATGGTAATTTTCTAATTGAATCAAACTGCATTGATTAGGATTCTTTTCTGAAATTTCATCAAAGAATTTAAAAATAGGTTTATCAATAAATGAGATATCCTTTATCATATATAAAAAATCACCATTATTAGCTTTCTGTCATAGCTTTTTTAAACTCTTCGTATCTCTTCCTTAGGTCTTCAAACGCAACAGGATCATCTAAAGTCGATAAATCGCCAAGGGGTTCGTTTCTAACAGTTGCTCTTAACAATCTTCTCATTATTTTACCGCTCTTGGTTTTGGGAAGTTTATTAACATAAATTATGTAATCAATTATGAAACCAGAATTCTTTGCATATTCTTTGAGCTGATTTGTTAGGTTTTGATCTGGAGTATATCCTTTTCTAGGAACAACAAATAGCAACAATTTTTCTCCTTTTCCTTCAAAAGACGGCATACTGGTTGCAGCAACTTCTGCAACTGCTTGATGAGAACCTATGAGGCTTTCAACTTCCATAGTTCCAACTCTCTCTCCTCCAGGCCTTAATACATCATCAGCTCTACCTAATACAAATAGATAACCATCAGAATCCATATATCCATAATCCCCGAAGAATACATAACCTGGGAATCTTGATGTATATACTTTGCTATATCTTTCCAGATTTGGATCATTCCACATCTTTCCTAAAGCTGGAGAATATGGTTTTAACACTATGTAACCTTTTTTGCCTGGTGGCAATGGATTCCCATCATCATCTACTATAACAACCTTGCTTAATGGAAATTCAATGCCTGCTGAACCTGGCTTGAATGGTATTTCTCCTATGCCATATGGAGTTGCAGCAGCTGGTGAAAGGTGTTCCGTAAACCAATATGCATCTGCTATATATACATCTGGCAGCATTTCCCTAAACCATTTGAAGAAACCTACATTTAATGTTTCACCAGTGTTTAGAACAATTCTTAGCGAAGAAGTATCTCCAGCTTTAACTGATTCATCTCCTATTGATTTTAGTGTATATAACGAAGTAGTGGAAGACCATATCAACGATACATTAAATCTCTCTATAATTCTTGACCATAAATCTGGCCTTGCTCCTATGAAACCTTCAAAAAGAACAGATGTTATACTAGAAACTGGTGCTGTATAGAGATTAGCCATGGGCCAAACAGGCCATCCTAGAGCAGATACGGTCCACCATACATCGTTAGGTCTTAAATCATATAATCCTCTAAAGGTCCAATTTAAAGAGAGAGGATATCCTATTTGGGTTTGCGTTATTCCTTTAGGTTTCCCTGTTGTTCCACTTGTATAATAAATCGTACCTACTTCATTCGCTTCTACTGGTTCTGGCGGTACATAGACCTTTCCTTTAGGAGCAATATCCTCGTAAACCAAATCCCTATTTTGTTTTAAAGAGAAATTTGAAAAACCTCTACTAACAACAAGGACTTTTTCTACGGGTAAATTAAATTTATTGGCTACATTATCAAAATAGTTCTTTATATTAATTTCACTTCCAGCATTAATTGTGTTTGCAAATACTACAGCATATTTTGATCCAGTATCAATAAACCTTGTTGCAATAATTTCATCTGTTAATCCAACATAATGTATCACAGCAATTGCTCCCAGTCTATGAACAGCTAATCCAAATGCAACTGCTTCTGGGGAACTTGCCATTAACATAGATACAGTATCTCCATGTTTTACTCCCATTTCTTTCAAAACATAAGCTGCTCTGTTTACTTCATAATATAAATCCTGGTATGTAACAGATTTACTGTTTCCTCTTTCATCCATCCAATAAAATATTACTTTATTCGCTTCATTTGGTAAATGCCTATCAACAGCATTATATGCTAAATTTGAAATTCCTCCAACAAACCATTTCTCATAAGGTGGATTACCTTCTAATATTTTTACTGGCTCCTTAAACCATGTAATTAAATTTAGTCTATCACGCCAAAACTTTTCGGGGTTTTGGAGACCTTCCTCATTCATCTTCCTTATCTTTTTATAAGAAAATAGCTCACCCTCCATATTATTCACCTGTACACATTATAGTATTTAATTTTGAATATTTAAATTTTCCCACATAGTTCCTACTATACGAATTGTTTATATGCTAATAATTTGAAATTTATATAAATTTAGGAAAAAATTATTTATGAAATATTTAGAAAAATAAATTTAGCTTAATTCAAAATACTTTATATCGTTTATGGTACCATTTCTTTCATTTTCTGGCTTAAATACGGGCTTAAGTTTTATGCCTATTTCCAGTTTATCTAAAGGCACATTTAATAGATGTATTAATCCTGTTTCAGCATTTTTAGGCTTAATTACGCCTATAATTTTTGGATTCGGTAAGTTATTTTTGTACATATCTTGATATACTATTGTATATGAAACTAAAATCCATTCATCATTAATTTCTATCAATTCACCTTGAGTAAAATCAGGACAGAATGTTTTTGGTGGGACGTATATTTTATCTTTGCATTTCATGCCAAGTATTTTTCCTTCTTTTAATCCTTTAGCAAACTCCAAACCGTGAATGCCCGGCGTATACACGTATTTTTCAACTTCTTGCTCTCCTGGAAATATAACTAAATCTTCCATTCTATTTCTTTTATCATAACTCATACATATCACCTCATAATGGTTCAAAACATTCTATATCTAATATATTTCCTTTTCTTTCTTCTTTCGGCTTCCACCTTACTTTAACTTTCATTCCTATAGCTTTTCCGCTTATTACATCTTGGGGATCAACACATATCTTGTGGAACAAACCAGCAAATTCGTATTCTCCATCTCTGTATCCAGGCACATCAAGTTTTATTGTTCCTACAACTTCTGGCCTCTCTATTTTCTCTCTTTTTGTTGATATATATGTAATAACTGCTGTATGTATTTCTCCTGTTTGGGGAACCTCTATCCATTCATTTGTTGCAACATGGCACCATTCACAATAAGATCTTGGAGGAACAAATATTCTTCCGCACTTTGGACATTTTCTTCCTAATATCTTGCCTTCTTTTAGTCCTTCTAAAAACTTTGATATTGTTGTTCCAGCTGCAAAGTCGTACTTCGCTTGGGGCATATCTTCAACAAGTCCTATTAAGGAATACATTTCCTTTTCCTTCAGTTTTATTCCTGGTAACTTATTTATCTTTGAGCTCATAACATTACACCCCCCTAATTACTTAAAACTATAACTGTACCAGCTTGCATGAGGTCTCCCCATGCATTAGCAACTGCTTTATGAACAGGTTTCTTGACTTGTCTTTTTCCAGCCTCGTATCTAAGTTGCCAGAAAAGCTCTGCAACCTTCATTAGTCCTGCAGCAGCTATTGGATTTCCTACGCCTAATAAGCCTCCGCTTGGGCTTGTTGGTAATTCTCCATTTCTATCAAAGTATCCTTCTCTAACTAATTTCCACGCTTCACATGGTCTAGCGAGCATTAAACCTTCTATATGATGTAACTCTTTATAATCGAATGGATCATAAGGTTCTGCAACGTCTATTTCTTTCCATGGTCTTTCAATTCCTGCCATCTTATAGGCCATTCTTGCTGCATAATTTAAATACCTTGGAAATGCCAGTTCCCTATTATACCAATGTTGATTTTCTAAAGTAAATCCTATACCATCTACCCAAACTGGACTATCAGTAATTTCTCTAGCAACATTTTCAGATGTCATTATTAAAGCAGCCGCTCCATCAGTTACAGGAGAAACATCTAGCAAGTTAACAGGCCAGACAAGAGTTTCACTCTTTAAAACATCATCTACAGTTATATTAGCAGCAGTCAATGCAGCGGGATGATCTAAAGCATTTCTCTTATTTTTAACGCTAACAAGAGCAATATCTTCTTTCTTAGCACCGCATTTAGCCATGTACCTTCTCATTTCCATTGCAAATATCCATAGCAAATTAGGTCCTAATGGTCTTTCAATTATTGGATCCCATATATACTTGAAAACATATTGCGGATGTGGATGAGCAGGACTCATTTTTTCTTCAGCAACAACTAAAACTTTCTTACATACACCGCTAGCAACATGCCAATATGCTGATTCAGGAACGAAAACTCCTGTTCCTCCTCCAACATATACTCTTGTCATAGGTTTATTTATTGCACCCGAACCATCTCCCAAATATTCCCCTTTGAGGTGCATTCCATCAAAAGTATCAGGAGCAGAACCTATAACAACACAATCTATATCGCTTAGAGTTAGCCCAGCAGAGTCCAAAGCCATCTTAGCTGCTTCCCATGCTAATTCTCTAGGAGTTTCTAATGCTCTTCTCATGAATGTTGTTATACCTGCACCAACTATAGCTACCCTATCCTTCATAAATATATTAGATCTCATATTTTTCACCTCATACAGAAAGAAGGGCTACCATACTTGTATATGTAGGAACCCCCCTCCATGATGCAACCAAGCCCCTTCTAACATTTTTTAACTGGTGATTTCCTGCTTTACCAGTCAATTGGAGATATGCTTCTAAGAGTCTAGAAAGTCCTGTTGCCTCCAATTGAACTCCCATGGATAAACTCCCTCCACTCGGGTTAACTGGTAAAAATCCATCGCGATTCAAATCGCCTTTTTCCAACATTTTATGAGCTTCCCCTTCTTTTACTAACATAGTCTCTTCTAATGCCAATAATTCCATAAAACTAAACCTATCTTCTATTTCTGCAAAATCTACTTGTGGGTTTCCATTCAAATTTGCCATTTTATATGCCATAAGAGCCGCACTTCTAAATGATTTCATCTTTCCCCATTCATGCCATTCAGTTGCTCCAGTTCCAGTTTCTGTAGAATATCCTATTCCTTCTATCCATACAGGATTTTCTGTTAACTTCTTTGCATAATCTTCATTGGCTAAAACAAATGTTATGCTTGCATCGCTAAACGGGGCTATCTCATAGTTTGTCATAGGATATATACTATAGCTAGACGATAATACATAATCTAAATCTATTCTTGTTGAAAAAGATGCTCTTTCATTACTTAACCCATTGTTTTTGTTTTTTACTGCAACCATAGCTAAATGCTCTCTTTTAGCACCTGTTCTTTTCATATAGGCAACAGCATCTAAGCCTGCATAAAATAAAGGATTAACATAATCCAATGGCCTAACATGTAAGGGATCCAATGCAAATCTATAAATATCTTGTAGAGTTTTAATTTCGCTTGGCTTTCCATGAGATTCTACAGATACTACATTAAAATGACCTGTTTTTATAAGCATGTATGCGTGAGCAATCCCTTCTAATCCATCTCCAGCAACTGTAAAAGTTGGCCTTAAAGCTCCACCTATCGGTTCAGGAGCAAATTCATCAGAAATTGCTATACCTTCCCACATATCTTCTTGACAATCAACAAATGCATCTACATCGTATCTTGGATCAATTTTTGCATTGGCATAGGCCCTTGCTGATGATTCGAACATCATATCTTGAAATGAAACATCAATTGTCGTTGGCTTAAAACCATACCATCCTACTCCAACTATAGCCACACGGGACATTAGCACACCCATATGTATTTTGAAGGAAACTTGTATAAATACTCTGAGTATATTAATATACATAACGGTGTACACAGACTAAGTGGTGGGAGAATGGTATATATCTGGACCCCTCCAAAGGAATTAAAAGAGACATCTAACGTAGCTCAATTTATGCAAAAATTTAATTTTGATAACTATAGCAGTTTAGTTAAAAAAAGTCAAGATGACTTGAAGTGGTTCTGGGGAAATTTACCAGATTGGTTAGATCTAGAATGGTTTAGCAAATTTAAAGAGGTATATGATACATCTCAAGGAATAGAATGGACTAAATGGTATGTAGGAGGAAAAATTAATATATCATATAATGCTCTTGATAGAATAATAAAAAATGGACTCGGAAGCAAAACGGCAATGATATGGTATGGAGAAGATGGTAAAATAGTTAACTTAAGCTATATAGAAATGCTTGATAAAGTAAATAGGTTATCCAATTATCTAAGCGAAATAGGTGTAAAAAAAGGTGATGTTGTATCAATTTATGCTCCTTTAATGCCAGAAACTGTAATAGCAATGTACTCATCCTTTAGGATAGGAGCTATAGCTAATCCAATTTTCAGCGGATTTGCTCCAGACGCAGTTGCAGAGAGAATAAAAGCTGCAAACTCAAAGGTATTAGTAACAGCAGATGGATATTATAGAAAAGGAAAAATAATAGAGCTTAAGAAAAGCGCTGATGAGGCTGTAAAGAAATCAGGTGTTGATTTAAAAGTAATTGTTGCAAAAAGATTCAACAAAATAGATATGCCATGGGATGATAAAAGAGATATATGGTTTGATTCTGCAATAAATGGTAAAAGGCCAAATTTTGATGCTGTAGATACAGAATCTGAGGATCCAGCACTGCTTATGTTTACAAGTGGTACAACAGGTAATCCAAAAGGGGCAGTAATTAGTCAAATAGGATCTATTTTACAGCCATCGAAAGAGCATTATTTTAACCTAGATATTAAGCCAGGATCGATAAAAGATTATAATGATATATTATGGTGGATTACTGATATCGGATGGATGATGGGCCCGTGGCAAGTTATAGGAACACAAATTTTAGGAGCAACTCACTTTTCATTAGAGGGAGCATTAGATTATCCAAGTAAAGATAAGGTATGGGCGCTTATTGAGAAATTTAAAATAACACATCTCGGATTTGCTGCAACTGCAGCAAGGCTTTTAAAGTCTTTCGGTAATGAAGCATTAGAAAATCACGATCTAAAGAGTTTAAGAGCATTTGGAAATACTGGAGAGCCAATAGATGAGGATACATGGTTTTGGGTAATGAAAGATGTAGGCAAGGAAAAGAGACCTTTAATTAATTTGAGTGGAGGAACAGAAATATTAGGATGTTTCCTTTTGCCAAGCCCTGTAGTTAATTTAAAGCCTTCAACTCTTTGGGGACCTGGATTAGGAATGAGCGTTGATGTATTTGATGATTATGGTAATTCGGTAAGAAATAGGCCTGGATATCTTGTTGCTACAAAGCCAGCACCAAGCATGACTAGAGGGCTTTGGAAGGATCCGAAAAGATATCTAGAAACTTATTGGAGCACGTTTAAAGGAGTATGGTTCCATGGAGATTATGCATTAATTGATGAAGATGGTCTTTGGTATATATTGGGTAGAGCTGATGATGTTATAAAAGTAGCAGGCAAAAGAATTGGACCGGCAGAAGTTGAAACAATAATAAACTCTCATCAAAGTGTTGCTGAAAGTGCATGCATTGGTTACCCTGATCCAGTAAAAGGTGAGGTTATAGTTTGCTTTGCAATACCTAGACCAAATAAGGACATTACTGATAAAGAGGTAAAAGAAATAAAAAGTTTAGTTTCAGAAAAGCTAGGCAAACCTTTCGAGCCAGAGAAAATAGTGAAAGTAAAGGATTTACCAAGAACCAGAAGCGGAAAAATTATGAGAAGAATTATAAGAGATGTAGCAAAAGAAGGAAAAGCCAATATATCTCCAGTAATTGAAAATCCTGATTCTATTGAGGAGGTTAAAAGAGCAGTTAATGAATTAAAGAAAATGATGGAAACATGAGGTTAAAAATTATAATTTATTTTAAACATTGTATATATTTTTATACTGAGCTCTAATAGTTTTTTTATCAAATTTTCCTGTACTTGACTTTGGTATTTCATTTACAAAGAATATTTTATCCGGAATCTGCCATTTAGCAAATCTTTTTGACAAATGTTCCTTTAATTCTTTTTCAAGCTCATTAAAATCTTTATTTTTATACTGTTCTCTTAACACAACTAGAGCAATGGGTCTTTCTTCCCATTTAGGATGAGGAACACCAACTACTGATGCTTCTAAAACTGCAGGATGAGCCATTAGGTAATTTTCTAGATCTATACTTGAAATCCATTCGCCTCCACTTTTTATTAGATCTTTTATTCTGTCTACAATTTTTACATACCCATTCTCATCAATAGTTGCAGCGTCTCCAGACTTCCACCAATTATCAATGAAGGATTCTTTACTTCTTTCATCATTATAATATTGATTTGCTATCCATAGACCCTTTATCAACAGTTCTCCAACGCTTTTTCCATCCCATGGAAGCTCTTTTCCAGCAGGGTCTACAATCTTTACTTCAACTCCAAATACTGGTAACCCTTGCTTTCTGGCATTTTCTATTTGGTCCTGTTCGCTCATTTGTTTTATCTTCTTCTTTGGTAAGTTAGCTGTAACTAGTGGAGTTGTTTCTGTTGCACCGTATGCGTGCATTATGTTCATCCCAAATTCTTTTAACTGCATCATTAAGGCTAAAGGTGGTTCTGTTGCTCCTGAAATGAACCTTAAATTATTTAGCTTTGGCTTGGGTTCCATCTTTCTGAAAACTTCTAATAAAGGAATTAATATCGCAGGCGCTCCTGCTGAAGCAGTGACTCCTTCATTTATTAAGATATTTGCTAAACTTTCAGGCGTATATCTTCCTGGCAAAACAATTTTTGATCCCATCATGGTTGCAGCAATATGAGCTCCCCAACCGTTTGCATGGAATAATGGAACTATTGCTGCGAAAGTATCTTCTGGCTTAAAGTTTAACACACCATTTATTGCCCAGGCATGCAATATTAAACTTCTATGTGAATAATAAACTCCTTTTGGCTTACCTGTTGTTCCTGAAGTATAACATGCTGTCGCAGCTGACTTTTCGTTTATTTCCTCATAATTCTTCGGAGGATTATTTTTAACTAAGTCCTCGTAATTATATATGTTGTTTTTAAAATTAAGGTTTAATTTTGATGGGTCATCAGTCATTATTACAGCAAAGTCCAGATTATTGTTCTTAATTAGTGCATTTCCAATTTCAATAAGACTTTCATCAACAAAAATTCCTTTTGCTTTAGAATGCTTTATTATATAGTCCAAGTCATTTATAGCAAGCCTTTGGTTAAGCTGTAGCATGACAGCGCCTAAACCAGTTATTGAGAAATAAGATTCATAATATCTATGATCGTTCCACCCTAAAACAGCAACTCTGTCTCCTGGTTTTATCCCTAAGCTTTCTAATCCACTTGAAATTCTCCTAACTCTTTCATAAACTTCTTTATAAGTCATTCTGTGAATTTTTCCGCCTTGCAAGTTTCTATATGAGATAACCTCAGTATCGTAATGTATTTTTGCTGCATAATCTATTACCCTCCAGAGATTTAATTGATATGAATCATTTATAGTAGATGGAAAACCTTCAATCATAGCTATCACCACAGATTTATCATTAATTTAATGTATCCAATTAAGTATATAAAGGTTCATTTCTAATACTTAATGAAGAAAAACAAGATAATAATATAAAAATAGAAACATATATGCAATAAAATTTATTCACCTTTGTAAACTGGCTTTCTTTTTTCTAGAAAAGCTCTCATTCCTTCAGCAAAATCTTTTGAATCAGCTAATATTACTAATTCATTCAAAGAGTTCTTAAGAGAACTTACAAAAATTGATTTAGAGTTATTAATAGCATTTTTAACTGATTTTAGCGATAGAGGAGGCATTTTCGCTAATTTATTCGTGATTTCAAATATAGCTATATCTAGCTGATCTTCTGGAACTATTATATCAACTAATCCAAGATTTTCTGCCTCTTTTGCATCAAGCCAGTCCCCTGTTAAGGCATATCTAGCAATTTTTTTGTTTGTAAAGTATGTACCCAAAGGAGATGCTATTGGTGGAAATGCTCCTATAACAGCTTCTGGTATGGAAAATATTGCATTTTCTGTAGAAATAACTATATCTGCAAGCATTGTTAATTCCATACCGCCTCCAAACGCATAACCTTTTACAGCTGCTATAATAGGTTTTGTATAATTTAGCATTGTGTTTACTAAAGGCCAGGCTAAATCATCTAGCCACTTCTTCGCTATAGCAGAATTAGTCCAATTTTTCATCATTTCTATATCATCTCCAGAACAGAAAGAACTTCCTTCGCCAGTTAATACTACAGAACTTATCCTTTTATCATTTTCAGCCTTTTCTAGGAATATTCTAATATTTCTCCATACTTCTTCGTTTAGAGCATTTAATTTATTAGGTCTTCTTATAGTTATTATAGCATAATTTTCTACTAATTCATATGATACAGGACCCATATTTTCGATTGAATAAAAATATTCAAAGAATCCCTTACCTGATCTAATACCTAAACCATTTTTTGAAATTGTAACTAAATAAGGCTCAGTTTTGTATAAATCATAATTAGTCTCTTTGTATCTTTTTTCTAATAAATTTATTATATTATTTAATCCATAATAATCAGCAAAATGCAAAGGTCCATAAGGCCAATTCATTCCTAATGTCATAGATTTCTCTATGTCTTCTTTTGTTGCTACCTCATTGCTTATTAACCATGCAGCTTCATTAGCTGCGACTGAAATTATTCTCGCAGGATTTATCTTATACATTGATTCCTTTGGTACCAATAATTGCTTTTTGAAGATCTTATTTGGATAGTTATAAAATCCTACTCCTACTTTTGAACCTATTTTTCCTTCTTTAACCATTATTTCTAAAGTTTTTGGTATAAAAAGCTTCTCTCCTCTTTTTATCATTTCACTTAAAGCATTGTAAACAACATCTATTCCTACGTAATCCAATAATTCTATAAATCCCATAGGAAATCCAAGTCTAAACCTTGTCATAGTATCTATATCTTCCTTACTAAATCCTTCTTCAAGCATTATCATGGCTTCTAAAAATGTTTTAGTATTAATCCTATTAACCAAGAACCCAGGCACATCCTTTTTAACAATTACATAATCCTTTTTTATTTTCTTTACAAATTCTATTGCTTTATCAAGGGTTTCATTAGAGGTGTCTTTTCCTAAAATTAATTCAACTAGAGGCATTAGTATAGGGGGGTTCATAAAATGAATTCCTATAAATTTGTCTTTCCTATCTGTTTCTTTTGCAAGGTCATTAATTGGTATTGTAGAAGTATTAGTAGCTAAAATTGTATCATTTTTTAAGTAATTAGTTATTTCCTTAAATAATTTAACTTTTATATCATAATTCTCTGGAACAGCTTCTATTACAAGATCACAGTCTCTTAAATCTTTATAATCTGTTGAGGTTTTAATTTTTTTTAAAACTTCATTAACTTTTTCCTTTTCAATAAGTTTTGATAGGCTTGAGCTTATCTTATTGATAGCGTTATCTAAGATCTCTTGAGAAATGTCTATCAAAACCACATCATATGAATTTAAAGCAGATACCTCAGCAATACCGTGTCCCATTGTTCCAGAACCTATAATACCAATTTTTTTAATATCACCCAAATTCCTCACCTAATACATAGTTGTATTATATTTTATTTAAAAACTGTTTAAACGAAAACATTTATATTTTATGATTGACATATTTATTATCACTTTTTTATAGCCGTAATTTTCCCCATTAAAGATTTTGCTATAACTAGTTTTTGTATTTCGTTTGTTCCATCACCTATTTCAATCATCTTTATGTCTCTATAATATCTTTCTATATTGCTTTCCTTGCTATAACCAAAACCTCCTTCAACTTGCATAGCAAGTCTAACCAAATCAACACCCCATTTAGCAGTTGCGTATTTAGCTATTGATGACCACATAGGATAATCTATATCATTGTTATCAATCTTTTGTGCAGCATTATAAATTAATAATCTAGATGCTTCCAGTTTAACCTTCATATCTGCAATCATGCTTTGAACCATTTCATGTTCTATTATTGGCTTTCCCATAGTTTCTCTCATCTTTGCATAATTTAATGACTCGTCAAATGCAGCTTGCATAATACCTAAGCCAGTTGATGCAGTAATTATTCTTCCTTCATTTAACCCATCCATTACTATTTTAAAACCATTATTTAATTCACCAACTAGATTTTCTTTAGGCACTCTGCAATCCTTAAACAACAATTCACTAGTGCCACTTCCTCTATATCCCATCATATCTAATTTGCTTATCTCAATGCAATCCTTCTTATCTAAAACAAAAATTGATATACCTCTATGCCTATCTTCCTGTTTACCAGTCCTCGCTGCAACTAAGAAGAAGTCTGCATATGTTGAATTAGTAATCCAAGTCTTCCTACCGTTTATAATGAAATCATTACCATCTTTTTCTGCTCTAGTTATTATATTAGCTGCATCTGAACCGCAACAGGGTTCACTTAATGCAAAAGCACCTATCTTACCTTTTGCTAACCTTGTTAAATATTCTTCTTTTATTTCTTCACTAGCATAGTGAACTAATGGATATGCAACCATTGTACCTGAAACTGTGGCCATTATTGCTACAGCTCCAGATGCTCTAGCAAGCTCTTCAACAACAATAACTGATTCCATTGTTGATAAATTAGGCCCACCATATTTATCTGGGACTCTTAATGCAAAGTAACCCATGTTTGATACTTGATCTAAAATATCTTGACTGATATAGTTTTCACTATCAATCTTTTTAGCAACTGGAGACAAAACCTTTTCAGAAAATTCTCTTACAGAACTTCTCAACAAATCTATATCAGATTTTGCACTCAATTTTATACACCAATTAGTACAACCATAGTGAAAAATAAATACTTTACATTATGACCAATATTGTATAGAAAAACTAGTTCTTGTAATAAAAATATATTACTTAGAATATTTCATTAAACAGGTGTGATAACTATGTTTGAAAACGAAGTTGTTAAGGAAATTTTAAATAAATACAGAAGAATATGGTCAATAGGTCATGCTATGGGATTAATGGGTTGGGATAATGAAACATATATGCCTCCTAAAGGTAGCGAAGAAAGGGGATATGCCTTTGCTGAACTAAGCACGTTATTACAAGAACTTTTGTTGAGTGATAGCTTTGTTCAGCTAGTTGAAAAGGCAAAAAATCAAGATAATTTAAATGATTACGAAAAGGGAGTTGTTAGAGTTTTAGATAGGGAAATATCAATATTCAAAAAACTTCCTCCATCATTAATATATGAGATATCAAAGACTTCTGAAGAGGCTTTTCATGCTTGGAAAGTAGCTAGAGAAAAGAATGATTTCTCAATATTTGCACCTTATTTGGAAAAAATAATTAAACTTAACATAGAAAAAGCTGAAAAACTTGGATACGAAGAAGAGCCATACGATGCCTTATTAGATTTATTTGAAGAAGGATTAAGAGCAAGAGACGTTGTTAGCATATTTAGTTATTTGAGACCTAATCTAAAGAGATTATTAGATAAGGTAATATCACAGAAATATTTCTATTTTGAGCCAGAATTAGAAAAAATTAAATATGAGAAAGAAAAAATGGAGAAAGTTAATATAGAAATTTTAAATTTACTTCAATATCCATGGGATAGGGCCAGATTAGATGTAAGCCCTCATCCATTTACTCAAGGATTAGGTATAAATGATGTTAGGATTACAACAAGATACGAAGGTTATGATTTTAAAAGATCACTATTCAGCGTTATCCATGAATTTGGTCATGCTACTTATGAACTTCAAATAGATGAAAATCTAAAAATGACGCCAATAGGTGGAGGAGTAAGCTTAGGTATTCATGAGAGTCAAAGTAGGTTCTGGGAAAATATAATAGGCAGAAGCTATCAATTCACTAGCATAGTAAAATCCATATTAGATAAAAATTTAGAATTTACTAAAAAATATACAGATGAGGATCTTTTCAGATACTTTGCAAGCGTCAAACCAAGTTTAATAAGAACAGAAGCTGATGAATTAACGTATAATTTCCATATATTGTTAAGATTTGAGTTAGAAAGGCTTATGCTAAAAGGTGAAACAAAAGTCGATGAACTACCAGAAATTTGGAATCAGAATATGGAAGAGCTTTTAGGAATTAGACCTAAAACATTTAGTGAAGGAATTCTTCAAGATGTTCATTGGAGCCATGGAGATCTAGGTTATTTCCCAACATATACATTAGGAAACATCGTTGCAGCTCAGATAAGAGAATATTTGATGAAAAATACACCTTTATATGACCTTATAAATGAAAAAAGATTTAATGATATTAAAGATAGGTTAAGGGATTTAATTCATAAGTATGGATCTACATATAAACCTAAAGAATTATTACTTATGAAAATAGGCGAAGTATATAACCCAGAATATCTAATAAAATATTTAACAGAAAAATATTTAAAGTAAAAAACATGTAATCATAAAAATATTAGCAACCTTTTTTCTTTGCCTTTGTTGTTTTCTTTTCTTCTTTCTCCGACAATTTCTTCACCGTAAAATAATAAACAAATAACTATTTATAAGCAATAATACATATTTTTTAGATTATAGCATTTTAAAGCTTCTTTATCTAGCATAAAAATGGAAAAATATTCATACATTAAAAAACTTTTATTTAATGAGAAGAGATGGAAAAGAATTGTATAAATCAGGAAGAAATAATCGAAGAGATTTTGGAGAAAAGGAAGAAATTAGAAGTTCTGAGAATGGAATTAGAAGAGATCTTAAAGGATATAAACCAAATGGAAGCAGTGAGGAATATAATAATAGAGTATATAATGACTCATGCAAAGAATTATTACGCAGGTTAGCAGAAGTATCATCCGAAGAGGCATCACTAGTTTTTCGTATTTATAAGTTAAGAGAAGATGCAAAATATATGACATTGGAACTTTCAGGACTTTTATCGCAATATAGATTGCTAGGTGGAGATTACAATGAGTTTAAAAAATTTTTTGAAGACATGTTTGAGAAATATGTTGAATAAGATTTAAGTTATTTTAATGTTAGTTTTCTATACATCTCGAAAATAGAAGAGAAATCGAGACTCGAATAACCCAAGCTTTCAGTAATTTTATAAAGGTTTTCTGTCAAGCTTGCTAAAGGAACTAAGGAATTATAATGCTGAGAGATATTAATAATTATATCTAAATCTTTTCTGATATTTTTAACTGAAAATTGTGTTGAATAATCTCCGTTTATAATCTTGGGTATTTTAATTTCACTAGTTGGGGACCTGGCACTGCTTAGCTTTGATAATATATCGCCTATTTGTTCTTTTGTTAATCCCAAATCAAGGCCAAAATTAAATGCTTCAGAAAGAGCTGCCATATAAACCCCTATTAATAGGTTATTAACAAGCTTTCCTTTAAGGCCAAACCCATTTCCACCCATATAGACTATATTGTTTGAAGTATGTGTTAAAATCTCTTTAACTGTTTCAAATTTTTCATAGGGTCCGCCAACTAGTATAACTATTGATTTATTTTCTACAGCTATTGAAGTTCCTATAATTGGTGCATCGTAAAAATATCCTTTGGAGTTTATTTCTTTAGCTAGTTCATAACTAGTTATTGGGGATATGGTCGACATATCTATAATTATTTTATTAGATGCAATTGGTATCAGAGGTTTGATTATTGATGTTACGGCATTATCGTCAGAAAGTATTGTTATAACTACATCAGAGTTTTTTGCAAGATCTGTCGGATTATTAAAATATTCAACATTTTCAAATTCTTTTTTAAACTCCATGGCCTTCGCTGGAGTTCTATCATACACATAATTTAATATATCATCTTTGGCAAGATTTTTGGCTATTCTATATCCCATTATTCCTAATCCAATAATACCAACTTTCATTTGTATCACAATTTTATATTTATGCTAAAAAATTAAAAGTTTTGTACATAAAATAGAAATTGTGGTGAATTAATATGAAACATAGAATTGATAGAAATTTTATTATTGCAAAGTTAGATAAAGATGAAGATTTAATGTTTCAATTAGAAAATCTTGCAGTATTATATAATATAAATGCTGGTATCATTTTAACAGGTATAGGCATGTTGAAAAACTTTGAAGTGGGCTATTTTAATGGATCTAATTATGATTCAATAAATATAAATGAAAGGTATGAACTTGTTTCTATGCACGGTAGTATAACCAAAAATGAGCCAAGGCTTCATATACACGTTGGATTAGCATCACCTAAAAAGGAATTAATAGGAGGACATCTGATTAGAGCTACTGTAGATCCTCTAGTTGAATTAACTATATTAAAAATCGATGGATCATTTTCAAGAGTATACAATCCTGAAACAAATTTAAAAGAATTTAATCCTGTTATTTAACTGGTCTCCCTCATCTAATGGCGAAACGCAGCTCATATTCTGTTAAACTCGTTACATTTCAATCCAAGATATTATAATGGCATATTTTATAATCTATCATTCCACCCTGAATAACCTAAGTTCCTAAATTATTAGGGGTTGCAAAATGATAGGAGTCACCTTTACAATAGATCGGAGAAAAGCTAGTACTTATTAACTTCATCTATTACTCTTTTTATCTTTATTTTATTTTCAGCATCTTCTTCTCTTAATGGCATCCTAACGTAACTTTTAATTGGAGAATTCATTAGTTCTAATGCAGCTTTTGTTGCGCTTGAATTAGAAAAACCAATGTCATAGATCCTTGATATTTGTAAGATTTTTTTATTTAATTCTAAAGCTTTGTCATAGTGACCACTTACAAATTCATTATATAATTCAACATGTAGTTTAGGAAATACATTTGCTAACCCTGATACAGTTCCATCCCCGCCCATAATTAACACAGGTAAGAACATTTGAACCATCCCTGTTAATATATAAAAATTCTTTCTTAATCCTTTCATAACTTCAATGCTTTTTCTTATATAATCAAAGTTATCATATGTTATCTTAACCCCGATCACATTGCTATGCTCTTTAGCCAACTTTTCATATATGCTTATTGGTATTACAGTCCCTGTTGTGAAAGGATTATTATATAATATAATTGGAGCATCTAGAGATTTAGCTATTGTGGAAAAGTGCATATATAATTCGCTTTCTTTCAACTTATAGAAAAATGGGGGCATAACAATTAATCCATCTGCTCCATAATCTAAGTAGGTCTTTCCTAGAAAAATAGATAATTGCGTTGAATTTGTTGTGATACCTGGTAATATTGGAACTTTTTTATTTGAAAATTCTATAGTCTTTTTGACAAAGTTTATTTGTTCTTCTTCTCTTAAACTAACAAATTCACCAGTAGTTGAATTTGGAAATAAGGCGTTAACTCCATTATTTATAGTATAATCTATTAGCCATTTTAGTCCTTCATAGTCTATATCGCCATTATATTTAAAAGGTGTAACCATAGGAACTACTACTCCTTTAAGTTCCAAATTTTCACCCATTATATTTGCATTATTAAAGTTAATAAATTCGCTTTTTATTATAATGATAAAACTATAAATTTATTTCATCAAGCTTTATTATTTGCAAGTTATTCGTATCAAAGCCATAGGTGTACCATAAAGCTGATCCTAACAAACCAATTATCCAAAATAATATATCATAAATTTGGAAAAAGGCAATGCTAAAACTATAAGTAAATATGGCCGAAAATATATAAATAATCCAACCAGATGCTCTTACTACAGATATTCCTGTTGCTCTATATTTTGTTCTAAGCAACTCTCCTTCAAGTACTAGCCTAGTGCCCCAGGTTAATTGAGTAAAAATACCGTTTGTTAATATTAATGATAAAAACAAAATATAATTATTAAATGAGTGTACAATTAATAGTAAAATTAGTGAAGTTAAAGACCCACCAAAAAAACCAAATAATGTAAATGAAGTTCTCTTTATTTTACTAATAATAAAATAACCTAAAAGACCACCAGCAATGTTTCCTAAATTAAAAAGAAAGACTATATAATAAGTTAAATTAGGATAATAGTATGGCCCGATAACCCAAGATATTAAACCATAAGTTAAAATCGTTGAAATTGATATTAATATTAAAGGCAGAATTCTTTTGTGATTTTCATTTATAAAACTTATGTTTTTTGAATTGGATAAAACCCAGACTTTAGATTCAGGGAGTTTTTTTCTAAAAAAGTAAGAACTTGTAAGAGAAAGGATTAAAATAAATGTTATAGTTAATTTAATTATTGTATAATTTTCGAAGAATATAAAGATAATGGATGATAAAAGAGCTCCAATATTAACAAAATTTGTAATTAGCATTATAAATTTACCCCTATCATTCGCGCTTAGATTTTCGGTCAAATAAGAAATGATAGCTGGTTCATCTCCACCTGCTATAGAAAAGAGAAAGAGGCCTATTCCAATTAATGATATATAAGGATTAAGAAGAAGAAATAGCAAGATGCCAATAGAAAACAATATTGGAGTGATTACTAATACTGGTTTTCTACCGTATTTATCTGCAATATAGCTAAACAAAAAATTTCCCAATAAAAGAGATACTGGCGGTTCTATAAGTAGGTATAGTTCCATACTTTTTGGATAAAAACTTATTTGTGTTAATAATGAACCTAAAGTTACTGAAAATCCATATAGAAATATTGATATTGAAGTACTTACGAAAGTATAAGCCCTCAACTTGCTATAATCTTCCATGTGGATACCCTATCCAATTCATTGATTTAAAGGTTTAAATATCTTAATTACTTGTTACCATTAATGATAAAATAATTGATCTTGTGTTAAATTTAAAGGTTTAATATAATAAATTTTCGAATAATTAAAAATAATTATCAGATACTTAGACTATTTAATCAAGTGATAATATTTAAATACCAGAGCATCCTCGTAGAAGAGATTTAGTCTAAGGAACTCTCTCGCAATTACAAAACGATTTTCTAGAAGGAATTATTCCATTTTCTGCTCGCATAAAGAACTTTTCTTTTATCTGTTATGGATTTAATTTTTTACTTTTTTTGTTTCTTGCAAATGATAATTTAAATAATGCCTAAATAAATTTGTGAGATATTTTTAATGAGTTGATTAATCCCTCATGATCCATCGGAGAGGAAAATAAAATTCCATCCACGTAGTTTTCAACTTTTTGAATGGCTTCATCTAATTTTTCCATTTGAATCAATTCTTCAATAGGTAAATGTTTTAATAAAAATTCTCTATTTTTTTCAGTAATTAAAACAAAATACAAATATAGTTTAGATCTTTGTCCTTTAACTTTTTTTGATACTTCCTCCAGTTTTTCACTAAACCATGGCCTTGTTATCAAATAAAATGAGGCTCTACGTTCTATTCTGTCATTTATTTCGCGAATAGGTTTGTTTAAATTTAATAATAATCCCAGATTTGTATCGATATACTTTGATCTTATTATATCTATAGCTTCATCTGGCGTTATATCATCAATTTTTTTCCCTACTTGCGGTAGATCTCCTCTAACTAATAAGAAATTATTTATTTGATTCATTTTAAGAGCAGTAATTGTGTTAATTAAGTTAAGCCTATTTATATCTAGCAAGCGCAAGTTGGTAATTATGTTGGCGCTATCAAACTTATCTTTTACTAAGCAAGATATTATTGAAGAAGAGGGTGAAGGCATTCCTAAAGGAGCATCTGGTATATCTATAATATCTGAGTACTCTATTAGATCTTTTGCATATCTCAAAAGTTTTTCTTTGTTGCTATATGGTGTTAGCTCTGCTATTATATCTTTCATCTCAGCCACCTAAGGTTTTGTGCTCATTAAAAAACCTAATAATCCTATAAGCATAGCTATTAAGGAAATATTTTTGTTTTTTGTAGATATTTCTTTTGTAGGTTTTATGATAGTTAGTAACGATAGTGTAATAAATATTATATCAACTATGGATATTGGTATTATATATATCATTGTATATACTTTATTCATGATAACTGGTAATGGACTTAAAGAGACCGCGATAATATAAAATAGAAAAGCAAAGATTGCTGCAGTTCTCCTTCCAAAAATTACTGCTAATGTTTTAACTCCAGCAATTTTATCTCCCTCGACATCAGAAATGCCTTTAGTTATTTCTCTGGCTATACCTGATAAAAATATCATTAACCAATAAATCACGATATTCAAACCAAGTTTATTTATCATAGCCGCCCCATATAATAGGGGAACCCCCATAGAGTATGCAACCATTACATTTCCAATGAATCCAGATTTTTTACCTTTCTTATTGTATAGAACTGCTATAAAATAAGATATCAAGGCTATAATGAATGTTATTATACCAGTTAAAAAGGAGAAGATTAAACCTAAAAATGTAAATAGATAAAATAAAAAGTATGCTCTATTTGTATTTATCTTACCTGAAGGTAAAGGCCTACTAGGATTATTTACTTTATCTATATTTATGTCTATTATGTCGTTTAATATCATTGCACTTGAAGATATGAAAAATCCTGTTAAAAAACCAAATATTAGAGAATTTATAGGAGGAATTTGTCTTCCAGAAGCGATAAATGAGCCAACAATCACGGAAAAACCTATCATAATATCATTTAATGGTCTTATTAATTTAATATAGTCCTTAATCATTTTGATCAACTCATTATTTTTATTATCCCCTAACGTTATATAAATAAGAGGGATTAAAAATGGAATCTAGTATTGAATCACAAATAGGAAAAGCATCTGCCAAATTTAAATATCCAGATTCTAGAGTTTTATATCAAATAACATCAACATTATCTGAAATAATAGAGGAAGCAAACTTTGAAATAAAAAAAGAAGGTATAAAAATAGTTGCTACTGATCCAGGAAAGATAGCTTACATAGAAATTAACATGCCATATGAGACTTTTTTAGAGTATGAAGTTGAGAAGGAAATAAACATGGGAGTTAATGTGCAGTCCCTTAGTAATATAGTATCAAGAGGCAAGAAAGGTGATAATGTCACATTTTTAGTCTCTGATCAAAATATATTAATTAAAATTGAAGGGGATGTAATAAAGAAATATCTAATACCAAACATAGAAGTCTCAATAGATGTTCCCAAAGATATTAAGATAGATTTTGATACAAGAGTTGTAGTTATTGGTGACACTTTTAAGAAAATCTTATCAGACGCTAGCTCCTTCGGGGACATAGTAGAGCTGGAAGCTGATGAAAATAGTTTTAAGATAAGAGCTAAAGGTGAAGGACCTAGAGCTGAAGTTAATTTGTCTAAAGGTTCTACTTCATTAATTGAAATAGAAACTAAGAATAAATCCATTAGTTCCTACGATGTTAACTATTTAAAAAATGTTTTAAATCTAGCTAAGATCGCTGAAACAGTTGAAGTTAGATTTTCTAGCGAAAAGCCTATAGAATTAATATTTAACGCTCCAGATAAGAGCAAGATAAGGTATTTGCTTGCCCCAACGACTCAGTAAATTATTAAAGATTTGTCAAAAGCTAACTCTCCTGGAAAGGGGCTTTTCGCTATTCCATTAATAGGGTCTCCATTAGAGTAACAAATTGAATTTAAAATTGTTTCTATTTTATCAGATCCTTTAATTACAACACCTTTTTTAGATTTAGCTAGTTTGTTAATTATATTATCATTGCCAAATATTATTGTAATATTTGTTCCTGACATCATTTTTACTATAGATATGGCCTCAGTGCAGGTAGAAACACTTGTTGATGTTAGTACAGGTGCTTCTACATCATTCCAAAGTATTTCTGAATTCTTAGCTATGTTATCAATAAGTGTAGGCTCAATGTATCTTCCATTTGTTAACCCCCCGGTTAACAATGATCCTCCTTTATAAATCGCATCATTAATTAATTTTGTTGATCTATCGGCAATTTCTTTGTTTTTTAATGGTCCAACCTCTTTTCCTTCTAATGGATTTCCGACAAGTGATTGCGAAAATCTATCAGCAATAGATTCTATTATGTTATCTTTCAAGTGTTCAAGTGAAATTAACCAGCTAACTGAACCACATGCCTGACCAGAATGTTTTAGTGAAAGCCTTGCTATTATGTTGGAAAGCAAATCAACATTTTCAGGTAAGTTGCATAAAACAACAACTACCCTTCCAGAGCAATTAGCAATAAACCTTCCAGAGAGGTTTTTCATTAAGTTTTTGTAATTGATTTTTTTCCCATAAAAGTAATATACAAATTCTTCATTATCAAATAAATTAATATAAGACATACCTCTTGTTGGTAAAAACGAAATGGATTCAAATAATGATGAGTCAGAAAACATAGAAATTGCTGAAAGAGAAGAGGCTAAAGAGTATGATGAAGGCTTAACTATTACAGGTGTTCCTGAGATTAATGACCTAGTTATTGAAGAAATCGTTGTAAAAAATGGAGAAGTATATGCTGGAAAAACAATGCTTAATCCTTTTTCTAATTTTACTTGAGTTATTGTATTGCTTGAATCTGAGACAAATGATATAGGTCCGTCTCTTGTTAAGGTTTCTGTATTAGATAGGAAAGCCCACGAATTTTCCATAATCTTCTCAGCAGCTTGAATCTCTTCTCTAGACAATTCAATACTTTTTCCAGTTTCTAATGATATTAATCTTGATATGTTTTCTTCATATTTTTCTATCTTACTTGATATCTCTATTAATTCTTCAATCCTATTATAAATATTAGTAGATTTTAGGGAGTCAGAGTTTAATGATGTTTCCATGGCCTTCTTTATATCATTTTGATCGGGTAATCCAAAATTGTAAGGTTCGTCTAGTATATTTTCCTTCCATATTCTTATTTCGCCTTCTAATGGTTTCCCGTTTAATATATAAGGTAATCCATTTCCATCACTTGAGACAAAAGATGAATCAATAGCTTTCATTTCTTTTATTATTAATCCCATCAATATCACCTAAAAGAAACCGGTTCTTCAGGATATCCAGATACTTTATTTATATAAACAGCAAGAGCAAAAAGAGCACTGCTAAGCCTATTAATGGCCTTATAAACAATATCATCAAAATTAAATTCTCTACCAGCTTTTATTAAAGCTCTTTCAGCTCTTCTTACTACTGTTCTAGCAACATGCAACGCAGATGCTGATTGTGTACCTGCAGGTAAAACAAAATGCTTTAAGGGCGCTAAACCATAATATTTATCCGCCAATTCTTCTAGTTTAGATATATCTTCTTCATTAATAGCTTTTACTCCAGAAACATGAAACCCTATTCTAAACGTTAAGTATTGAAGATCTTTAAGATCATTTTCAATGTCTTTCATATATGGCGGTAAAAACGACCTAGCTAATCCTATAAAGCTATTTGCTTCATCTAAAGTCCCAATTAGTTCTATTATAGGATGGTCTTTAGGAACCCTGGTTTTTAATAGATTGCAGTAGGTACTTCCGTCATCTCCAGTTCTCGTAAACACGTGGCTCAATAACTGCACCCAATTAATATGTGCGTTTAGAGATTTTAATAATATGTTATATTTGCTGAGATATCATAATGGGCAGTTAAAGGCGTAGTTGTTTGTGCAAAGACATAGCCCATTCTAAATGCATAGCTTTCTACAAGCATCATTCTATCTTGAAGCCTTGGCAAATATTCTAATGCTTCCTTAGGAACAGAAATTTTTTCTAGTTGGCTTTTTTCTGTTCTCAATATAATTTTAGTGTTAGTTAATTGGAGTATAATATCATTAAGATCTGAAGGAGAATGAGTGCTGAATACTAGGCCAACACCTCTTGCTCTTCCAAGTCGCGCAATTTTTGAAATCATTGCTGATATTTGCCTGATTGCATCTAAGTCTTCTTTTACTTTGCTTTCATTTTGGAAAAATTGATGCGATTCGTCTATAATTACCATAAGGTTAGGTGTTTCAATTCTTTTTGCCCAAGACTTATGTTTCCACGATATCAATTTATCTAATGTCCTATAAGTTATAGCCCTTAATGCATCGAATCCAGCTAAGTCTAATCCCCATTTTAAGTCTAAAATTATAGGTATGTTTTCATCATTACTCAGATCTACTATAGTGCTCCAATCAGGTTCATTAATAGGTATTAACTTTTTTTGTTGCGGTACCAAAATATCAATAATTTGGGTTTCAATGAGTGAAGATATTCTTCTATATAAAGCCTTTATTGTTTCTTCATGGGATCTAGCTTTGAGTAATATATCAACATACTCTCCTATAGCATCTAGAATTGTGAAGTCATAGTTATCTACAGTCATATTTTCTATAGCTAAATTATCAGAATTGATTATATATGGCTTAACATACTCTAATGCTTGTTCTAATGGCTCGTCCTTTTCATCATAATTATCTTTATTATAGTTTTTATTAAAAGATCTGTAAATTGATTTATCTATAAATATTGATAAAGCTCCATAAATCGCTTGAATTGGTGAATAAACTCCATGTTTTTTCTTGAATTTTTCTCTCATTTTCTTGAGAAGATCTTTTGCTAAAGGAGTAAGACCTGGTAATAACGGAGAAAGATTGTCTGTACTTGTTTCTAATGTATTTATTACGTATGGAATAAATATTAGCTTAAATGGATTATTAGTCTGTAAAATCACTGTTTTATTTCTTTCAAATTGGTTAAATTCTACCTTATTATTATTTATTAAAGGTCCAAAAGTTTCATAAAAGTATTTTTTTGCAATTTCTTTAAATGTTTTATTGATATCAATCATGTTCACGTCTAATTTAGATTCTATTAAATCTGATGATATTGGGACTACGGATATTATACCTTTAAGTTGCCTAACATCTTTATAGCAACTATTTGCTATTTCTTGAGGAATAGGAGTTATATTATTTGGTATTGGTAACTGTACAAAATCTTGATTTAAATCAATAATTATAGATATTGGGTGCTTTTCAAGTTGATTATATAAGCTTGCTATCAAATTTTTTAGTAATGTTGTCTTCCCACTTCCAGTAGTACCTAATATAAGCATATGATGATAAAGAGCACTAAGAGGCAACCTAACTGGTATTTGACCATTCTTTACTAGGCCTGAAGGTGTACTTAATGCCCCTAAAGTTATTCCTTCTCTTGGTAAATCTAATAGCTTAATTAAAATATCAGGATTTGGATCTACTACCGGTGATTGAGGCTCTATGCTTTTTGTAGCTGGCCTTGGATTTTTATCATCCTTAGTCATTTCTAAAACGAGTTCTCCCTTAACTAGAGTATTTGTTATTAACCCTCTAGGTTCTACACTATTTACTATTTGGCTTATTGGGGGTTCTAACCCTATAGCTGCTAATTCATCCTTTCTTATTATACTTTTTATTCTTATCAAAACTTTTCTCAAATCCTTTGGATCTATTACAACTAAATAATCCCCAACTTTATGAAAAGGTGCGTCAGAATCTGAGTAATATGTAGCAGGGTCAATTATGAATTCTATCTCTGAATTTTCTTCAACTTTAACTTCTCCATATCTAGAAATCTTTCCAATTATTTTTCCATCTTTTCTAGCTTCTTCATATGACATCAATAATAGTTTTTCAAGTTTATTTGCTTGATCTTCTGCACTATTTAAGAATTCCTCATTTAAGCCTATTGTTTCCTTTTTATCCATTCAGCTTCAGCCTCTCTCAGCGTATCGTAAGATATTGGGGCGCCTCTACCTACTATTGTATTGATAAGCAAATCTTTTAAAACTTGAGTTATCATTTTACCCCTCTTATCGCTGTAAGCAATTGTTATAGATTCCGAGCTTTGTTTTGTTATGGAATCATTAATTAACATTTGAACAGGTTCTGTATTGTAGATGTTAGTTAATATCTCTAAGGTTTTTTCTGTATACTCCAATCTAAATATTCTTCCTTTACTAATACTTTGATATCTGCTCGGAGGTATTAATACATATTCTACGATTTTTTCTAATCCATCGGATTTAATCTTAATTTTAGGGGTCGTTAGTATTTTTCCATAATAATTATTATAGCAGCTGGAATACAACATTTTTTGTATTATTAATAAATCATTAAAATTCGAATAATGGCCTATGCATTGATCAAAAATGGCTGAAAACTCTTGTAATTTTCCTAATATTTTCCCTCTCTCTAGCCTTTTTACTATTCCAATAACAGGTATATTTTGTGCTTCCAGCAATTCTACACTTTTAGCTCTATTTATCATTAGTTCGAACTTTAAATTATCATTTTTGTTGTCTAATAAAAATATTGGGCCATCAAGCAATACAACAAATTTTTTATTTTTGCCTTTAAAATATTTTCCTAAGGCATATGATGGTTCAATAAGCGCCCAAGACTCCAATTTGAGCCTTGAATAATCCATAAATTTAGATATATCATCCTCACTATTTAAGAAGCCTATCTGACTGATTGCTCCATTCAAATTATCAGATAAATCTAAGTCATCCGATGCTACATATATGAATGGTTCTGGCTTTACTGGTATGTATGCTAAATCCGGATATAGGTATGGCCAATCACTTAACTCTACAGGTCCTTGACCAGATATTGAAACGGCAGAAATCATTATGTCTGCCTCAGGAGTCATTATTGCTCTGCTACTTGAATCAATTCCTATCATGAAAAAGTTTTTATCTTGTATGATTTTTTTGTTATTGAAAAATCTTGATGAGTATTCATAGAGTTCTACATTGGTTTCCATTTCGTTCAAATCATCGTTACCAATTATATCTTTTAAAGTTAGAGAAAATTTTTTCTGAGTTGAAGTAGTTTTATATGATTTTACTATATCATTTCCTAGATTATTTATTATTTTTGTTGGAAGATCAAAGCTCAACTCAATCGCCTATCATCTTATAATAATATGCGTATTACCATATATATATTTAATAAAATATTAATTTTGAAAAATCAAAACTATATGCTAGCATCTATTATTAGCTTTATTGCGTCGATAATTAAATTTTCATCTAATGATGGATAATTAAATTTTTTCATCTCGATTACTTGTTTGTGCGTTAAAGGTATGTGAATAAATCCTCCTTTAATACCTTTTTCATTTGCTAACTTCATAATCTTGTAAAATACCTCATTGCAAAGATATGTACCAGCATGGAATGAGTAATAAGCTGGAATTCCTTTTGACCATAAAATTTTTCTTATTTCTTCATAGGGCAGGCCTGTATATAAAGCCGCGGGTCCATCTTCTACTGAATCATCTATTTCTTTCTCATCATTAAAGTAATAGGAATTTATAGCTACCCTTTCTATTCTTATTCCAGTGGCTCCAGGAGCCAATCCTAAGCCAATAACTAGATCAGGTTTTATTTCATAAAATTTTTTATCAAGAATCTTTATTGCTTCTTTATGAATAACAGGTAATTCGATCCCATAAATTTTGTACTTATCAGTTTCAAAGTTATTTAATTTTTTTGCTATATCTCCACTTGGGTTATAATTAAATTCTAAAAAAGGTTCAAACCCTGTTAAGAGCACCCTTTTTTGCATCTTTTGCTAACCCTAACTATTAATGATTATTGGCTATTAAAAATTTTTATTTTTAAACAATTTTTAAAGATTTTCTGTTTTCAGAACAATGTTAAATAAATACTCCTAGAATAATTTAAAAAGATTTTATAACAAAGTTTTAGTTAATTGATATACTTAATGGGTACTTTTCATAGATCCCTATTAATATACTAATTAACTAAAATTCATTATGGAGAAGTTATTGATTTCAAGAAGTTGTTAACTGCATTGTAATAATATTTTGGATTTTCTAAGAAGTTAAGGTGTGATGAATTTGGAATAACATACAGTAAAGAATTCTTTATGTTATCATGTATAACTTGCGCAACTCTAGGTGTGACTTCATCATGTTCACCCACTAAAATCAATGTGGGTATATTTATATTCTTTATATCATTAGTTATATCTATATCTTTGATAGATCCTGTTATTTCAAATTCAGTGGGTCCATTCATTATTTTGTAGATTTTCCTATTAGAAATAGAATTAAAGGTATTTTGAACAAAATCTGGAAATCTGTGGAACATAAAAAGATGCCTTATATAGAACTCATTGACAGCTTTTGTGCACTTTTCGCTCGAGAAATCATTATTCCTTTCACATTCATATATAGTATTTTTAGTTTGTTCCGGTAATTTTTCTATTAATCTCCTCATTTCTTTAACTGTTAAAGGAACACTTGATAGTCCGCTTGAAACTATAAGCCCTTTTAAATTATTTTGATACTTTATAGCATAAGCTAATGCTAAAAGACCACCCCAAGAATGACCTAGTAATATAATTTTATCTTTGGCTAGTTTCTTTCTTACTTCTTCTACCTCTTCAACATAATATTCCAATCTGGCACAATTTTGAAGGTCCTTTGCTTCTTCTGATTTTCCGCAACCGCATTGATCATAAAAAATTACTGTATTATTTTCTCTTGCAAATGATGATAATGGTAATAGATAATCATGAGAACCGCCTGGTCCACCATGAAGTATTAACATTTTGTTTTTACCATGTCCATAAATTTTATAATAAAGGTTTACGCCAAAGACGTTGATAAACCCATCTTTATAATTATCAAACAAGGTTTCACCAGTGTTATTATGATAATCTAAGATATTTAAATTTTAGATCAAGTTTATTTATCAAAGTAAATTATTTTCTTATATGTAGAGTCAAACAGTTTTTACGTAATAAAATAAAATATCTAATGAAAAACTCGAAACGTTTATAAAATGTATACCAATTTTTTGTATTTGTGATCACAAATGGTTAACACAATTAAGATAGCGGCTGTAATTTTCTTGGCTTTAGCTATAATTGGGTTTGGCCTTTTTGCTTATGAATACAGTATTAAGACCAAAATTTATCAGCAGACCAATTCATCAATTAATAATACTGCAAGCAATTCTTATTTATTTTCTATTCCAATGATAGGTATAGTTACACCTATGGCTATGGAGCAGGCACCAATATTGGCTGTGATGAAAAATGTGACAGAAATTAATATAAGTGGTTATACTTTCTACGTTGGTAAAATAGGAAATCAATGGGTAGTTAATGTAAGAAGTGGAGAAAAAGAATATGCAGCTGAACTAGCTACTTATATTATGGATACTCATTTTCATATAATAGCTAACATATTAAGTGGGACAGCAGGTTCTAGAAATCCTTATGTGTTACCTGGTGATGTCGTTATTGGAGCGTATGTTGTTGATAAGTCATCAATTCATTATCATAATAGAGGATTTCAAAGTGATTATACAGGTGTAGAAATGGTTGTAAGCAACAAAAGCCTAATTAATAACTCTATAATAGGCGGTTATGGAGAAGTGGGTCCAACTTTGCAAAATGCCTCATATTATGGTTATGGCCCAGGTACAACCGATAAAAATTATGTTTATATTGCTGCATTTCCTGCTTCTCTTGGTTTAGTACAAATTGCACAACAAGCTCAACTAGGTTATTTACCCGCATCTAATATATCTAGCAATAGTACTATAAATGGGCTAGTTAAATCTCAAATTATTGTTGGAGTAATAGGATCCGCTAATCAATGGACTGAACCATTAGTTTGGCAATTGGATCAAAATGCTTTGTATCAAACTGATGCAGGAGAAAACGAAGGCATGGGTTTTGCTTATGTAAATGCAGAACTTGGAATTCCATGGATTATAGTTAGAGGGATATCCGATTCTCCATGGTTTCCAAACACATATATAGGAGTTTATGCAGCACAAGAAGCAGCAAATGTAACGATTTACATAATAGAGCATTTCTCATACTCAAATCTATATCAAACTGTAAACGAAAGCATATTATCGAACGTGTCAAATGCTAAGCTGAATCATTATCTTATAGCTTTAAGAGCATATTATAGTGTTGGAAACGTAACTATGATAAAATATTTAGCAAGCAATGGAACTATAATTACAATAATATCTCCTAATATAAGTGAATATACATATGCTTATGGATATAAAGTACTAGATAGTAGAATTTCATAAATTTAAACATTATTTATTTAAACATTAATTTTTATTTTTAGAAGAAAAGAAGCTGTGTTTTCTAACATAACATTTTGATGCAGTAATTGTTGATTTTCCGATAATACTTTTCCCCCATAAGCTAATTATTTTTGTCACAAAAATATTACCTTAAATAATTAGGGAGTACCTTTTCTGTATAGTTCTATTATTGAGGACACATCAAGTTCCCCAAATCCCAAACCTTCAGCAATTTTTAATAAATTAGAGATCAAAGAAGTAGTTGGTAATGGAACTTTAAGTTTTTGTCCTTCTCTTATCATTATCTCCGTATCTTTTCTCATGTGTTTTAATGCAAACTGTACATCAAAATTTGAATTTACCATTTTTGATAATTTTAAAATGCTTGCTGGAGATCTAGTACTGCTAATATTTAGGAATAAATCAGTTATAGCATCTTTGGAGATTCCAGCACGTTCAGCAAAATGAATTGCTTCAGCTAATCCATTAATAAATGATGCGAAAATCATGTTTCCTGCTAATTTCATGTAAAGTCCCATACCATTATTACCAGCATAAATTATTTTTCCTGCGGTGTTACTTAATAAATTTCTTACTTCTTCAAAATGATCCTTAGGACCGCCAACTATTATTGAAACTTTTTTCTGTTCTACATCGACTGACGTGCCCATCATGGGTGCATCAAACATTAATCCTCCATTTAAGAATACATTATTCGCTAAGTTTATACTCGTGGTAGGAGATATAGTTGATAGATCTATAATAGTCTTCCCTTTCGCATAGGGTAAGATCTTGTAGATTGTATCAGAAACTGCATCATCATCTGATAAAACCGTTAATATTACATCGGAATTCTTTGCTAATTCTTCAACTGATTTTGATATATTAACATCATAAATCTTGGAAAATTCTTCAGCTTTTGAATAAGTTCTGTTGTAAACAAAATTAAGCAAGTTTACCTTTTTTAAATTTGCTGCAATCCTATAACCCATAACTCCTAATCCGATTAAACCTACTTTCAAATCTATTTCATCTCCGCTTTAATAATGTTTTATTTTTAGTTAAAACGTTTTAATTAAATGAATTGCAATAAATCAATTTATTATGAAAATCAATGTATTAGATTTTGATCTGAGCTCTTATAAACTATATCTCCATTAATAATAGTTATTAATACTTTGTTATAAAAATAATCTTCCATGGGATCTTTGTCTAAAATTATAAGATCTCCTTTTTTACCTATCTCTATTTTACCTATATCATTCCTATCTATAGCTAACGAAGAGTCATTTGTATAAGCATTATAGGCTTCTAAAATACTAAAGGCTTCATGTTGTGTATATTTAAATAATTCAATGTTTTGATTTTTCCCTCTATTTACTGCTGAATCAATGGTAAAAAATGGATTTATAGGTTCAACAGGAGAATCTGTTGAAAACGCAACATTTATTCCATAGTTTATCAATGTTTTAAAAGGATATACCCAAGTAGATCTTTTCTTTCCTACTCTGTTTATTATCCAATAATCTGATATTATAAAATGAGGTTGAACAACAACAAAAGGTTCAATTTTTGCAATTTTAGGAAATTGATCATCTCTAATAAGCGAAGCATGTTCAATCCTATTCCTTTTTCCACACCTTTCATAGACCCAAATTACGTTATCTATTCCTTTATCTCCTATTGCGTGTATTGCAGTTTTTAGGTTTAGTTCTTTTGCTCTCATACAATTTTCTAGTAGATCTTCTTTACTCATAGCTTCATAGCCATGGTTTGTAGGCTCATCATCATAAGGATATGACAATAAAGCTGTTCTAGATCCAAATGATCCATCAGCAAATAACTTTATTCCTTTTATTGCAAGAATATCATCGTTCTTAATTTCTCTTGATTTCTTCATTATTTCAGGTTTTAAATACGCTGAGATTCTAATCTTAAGCTTATTTTCTGACATTAACTCTATTAGAGACGTTAATGTCTTTTCATCGACGCTCATAAATCCTATAGATGTAACGCCATTTGCTAACAACTCGTTTTGTGCTAATTCTAATATTTCTTTTTGTTCATCAATATTTCTGCTTCCTCTTAATACTTTTCTTAGTTCTTCAAATGCCTCTTCTTTAATAATACCTGTAGGAGATCCATCTGGAAATTTTTCTATTCCGTATAGTTTTTGATTTACGTTTTTAAGTATGTTTATGGCATTTTGATTTATTAGAGCGGAATGTAG
This sequence comes from Caldisphaera sp., assembly GCF_023256325.1. Taxonomy (GTDB): domain Archaea; phylum Thermoproteota; class Thermoprotei_A; order Sulfolobales; family Acidilobaceae; genus Caldisphaera. The sequence continues at coordinate 63,066 of NZ_JAGDXI010000006.1, forward strand.
ATCAATTCTAGAAAAAAACAAGGGTTTATCACTGGAGCAGTTATCAATATCGTGATGATTAGGCCATCTTTTTTCTATAAATTTTTCTTGGTCCCATCCATGGCCAAATATCCACGTTTTAAATTTGTCTTTTTCTCTAGAAATATAATTACATAACTGGTTAATTGAATTTATTTCTTTTAAATTTATCCCTTTTATGAATTCTCCAAGTTCATCTAAATGCATGTGGGCATCTATAAATCCAGGAATTACGAATTTATTTTGTAGATCTATTATTTCAATCTTTTCTTTCTTAGCAAAGTTAATAATTTTATCATTGTTGTCAATAATTTTATAAAGGCCATTATAGATTAAAACACCCCCGCTTTTTCTAAAAGGTGAAAACGATGTGTATATAGTTCCATTAACTAATGCTATAGATCCCATAAAATTTCACCAAAATCCATTTCTTACATATTTTATTTTAGTTTAAAAATATTAACACTTTAGAATAATATCCTAATAATGTAGTTTATGATGTTTATCAATCACTTTGGGTCAATTTTTAAAAGATTTTTATATTAGAAGTAAGTCATTTATGAATTGTGAATAAGATTTGAATGAAGAAAAACTAACAACTAATGTTTTGATACTAGAGCTATCTACAATGATAGTAGCTATAGCATTAGCATTTAGCGCTCAATCTTTATCGAATAGTTTTACATTGTTTAACATTATAGATTATATCTTTGTTAACATAATTGTTGTATGGTTTTGGTGGAGGTATATAATGGACAGGTTTAAATATCCAGTAAAGAGAAATACTTTTCCATTTTATGATGTATTGTTATTAATTATAATTTCACTTTTACCTGAGGTTTTGAAAGTAGGAGACATCTTTTATTTATCAGGGACTTTAGCTGCGTTATCTTTTATATGGTCTCTTATGCTAAGAAGTATCTTAAATGACTACAGAAGTGTCTTTGACCAGAGATCAACGAAGAGTATTAAGGAGCAGATTAATTTAAGAATATTTTTAGGATTAATATTTTTAATAAGTTTTATAATTGGCTTTGTTTCTATAGCTATTGCTCATATAATATTCTTTGTAACTATTTTGGTTATTATTTATAATTCGGTAATTGAATTAGTAAGAGCGAGAATTAACAGAAAGCGTTGATAAAAAGAAATTTAACTAAATTATGGTTAATCAAAATTCTTAAAATAATTTCTTGCTTCATTAAATTCATTTATTATTTTTATGCTGCTACTTGTTCCTAAAATATCAGCACCTGCATATAAATAAAGAAGCGCTTGTATTGCAGTTTTAATTCCTCCAGATGCCTTAATTTTTTGATTTTTGCTTACATTTTGTCTAATGATCAATATATCATCAATTGTCACACCTCTAGGACCAAATCCAGTGCATGTTTTAATGAAATCCCCACCATGTTTTTCGATTATTTTAGAAACTTGTATAATGTTATTTTTATTTAAATATCCTGTCTCTATTATAAATTTTAATTTTGCTCCAAGTTGGTGCCCAAGTTCAGTGAGTTCTTCGACTTCTTTGTTTATAATATCAAACTTGTTCGACATCATAGCTATTAGATCCAATACAACATCTATCTCCTTTGCCCCATCATTAATTGCTTTTTCAATTTGAATTTTCTTAATTTCTAATGGATCATTACCCATAGGAAAACTTATTACAGATGATATTCTAATGTTTGAAATTTCGGATGCATATTTAACAGCGGATAAAGGTAATACTAATGATCTGAATCCATATTTTTTTGTTTCTTCAATTCCTCTAATGATTCCATCATATCCTTCTTCAGGCTTAAGAACAGTATGGTCAATTCTTTCTGCTAGTTCTCTTTCGTTATATGGTATGCTAATTTCATTTTTCAAATATTATCACCAAAGTTTTAGTATACGGTTTGAAATTTAATAGTTACAGTAATAAAAATAAAGATGCCACCGTGCCTCTAGCTATTGCAGTATACAGAAACATATCTCTTAATATATGGTATCCATATTTTTGCTGTAAAATGTCATAAGTTATCCCGCCAATTTCTCCTCCCAATAATGCGGACAAACCCATTATAACGCTATAAGTTCCTATAGCAGATCTTTTGTCTTTGGAGTTATCAACTAAATATGAAAAGTATCCAACATTATTTATAGAATTTGAAACGCCTCCTAATACATTGGCTAGATAAATTCCGTTAATGTTAGGAGATATTGCGTAGGCTAATGCAAAAAAAGTGTTTGTTAGCCTACCTATGTATAAGGAGAGTTTAATGTGCCTAGATATAAAATATCCAAAAAATCTTTGTAATAGAATTGTGGAAGAAGTTGATATTATATTTATTATAGCAACTTGGAAAGTATTCATATGGAATACAAATATTTGGGCTAAAGGAAATAAAGGCCATGCAAAAGACCAAGTAATCATGTACAAAAAATTAAATAAGAAAAATTTTTTTAGTTTATTAAAGTCTTCTTTATTTATCCATACACTGTTTTTTGAAGTGTAATCTTCTTTGTAATCTATTCCAGTTACTATTAATGTTGAAATTAATGTAACAAAAGCTGATAATATAAATAAATATTTAACTAATAGGGTGTTATATTCCAAATATAGGCCTCCTAAGGCAATAACTGGTAAAGATCCAAGAGATGAATAAAAATATATCCTTGATAATGTCACGCTCCTGCTAACTCTGCTATAAAGTTCTAAATAAAGAGAAAGACCAAATCCTGTTATTCCAGAGCTTATCATAATTAAGGAAACAAAAATTGTATACAGAGGACCTTGCGTAGTAACAAAAAATAAAGCTGCTAATGAGATACTTTTCAATATATTACCATATAAAATTAATGATTTGGGATTTTTCTTTGTGAGAGATGAAAGGTATTGAGAAATATTGGTAAAAAATGTTCCTGAAGTTGATACTATACCTAATAGATAACCGGGTAATCCTATCGTTGCACCAATAAAGGCTAAAAATGGAGAATATGAGCTAGATATCATACTGTTTATTAAGTTATATATTGAAAGTTTTGAAATAGCTTTTTTATCGTTTTCGCTATTACTCAATTTATTCATTTCACCTCTTTAATTAGTAAAATATAAATTTAAAAGTTTAAACTATAAAAAAATTTATTTTTTAATAATTTTATCTTTAAATAGCTTTTTATAAACTGAAATTTACTTTTACTTAAAAAATTATATAAAGTAAATAAAATTGATCTTGCTGCACTATTTATTATTTTAATATCAGATTTTTAACTCAAATACTATAAATCCCTCTGAATTTTCCTTTTTATTTATTGATATATGTTCAAATTCCAGGTTGTCCCCTTTTAAAACAAATGGAGGGTTAGTTTGTAATAATATTATTTGATCATTTTTGTAAAATAATTTCTTGTATTTGTTAAATGGATACCATACCCAATTATCAACATATCCATTAAAAATAAAATCTATATTTTTCTTTTGCTCTAATTTATACATTTCAATTATGTTTTTAAAATCAAGTCTATTTCCGCTATTAAAATAAAATCGATCTATTTCTTTAAAACCCATTGATTTTACTAAGGCTAGAGATGGTTCATTCTTTTCATTTACTGTTAATCTGAAGACTCTTTTTTTACTTAATTCTATAGCTTTTTCTGTTAGCTTTTTACCAATACCTTTCTTTCTAAAGTTTTTATTAACTCTTATACCCTCAAGCCAAGCAAAATCATCACATATTTTGGCGTGTATTATGCCCAAAATATTTCCGTTGCTATCAACAGCTTTAATAAAAAGTCCATCATTAATCCATTCATCAAAAACTTCTTTTATATAATCTCCCCATTCAAATGTGTTTTTCGTTAGTTCCTCAACTAATTTTTTATCAGAATATATAACTTTTTCAAACTTAATATCTTGGATCATTTTAGCTCCTAGTTTTTACTTATAAAGATTAAATATATACATCTAACTCTATAAGACTAAGTAATTAACCATTATTACGACCTTGAGATATGATTATGTAGACTACTATAAAAAAGGCTACTATAGACGCTATAGAAGAAAAATAATATGCATAGTAATATTTAATTTGATAAAGAAATCCCATTATAAAGTTACTAGTAAAAATACCTATACTCCTACCAAAAGTTAGCAAACCCATATTTTCTCCTATGGATTCTTTTTTTGAAAATATTGATATTATTGATGGTTCAAATGTTTCAGCAGATGCAACAGAAGCACCTAATAGGAATGCCATTGGATATATCCCTTTTATGCCAAAAGGGGATAGAAAAGCAAACCCCAAAGATGAAATAGATGCAATTAGATATCCAAGAAATCCTAATCCCATAAACTCATTAATTCTAGTTCTACTATATATGAGGCCAAAAAAGGATGAGGCTGTTAAAAAGATACCATAACTTATAACTGCTAAATAATTTTCATGAGTAAAATGAGCTGTTGTAATTATAGGAAAGCCAAAGCTATATTGAGACAAGCCAAAAAGTGTTGTCGATATTATCAATAAGATAATTATTTTATCATTTCCTTTAAAAATTGTTTTCCTTTTATAAGTTATTTTTCCGGCATTTGATACCGATAATAAAACTGTTGAGATAATAATAGGTATTGAAGTTATTAATAATAAATATTCTATTGGGAACTTAAAGTATAGCAAAATGCTAGTATATGTTATTGCTAAAATAGCTCCACCTATATCAAGGCTATGAAGTATTCCAAAGGCTTTAACTCTTTCCTTTTCGCTTGTTACTTCTGTTATCATAGATCTTCTTATAGGAGACCTAAAATTCCTAAACCACCATGGTATCATAAATATTAGTAATGCTTCCCACCAATTTTTTGAAAATCCTAATAAAGAAATAAATACTATTATTGAATTACCTAAAACAGCCATCTTTTTTCTTCCAAATCTATCTCCCATTATGCCTCCAATTAAACCCATGAAACTTCCAAGTCCATAGTTAAGTGCTTCAGCAACTCCATATAACCATATAGGAGTTTTTAGAATAATAACGAAAATTAAGGGAAACATGACTACAGCTGTTTGATATCCAAGATCCGCAAAGAATGCGGAGAAAGCTAATTTATAGACTTCTTTTGAAATCAAGCTTAATTCCCAAATAAAGTAAATAAATAGGGTATATTTTATGTTTTTTATTCTAAAAACTAGATATTAAATACATAATGTTAATTTTTGTTAAGTTTGATAATATAAAGTTAAAATAATTTCCGAGCATTTTATTAATTGATAGTTCACTTATAACATGGTGGCGATGTAGATAACTTATATTAAAGATGGTCGATAACGATGATATAAGGAAAAATATTTAAACAAGATTTTTTGTAATTTATTAGGGTTAAAATGGAACAAAATAACAAGTTTATTTTGGGAGTTGAAGAATTAAACGAAATTGCAGATAAGATAGATCTTGGTTATGTCATATTAATCGCAGGTAATCCGGGAACAGGAAAAACTATTGGAGCTTCTAAAATATTGTATGAAAATATGACAAAGCTCGGTATTAAAACAATTTATGTAAGCTTTGTCGAAACAAAAAGTGAATATTACAAAAATTTAAAGAGATTGGGTTTAGATATGGAAGAGTTAGAGAAAAAAGGTCTTTTCACTTATTTAGAAGAGATAACTTTTCTTAACAAGGATTTAATACCAGATATTCTAAATCAAATTCTCAACACAGTTGAACGAACAGGTGCGAAAATAATAGTTATAGATAGTATTTCACCCTTATTGCAAGTTACTGAAAATATAATAAGTTTAAGGGAAATATTACATAATTTCTTTTACAGATTATCGAAAATTAAAGGAATTACTACAATTTTAATCCAGGAAGTTCCTTATGGGAATGAAAATATTGGTTTTGGAGTAGAAGAATTCTTGGTTGATGCAGTAATCTTTTTGAAAACTGTTCAAATCAAAGGAAGAAGCATTAGAATTATGGAAATAAAGAAAGCTAGGGGTTCAGATGTTTCCTTAGTATCAATACCTTTTATTATTAGAAAAGATAAAGGAATTTCCGTATTGTACCCTAAAAATGTTAAAGAAAAAAGAAGTAATAAACTAATTAATGTAGTTGTAGGTAATAACAGTTTTACAATTTCATTAGGTAGTCAAAATTTAATAATTGCAAATCCAAAAATTGATATTCAAGCTCTGGCTTCATTGATAATTGTTGGTGCGGTTACTGGGACACCAAATTTATCAGAAAATATAAGACGAAAAACCATTATAAGAATGATGAGTTATACCGCTGAAGAATTTTCAAGTCAGATAAAGAATTGCTTACTAAATGCTGGTATAGATAAAAATAAAGTTGATGAATTATTAAAAAGTTATATAATAGATGGCATAGATGCTAATAAATATTCATTGACAGAGTATTTTGATCATGTTAATGAAATTGAAGAAATGGAAAAACCAGCATTTGTCTTAAATATCGGTCTAGATGCTTTAATTCAATTATTAGCTGACAATGAGATATATCCTAGACTTGAATTAGATGCAATGATTAGAAGAATCAATAATAATATAACAACTCTTTACCTAATGAACGGTAATATAAAAGACTATTATAGTATTCCTTTGGGAGAAGAATACGATAACGTTTGGTATTTTTATCCTTATAAAGAAAATAGATTAATAATAAAGCCCTTTAGGCTTAAAATGAAAATCTTCGCTAGTGAAAAATATACTATAAATTTAAGTAGCATTAAATGTTTATCCCGTATAATTTAAAAAATAAAAAAATTATGAACTTAATACTCCCCATGGCAAGAATATAAAAACTGAAACTATAGCAACTATTATTGTTGATGGTATAAAGCCTATTATATTTAATGCGCCATCACTACCTATATATGTCATAATTAATATGAATATAAGATAAACAACATACCATATAGATTTTTTAAAATCTCCTTTAACTTTAAATATAAATCCGAATACAATAGAGGCAATAATTCCTATAGCAATTGCGTATGGAACAGATGGCCATCCGCTCCAAAAAGCAATTAATGAAGCAGAAATAAAAGCCAAACCACTCCATAGCCAACCAACAGGCAATCTATAATTATTTGGAGTTAATCCTTTCCTTCTAGCTGAAAGCATAGCAACTGGTAGAGTAGCAAAAGCTAGATAACCGCCAACTACGGCATCTTCCAATAAAGAATAAATTGCATGGATAGGTGCTGTTAGAAAAGTTAATATTGCGCCTATTATTGCAAATACTATCAAAGACCAATATGGTATAGCATATGTTTCGCTTACTTCCTTTAATTTTTCTGGCATATATCCAGATCTGGCCATAGCAAAAACTACTCTGGTTCCACCACCTAAATATATATATCCTGTTACAAAAGGACCAAGTATAGCAACGATTAATATTAAGAACAATGATATGTTGGAATGAATAGCAGATGAAATATCAACAAAAGGATTACCTGGTAAATTAGATATGGAAGTCCAGTCGCCTGGTTTAAAGCCAAAAGAATCCCATTTTATACCTCCAACAAAAACTATTGAAAATAATATATAAATAATAGTTTGCCCAATAACTACTAAAATTATAGCTTTTCCCAAGAAATTTTTATCTTTTACTTCTTCTGCAAAATCTGGTATAACTCTTATTCCACCATATGCAAACATAGCCAAAGGTATTGCATAAAATATTCCTGTGAAACCATATGGAATAAATCCTCCGGGTAGAGATGTGAAGTTCTTAGCCGAGAAAAACACAAAAGAAATTGATAAAGCTGCAACAATATATAGTATTAATTTAAAAATGCCTAATCCTAATGTAGATTTTCCAAATACCTTAACACCATAATAATTAAATGGAACAAATAAAAGCAACAAGATAGTGCCAACAATAGCTCCTAGAGGTGTTGGTATTGTAGAATTTGGAACCAATAGTTTTGGAAAGAAATACGCCAATCCTTCAACAGTTGCTAAAGCTTCTATTGGAGGAATAAAAAGATACCAAACTAAGTTCATAAATGATGATAATAGATTTAAAGTGTTTCCATGCGTATATAAGGGATACCTTGCAGGTCCTCCCGCTTCTGGCCATACTAATGATAACTCAATAATTGGAATGGCAATAAATGTATAAAATAGTGCTCCAATAATCCATGAAATAATTAATGATGGTCCTGCATATCCAGCCATTCCGGCAGTTGAAAATAATACTCCAGTACCAACAGCTCCTACTACGCCTGCTATAAATATTTCCAAAAAAGATAATTCCTTTTTGAGGCTTGTACTTTTGTTTGGACTCTCTTTATCATCCAAACAAAATCACCTAATTAAACCATTCTTTAAAGAGTATAAATTTCTTATGCATAATATATTAATAAAAATTTTATTTAACCTATTTGATTAATTAAGTTTTTATTAGTGATAATGTTTTCCTTATTTTTTAAGAATTTTATAAAAACTTATGTTATAAAAAATTTAAATTAATTCACTATAAATTATTCTAAAATGATTATAAATACTTTATAAAATAATATGCTTGATCACAGCTAAAGCAAGTTAATACTTTATTGAAATAGTAAATGTAATCTTTAATAATATTATGAATAAATAACGAAGCTTTTTATTGATTATTTGTTGCTTTATTAAAAAATTATTCTTCCATGAATTTCTTTTTATCTTCATTGTTTTTCATACCCCAATATTTTTCAGGGAACTTACCACTTTCTACTTCGGTTTTATAATTTAATATAGCTTCTTTTATTACTGATTTTAAATCTACATACTTTTTTGCAAACTCAGGGGAATAGTCTCCGAGACCTAATAAATCATTTATAACCATTATTTGACCATCACAATATGGTCCGCTACCAATACAAATAGTTGGTATTGAAATTTTTTCTGTTATTTTTTTAGCAACTTCATATGCTGTATATTCAATAACTAGAGAAAAAATGCCTGAATCTTCTAATTGAAGAGCATCATTAAGTATTTCTTTAGCCTCACTATAGGTTTTCCCTAAAAGCCTATATCCACCAATCTGTTTGTGTTTTTGAGGTGTTAATCCTATATGACCCATGACAGGAATACCTGAATTTACAATACCTTTTATTATTTCTTTATATTCACTACCGCCTTCAAGTTTAACAGCATCAGAACCAATCCTGAGAAAGCGTGATGCATTTAATATAGCTTTCTCTTTGTTATATTCATAGCTCATAAACGGCATATCTGATACAACCAGGGCATTCGGTTTAGCGTTGCATACAGCTTTTGTATGAATAAGCATTTCGGCCATTGAAACCTGTAAAGTTGATGGATATCCTAGGACTACCATACCTAATGAATCACCGACTAATATTATATCAACCCCTGTTTCATCAACTATTTTTGTTGTTGGATAATCGTAGCTCGTTATAGCTACAATTTTTTTATTACCTTTCATTTTTAAAATGTCTCTAATCGTTATCTTTTTTCTCTCCATATGTTCACCCATTTAATATGGAATCACAAAGTCTATTATTTTCTTTTAAAAGATCTTTCATGACCATAACTGATTTATAGGCAAAATAATTATATTTTGCTTGATATCCTATTTTTCTCGCAATTTTATATAAAGCTAAATTAATGTAATCGAGCTCAGTTTTTCTTTTATTTGAACAAAGATCTTGAATGGTCGAATTATAGTTGTTGTATGTAAATTTTATTGTGTTTTTTAATTCTATAATAGGATCATTAGCTAAGCTTATCTTAAATAAAGAAGCTATTTTTTTAGATTCATTGGCTATATGAAGTGATAAATTATAAGCATTTTTGTTTTCCAATATAAATCCGTTCTTTTTTAAATATAACGATGCGACTGGGTTTATGGCAGAATTAACAATAACCTTCTCCCATCTGTAGGGTTCTATATTATCAACAAGCTCTGTCTTAACATCTTTTATTGCCAAGTTTTTAAATTCTTCTCTGCAATCTCTATTTTTGCATCCAATGATTAATTTGGATCCTCCATTAAATATTGAATGGCACTTCTTAATTTTATTAAGTCCATAATAAATTATCATTGAACCAGATTTATAGTATTTTTCAAGCTTTTCTAAAGAATATAAACCATTTTGAGTTGATAATGCGTAATCTGAATTAATATATTTTCTCGCAATTTTTATAGATTTTTCTAAATCATATGCTTTTACTGCAAAAATTAAATAATCAAATTTTTGTCCTTTAATTTCCTTATAATTGCAAACTTTAATTTCTTCTTCACCTATATTTTCTACTATTACTTTTTGTTTTTTACATCCTTTTGTTTTCTCAATTATGGTGATTTCATGACCTGAACGATTCAAAATAATTGATAGAAAACTTCCTATTGCTCCGCATCCAATGATTCCAATTTTCAAGTTTATCCCCAATACCTTAATATTATTTATCTAAAATATATTTAAAAATAAATTCTATTTATCGAATTAAAAATAACAATTAAATTATAATAATTTAATAAAATATCTTTATTAAGTCAAAATTGCATATATAGACATGAAATTAATAAGAGGTCGAATTAATGATAATATTAGACTTATCGATAAAAAGTAATTGTAGTCTATCAAAAATGGCTCATGATTTTAATGGAGAGGTTTTGTCTTTTTCAGTATCGCAATTTAGCAAAGGCATGAACTCAATAATTGCCTTCGTAACTTTAAAAGAAAAAAATCAAGAAACTTTAATGAAGTCATGGAAGAAAAGATATGGAGATTTTTCATATTTAAATTGGGATAAGATAGGTGAAAAAAGTATCTTATTTAATGGATTAAAAGAAGGTCATGGAATAGTAAAAACATTAATTGAATATAAAGGAGCTTTGATAACTCCAACCATTGCTGGAGATGGGTATGAAAGATTTTTGATCTTAATAAAAAATAAAAAGGATATAGATTACATAATTAAAGATATATCTCGCAATAATAATGTAATCAATTTTAATTATAATGATGTAAATATGAAGTCTCTTTTATCTTGGATTTCAAAAATGATAATAGAAGCAAGTAATATTAATAATAGAGAATATGAAATTTTGTCCAAAGCATATAATTATGGTTATTTTTCTTGGCCTAAAGAAATAAATTTAGAAGAATTAAGCTTAAAATTAGGTGTTTCTCAGCCGACAATTATATATCATATTAGAAATGCAATAAATAAAATACTTAGCAATATTTTGTCTGATTCCTAATTAGATAATCCCTTTTTTCTTTAGCGTAATGATCTCATCATCATTATATCCTAACTCCTTAAGAATTTCATATGTATATTCTCCTAAGCTTGGCACTTTTGTACTTTTTATGATATTAATTAAAGGTGGTGTAGGAACTTTTAGCTCTCTTTCATTATAAAATATTTTGATCATTTTTTCCGATGCATGAGGATCTTGAAGTAGATCCCATGGTTTGTTCAATATTGAGTATCCTATGTTATTTTTATCAAATATATTTATAAGTTCATTAGCATTAAATTTTTTTATTTCATTTTGTAGGTATGGTATTAAGAAACTTCTATTTTTATATCTATCCTCATTTTTCTTAAATTTTTCATCATAACAAATATCTAAATTGAGAGATTTACAGAAATCTATCCATTGCTTATCTGTTGTTACTGCAACAAAAATTTTTTTATTATCTTTGGTCTCAAAAAAATCGTATATGCCCCATGCAAATCCTTCTTCATTTATAGGTAAAATAGGCCTACCTAAAACTTGATATGTTGATATATGTTGGCCTACAAAAAACATTGCTGTTTCGAACAATCCAACATCTACTATCCCTCCTAATCCTGTTTTTTCTCTTTCTAAAAGTTTTTGTAAAACTCCAATTACTGCAAACATAGCAGCTCCTATATCAACAATAGATGCCCCTAATCTTAATGGTCTATCTTTGAGTCCTGTCATGTAGGCTAGGCCGCTATGTACTTCAATTGGATAGTCTAAAGATTTTCTATTTTCATATTTTCCATAACCATAGGCCTTAATTGACGCATAAACGATTCTTGGATTAATTTTTTTAATTTCGTCATATCCTAAGCCAGCCTTATCTAAAGCACCTCTTGCTAGATTATCTATGAGCACATCTGAAGTCTTTATCAATTTTTTAAAAACTTCTCTACCTTCATCTCTAAATATATCAAGTGTCATGCTTTTCTTGCCCCAATTTAGGTACGGAAAAGTACCTGAACTACTTCCAGGTAATCTTCTAGATATGTCACCTTCATTTGGTTTTTCGATTTTTATTAATTCAAATCCTAATGAATATAGAATTAATCCTGCTGTAGGCCCAGCAACTATATGCCCAATTTCTAATGCTCTCATTTTTACACCTCTTTAGATAATTTTAAAACTTCATTGTATGTAAGAGCTCTACCTTCATTTACGCTTATATCCTTCACTAGGTTTACTAATTTGGTTAACTTTTCTTCACTTAAATTAACACCGTATTTTTCTAATATTTTTTTGATTAAGCTTTTGCCAGCATAGACATTTACAGAAAACAATTCTTGAGTAAATACTGAGGTAAATGATGCATGCGTTCCAGCTGTCATCGTTTTTGTATTTATGCCTACTATTGGAAAATTATAATAAAAGAACTTATATCCAATTTTGTTTAAAATTAATTCTCCTACATATTTATACAAATTTTGCAAGCCTTCTTCACTTAAATCTAATTTATACCCTTCTTCTTTTAATGCATTATACATTACGTATAAATCTGCTATGCCATTTCTTTCACCTATGCCATAAACTGTTACCGATACAGAAGATGCACCCTCTTCTATAGCAGCTAAGCAATTAGTTACAGCAAGCCCATAATCATTATGGCAGTGAACTTCTATATCGATGTTATTTTTTAAAGATTCTATAGCTTCCTTTATTAGGTTTCTCATAAATTTAGGATTGGCGTTTCCTGTAGTATCGGGTAACTGAACCTTTTTTAATCCAATCTCATTAAGTTTTTTCAATATATCTATGATTAAAGATTTGTTATCAACAATATTAACTAATGCTACTGAAGTCAATTCATCTTTTTTTATGGCATATTTTATATCTTCGATAACACTATCTATGTTATTATATTTAAATGGTAGATGCAATGCAATATGAGCTCCCGTGCTAAGAATTTCATCGATATCCTTTTTTATGGCTCTTCCTAATCCATAGGTATTTTTTATCAATTTTTTATCAATTATTTCTTCAGTAATTTTCTTTTCGGACCAATGAGCTGAAGGATAGCTTACAATAGCATTTTCTATACCTGACTTACCTAATAAATCAGCTATTTTTAATTTTTCCTCCATTTTGAAGGAAATTCCTGGAGATTGAAGCCCCTCTCTTAACGTATCATCTATTAACTGAACCAATTTTTATCCCACATTTAATTTTTATTTATCAGCTATTTGCTTTACATAAAAAGGGTTTTATATAACTGTTATTAAGATTAAAATTCAAATATGAATACATTAGGTGATGAAATTGGGTATGAGCTCAAATAAGCATTCTATTGCAGCAAGATTAGATAGGATACCATGGACAAGTTTGCATACTAAGTTATTGATATTATTAAGTTTAGGAGAATTTTTTGATCTATACGATTTAATAGCCGGGGGTTTTACAGTTGCTCCAATACACCTTTATTATCACGTAAGCATTTCCACATCAATATTTTATACAATAGCAATATTCTTTTTAGGAGCATTTATTGGAGTAATTTTGTTAGGTTATATAGGAGATTATCTTGGAAGAAGGACAGTTATATTAATAAATATGGCAATAATGAGTTTAGCTTACTTGCTAACACCATTTTCTCCTAACATTTACGTATTAGGTGCTTTAAGGTTTTTAGCGGGCTTTGGAGCAGGACCAGAGGCAATATTGGTAGTTGATATTATGTCAACTGAGTTTTTCCAACCTTCTATAAGAGGTAACAGATTAGCAATAGCATATACTATAGCATGGCTAGCTCCTTTAGTTGTAGCAGGTATAGCAGTATTTGTATTACCAACTCATTGGCAATGGATATTTTGGATAGGTGGGTTAGGAATTCTATCAATAATTCCTTTGAGATTTATGATACCAGAATCGCCAAGATGGTTAGAAGTTCATGGAAAATATGACGAGGCCGACAAAATAGTATCTAAATTCGAAGAGCAAGCTATAAAAGAAGGTAAAAAGTTACCTGAACCTATCGAAGTTGAAGTAATAAAAACTAAGAAAGTACCTTTAAGTGATGCTTTTAAAGGGCCATATCTGAAAAGAATGATAATGCTTATAATTTTCCAGTTTTTCCAAGCTGCAGTTTATTATGGTTTTACTTCACTCGCACCAACAGTTCTTTATGAAAAAGGTTTTACATTTGCAAAATCAACAACAATGACTTTTGTAATTTATACCGGTTACTTTATAGGTTCGGTCATATCTATATTTGTTATAGAAAAGTTATTTGATAGAAAATGGCAAATAGTCACGTATATAATATTGGCAGGAATATTTGGAGTTTTGTTTGGATACTCTAAAAGTGTTGCCCTATTAGAAACAACTGGATTTTTGTTAGCTACTTTCTTAAATCTGTTTTCTAATACATATCATTTGTATATGGCAGAAATACTTCCAACAAGAGTAAGGGCTGCTGCTGACGGGCTTCAATATAGTATAAGCAGGCTAGGTACTTTTATATTGTTAACTATGCTTGGTTCAATATTAGTATCATTAGGTCCATCTGCCCTATTTTTAGTAACATTTGTATTTTCATTAATAGTAGGTATTGACATTGCTATATTAGGGCCTAAAGTAACGGGCCAGAAGGTTGAGGTAGTTGCTAAATAATTTATTTTTAAATTTTATAATTTTTAGTGATTTTAATAATTCATAAATACTTTTATTTTTAAATTATTTTTGTATGTAAACTTTTTATATTTCCCATATATATTTAAGGTTGGTGTATTTATGGATCAATTAAGAGATTTAAGAAGTTATATAGAATGGCTTGAAGAAAGAAAAAGTCTTATTAGAATTAGAGAAGAGTTGTCTCCAATTTTAGAGATTCCAACTTTCTTAAGGAAGTTAATGTACTCAAAAGGACCTTCAGTTATTTTTGAAAAAGTTAAAGGATTTGATAATTGGCGTATAGTTGGAAATCTTTTTCCTAATTTGGATACAATATCATCATTTTTGTCTGTAAATAATTTGGAAGAAGTAGGCTTTAGGATGATTCAACCTTTAATATTACCAATTCCATATAAGACGTTTGATAAAATAAAAACATTGGGAGATCTAACAAAAATGTCTTCATATTTACCTAAGAAAACTAACAAAGCAGCTTTTACGGAAAATGTTATCGAAGGTAACGACAATCCACTAGATAAAATACCTTTCTTTAAAACTTGGCCTAAAGATGGGGGACGTTATATTACATTCGGTATGGTTATTACTCTGGAAAATGAGAAAACAGTTAATATGGGGGTATACAGGGTTATGATTTTGGATGGTAATAAAGGGATTATCCATTGGCAAATACATAAAAGAGGGGCTCATGTACATTTAAATGCTTTAGAGAATAAGAAGGATGAAATACCAGTAGCTATTTCAATAGGTAGCGATCCTGGAACTATGCTTGCGTCAGTTTCTCCAGTTCCTTATCCTATTGATAAGGCACTTTTCGCAGGTATAATTAGGAATAAAGGTATTGAGCTTTACGAACTTAATAATGGTGTTTTAGTTCCAGCAAATTCGGAAATAGTTATAGAGGGGAGAGTATTAGCTAATCAATTATTAGAAGAGGGTCCTTTTGGAGACCATTGGGGTTATTACGATAAGCCTATTGAAAAATATCCATTATTAGTTGTTGATAGGGTATATTTAAGAGATGATCCAATATACTATGGTACTGTTGTTGGACTACCTCCCTTAGAAGATGCTGTTATCGGAAAAGCCATAGAAAAAATCTTTAAACCAATAATGCAAACAATAATACCAGAAATTGTTGATGTAAACTACCCTGTTGAAGGTGTCTTTCAAGGTATGATTATAGTTTCCATTAAGAAAAGATACCCTGGACAGGCTAAAAAAGTTATGAATGCTTTATGGGGTATTGGGCAGTCATCTTTAACAAAAATTATAATAGTAGTAGATCATGATATAGATCCTAATGATATTGGTAAAGTAATTTGGGCTATCTCAAGTAATGTTAATCCTGAAAACGATGTTTTAATAATTAAAGGATCTCATAGTGATGCTTTGGATCCTTCAAATTTATTTCCATCATTTGGAAGCAAAATGGGCATAGATGCAACAAGAAAGCTACCTGAAGAAAGAGAAGGTAAAGTTTGGCCGGAGATTGTAAGTGAAGACGAAAAAGTTTATAGAAAAATTGAAGAGATATTTGGAAATTATTTAAAAAAGGATAAAAATTTATTTTAAAATAAATCTGATATTTATTATATACAATTACAATAATGTATTTGCTTATTCAATAATTTTACCACTTCCTATTATACTAAAAGCCTTGACGTTTTCTTTAGGTGCAATAATTGCACCCAATTTAACTTCTCCTAAGAATTCAGTAACGCCTTTTAATCTTTCTGGAAGCATTTCTGGCATTCCTTCTATTAAATGAGAGCATTGATCTACCTTAGCTTTTTCTCCTAAAACAGAAGATCTAACTTCTGATAGTGATGATACTATGGAATCCTTCATTATCAAAGAAGATGAAATAATGCTGTTTTCACCTACTATTACATTTTCTTCAATGCTAGTGTATGGCTTTATTATGCTTCCCGCTAATACTTGGCTTCTTCTGCCTATATAAGCTGGACCCATAATTATTGCACCATCTTCTACTATTGCGTAATCGTCTATTGTAACTCCATTTGATATAATGGCTGATCTACTAACATTAGCATTTTTGCTTATTTTAATTCCTGATTCGCTTAATATAATTTTTAATGCATCTAAGAGATCCCATGGATATCCTACTTCTATCCATTTGTTATTCCATATTATACCTCCAACTACTCCTTCTTTTGACATTATCATCATGGACTGTTCAAATTGATCTTTTGCTATTATTTCTAATTGTTTAATATCTGAGACCATTATACCTGCAAAAACATACCCTCTATTTTTTAACCATCCTCTGTTTTGCTCGTTTGATTGCATGTAGCTTGTTATTTGTCCTCTATAATCTATGCTAACAAATCCATATGTTTCTAAACCAGTTGATACTGGAGCTACACCTATAACAATTGGATATCCTGATGTAGAATAATAATCTAATACTGCCTTTCCAATATTTGGGTTTGCTAGAAAACCTGAATATGCGATTAAAACTTGATCTTCATTTCTTTTCTTAGCTTCTTGAACAGCTGTAAAAATCCCTCCTCTTATGTCTTCTCCTTTCTGTGTTACAATGTAAACTTCTTCATCTCTTGGTAAAGCCATGTTTTCATATCCAGGAGGCACTATGACAACTATTCTCTTTATACCTGCATTTCTTAAAATTTCTACACTATAATCGAAAAGTTGCCTTCCTCCAATTTCTAAAAAAGATTTCGGCTTTTCTTTTGTTAAAGGTAAAAGCCTTTTACCATATCCTCCAGCTAATACTACTCCGAGCATTTTAATCACCTCATTCAACAGTTACAGTTTTAGCCAAATTTCTTGGCTTATCTGGATTATAACCTCTTTCTACTGCAAGCCTATATGAAAGTAATTGAAATAGAGGAGTTAAAATAAATGGTTCAAGTTCTATAATTGAGTTTGAAGGCGGCATATCAGCGAAATATATGCTTTTTCTATCTTCCTTTAGTTCTAATTTTAAATCTGCAGGTTTAACAACAATTACTTTTGCGTTTCTAGCAGCCATTTCTATAGCATTTCCAGCAATTTCTGGAGCATCACTAGTTGACACTATATAAACTGGAAAGTCTTTTTCTACTAGAGCGATAGGACCATGTTTGCTTTCTCCAGCTGGATATGATTCGGCGTGTAAATAAGTTATCTCTTTAATCTTTAGAGCACCTTCCATGGCTATTGCTGAGCCTAAACCTCTACCTAAGATATATGATGAATTCTTTTTATGTAAATTTAACAAAGCCGGTATTAACGTATCGCTTGCTTCAAGAGATGACTGAATAAGATTTGGAGCATATCTTAAATAATCTAATATTTTATTTTTTTCATTTTTATCTAATTCCTTTCTTTCATGTGAAATAAAAGCTGATAGCATCTCTAGAAGCATTATTTGAGACAAAAACGTTTTTGTTGCAGCAACCCCTATTTCTGGCCCTGCTCTTGTATATAAGGAAAAATCGGATTCTCTAACTATAGCGCTTCCTAAAACATTTGTTATTGCTATAACCTTTACTCCATTCTTTTTCGCATCTCTTATCGCTTGCAAAGTATCATAAGTTTCGCCACTTTGTGATACTGCTATTAGCAAATCGTCTTTTTGAAATGTTGAAGATACATAGCTCATTTCAGATGATATTATTGGATATGAGAAAAGCTTTGCCCTTTTAGCTAAAATTTTTGAGAATACCAATGAAGCATGATAACTAGTTCCAGCAGCTGTTAGGAAAATTCTATTAGATGAAGAAATAATTTCAGCTGCTTTGCTTAGGGCAGGATCTTCTATATTTCCCTCGAATGTCTCCCTTATAGCGTTAGGTTGTTCATATATTTCCTTTATCATAAAATGCTGATATCCACCTTTACTTGCTGCCTCAGGCGTTAGCTCTACAGTTTTAACTTTAAGCGTTATTTGCTCAAGGTTTAGTTTTTTGTACCCTCCTCCAGGTAATAATTTATATATTTCAAAATTTGTAGGACTTATATATCCAAATTCTCCATCTTCTAATAATATAACTGTTTTTGTCATGTCTAATAAAGCTGGTAAGTCGCTTGCTATGGCTTTTATGTTTTCGCCAACTCCTATTATCAATGGTGACCTCATTTTTGCAAAATATATTTTGTCAGGATCTTTCTTATATAATATTGCGAAGGAATAAGTACCATCTATTCTTGCTAACGCCTTCGCCAATGCTTCAATAAATGTTGCACTTTTTTTCTCCTCATCTTCTAATAAATGAGCAAACAATTCCGTATCAGTTTCACTTTTTATTTTATGTCCTTTACTTTCGAGTTCTAATTTCAAAGAGGCAAAGTTCCTTATAACGCCATTGTGAACTACAGCTATGTCACCAGTACAATCCATATGGGGATGCGCATTAATATCATTGACCCCGCCATGAGTTGCCCATCTGGTATGAGCTATACCAGTGCTACCCGATAGATCAGTAAAACTTAGCCTTTTCATTACTGTATCTAAATCTCCTGCTCCTTTCTTAAAGTTTATAGAATCTCCATTAATTACTGCAATACCGACACTATCATATCCTCTATATTCAAGTCTTTGAAGGCCAACAATAAGTTTGTCGACAACATTGCATTTTTTATTAGTTATTCCAATAATTCCGCACAAAATTTTCCCCTCAAAATCTATTATCTATTATATCTGATAAAGAATTTAAGTTTTCTTTCTAAAATAAGCATTTTAATTTTTTAATAAACTATTTTTATGGAATGAGGTTGCCACGGGTCTGATAGGTGATGATACCTGTCTCAACCGACCAATTTATATTTTTTGAGCGTCACTATAGAACGGGGATTAAAATGCCCAGAGAGTATTTGTTGAAAGATGGAAGTGAATTTAGTTTAACTTCTGATGATTTTAAAAATGGTGAAACTATACCAAAAAGGTTTACATGCGATGGGGATAACATAAGTCCAAGACTTAAATGGAATGGATTGAGCGAAGCGAAAAGTTATGCATTAATAGTTTATGATCCTGATGCTCCAATGAAGACATTTATTCATTGGGTTTTATACGATATTCCTCCATCTTTAAATTCATTGTATGAGGCTATACAGAAAAATGTAGTTGTAGAAGGAGTCGGAAAACAAGGTAAAAATGATTTTGGTGAGATTGGCTACGATGGCCCATGTCCTCCAAGAGGTCATGGTGTTCATAGATATTATTTTGCAATGCATGCTCTAAATGTTGATCAACTAAATATTAAGGGAGAAGTGAACGCCGACAAACTTATTAATTTAATCAGAGGAAAAGTGATCGGTTACGGACTATTAATGGGTAAATATCAAAGATAATTAGATTTGAGGAGTAGATGTAACTGGAAATAGATGAAACATATACATAGTTATAGCGTCTACACCAACTAATGTTAAACCAGTTAGAATAAACATTATAGCTAAAAATAGATAAAATGATCTTACACTTCCTACCTTTGTTATTGCTAATATATACGAATTAATTACTGCAAGTATTACGGAAAAAGCGATAGTACCTAAGTTAAGAAAAACAACCATGCCAGGCTGAGGAGAGATAAATCCAGGGAAAGTTGAAGAAAGACCGGAGCTTAAAGGAACTAAGAGGCTATTAAAATAATATGTTATTAATGACATAAATTCTAATATAGCTATGATACTTGCGTGCATTATTATTAAAGCCGAAAAGAAATTCCCAAAAACTTGTAATTTTTTTTGCCTTAAAGAGAGTATCATATTATCAAAATCTGATAATACAACACCTACATTTAACAAATCTCCGCCATATTTATCTGTATCAGAAAATATCTTTAGAGATCTATATATAGTTTCACTGTTTGTATCTAAACCGAACTTTTGCATTGCAATGTCATTTTCAACGCCAAGAAACAGAGCAGAATTTAATTTTTTTAATAAATTCTTTAATTTTCCCAGTTCAACCTTTGCTAAATCTTTGATTGCTTGTTTCAAATTTGGTACTTGTGAAAGGTATGTGCCTAAACTTCTAATCATTACTGGGAAAAATGTATCATAATCATTAATTACGTTTTCCATATTATTTATTATATATCCTGCAGGTATTAACAATAAGCCTATTATAAGCATTGAAAAACCTAAAGTTACATAATTTATTGCATCGTTTATAATATAATATGATAGAATCATTCCAATAATAATAGCGACTATTGCTAGTATATCAGCAAATTGTGCTACAGGATTTCTTGATGCTTTTGCTTCAAAGTAATCTTTAGGCGCTTTTAAAATAACCAATGAACCCAATATAATAATAATAAACATTGCAGATATGTAACCCATTAGGATCATTTTAAGACTTCCTCCGCCAAAGAAAAATGATAACATGAGCAATGTAGATATTGCAAAAATTACAGAAACCATCGTTGATGTATATACGCCGTATAGGACATTTAAAGAATCTAATGATCTATTATAAATATTCTCAAAATTAAACTTCAATGTGTCGAATTCTACTTTTAAGAAAGTTACGAGCTCTTCTCCAACAGAGGATACAACTGCAAACCTTTCTAAAAACTCTTTAAATGCCTTATTTTTCTCTCTTAAAGCAATCAAGCTAACAGCTTCTGGTACCGTATAACCCCATTTTTTGGAAAGTTCTCCAGCTCTTTTTAATACCTTTGAATACCTTCCATGAGGACCTTCTCCAGCAATTTTTAAAACAACTCCTGGAGGTTGAGAACCTGTTGAAATCGAATACATATGCATAATAGAATATAATAAATCATAATCTATTTTCACATAGCTTCTATTTTTTAAATAAAGTAATAAATAAAATAATATTCCGGAAATTACTATTCCGAGTCCAATATAAAGAAAAGGTCTATCTATTATTAAAATAATTAAACCTAGAGCAATTAAACCCAAAGTTATAAAAGTCGTTAATTTTAACTTTGTTTTGATAAAATGCATTAAATTACTCATTTAGATTTAGCCTCCCAGAAACTAATTCTTTTAATGCATTTTCTATTCCTATAGATTCCGCAATAGTGATTGCCTTGAAAACTTTATAATAATCAAACACTTTTTTATTTACTAGTTCTCTTAAATATTTTGCTCTTAAGTCAAGTTCGTCATAAATAAGTCCGTAATTCTTTCTACTCAACCCTCTCATTCTGGCTATTTTTTCTTCAAGCAAATAAGAAGATCCCTTACCTGAGAAAAGAAACTTGTCAGTACTTGGATCCCAGTTAAATATTGGTATAGCGCTTACTTGGTCTGTATTTGGGTCGTAACCTACTAGCTCATATAAAGATGTTTGTCTTCTTACCAACAAACCTGTCTTTGAATATGTTGATGCTTGAAACCATGCAAAATTTAAATTATCCATATATGGTTTGGGTATATTTATAGGATTTCCAGTGAGTCTTTGGATTAACCTTGTTAAGTCTCCAGCATGAAATGTGGCCATAACAGGATGACCTGTGTCTTCTAATGGTATTGGATAGCCATTATTAAATCCTATATAATATTTTGCTCCTTCTAACATTAAATCATACGTATAATCTTCAATACTATAATCAGCTTTTATTATTTTTACGAATTCTTTATTGTCTTCATAAATAATTCTGTATTTCGATTTAACTAAATCTAACGAAAACATATACCCTGAATACCAAAGTTTACTTATGTAAATATTTAATTTATCTTCATTAATTTTTATAAATTTAATTGATACATCGCTATAAGAGTTAATTCTATAATTGGTAAGATCTTGATAAGAAATTTTATTTTTAAAAGTTTTAAGTAATTTATTTGCTATTTTTTTCCTTTGATAGAATTTTGGTTCTTTATAAAATAATTCTTTTAACATATTGATTGCATATAAGATCTCCTCATCTTCTTTGAAGTTTATTATAATGGGATTTTTAATCGATGAGAATGCAGTAGAAGATATAAAGCCTGAAATAATTAATTTTGTTACATTAAAATCAATATTAGGTATTTTGATTTTAATCTTTTTTCCATCAAATTCAATGAAGTTATTTTTTAGAAGCCAATCAACAAAAAACAATTCTAACTCATAATAGTAATATTTTCTACCTGACTTCCTCATTGGAATTATTGGTAGGTTATCAATCGTCATAAATTCTTCTAATTTATTAGTAGTTTTGAGTATGAACTTCCCCTTTCTATAACTAACATAGCTTCCTAAAATTACCCCAATTAAATACCAAAATAATGGATTTGATATGTTTAATTTACCTTCTTTAAATTTTATGTATTTCTTTGTCGTTTCAAAGTTTTTAATTCTTTTCACATATACCTCTTTATTATTTTTTAATAAATTTACTATTTGATTGGCCTCAATTTCACCATAGTTCGTTATAAATTTATGATTTTTTGTCACATCAAAAACGTTACCATCTTCAAGTTCAATCCTTATTAATTTTTCTTTTGGCATCATAGATATAGCAACAAGCTTAGCTTTAACTATTTTCCCATTATTATATGAAGGGATTTTGATTTCTTCATTTTTAATATAAACTATCTCTTTATTATCTATTATTTCGCTGCCAAATCTGCTTTTATAAAAATTAAATAAATCTTTGATATTTTTTATCTCATTTTCTAGTATTATTTTACCCTCTTTTATACATTGCATGGCCTGAAATGCTATGGCTCCTTCTGCACCCCTTATTTCTCCGACTATTATATAATCTGGTCTTTGCCTTAATGCTGCTCTTAGCAAATCAAATAAAGTTACACTTGTTTCTGGCTTTCCAGTATCCCTTGCAAGCTCTCTAGTCCAATTCGAATGAGGTAATTGTATTTCGGCCGTATCTTCTATTGTTACAATTTTATTTGTAGGTTTAATAAATGCGGCAATGGCATTCAAAGCAGTTGTTTTACCTGATGCAGTTTCTCCACATATAAAACCGCTCATCCCTTCTCTTAAAAGCATCCAAGTATATGCTCCAACCCTTTCATCTATAGTGTTCCAATCTATTAGTTGAGTAACACTTATTGGTATTTGAGAAAATTTTCTTATAGTAAAATTAGTTCCATTTAAGCTAACGTCTGATCCAAAAACAATATTTAATCTGCTACCATCAGGCAAGCTAGCATCAACTATTGGTCTAGCCCTGGTTATAGGCTTACCAATTTTTTCTCCTAATCTTAAAACAAAAGAATCCAATTCATCTTGGGATTTAAAACCCAAATTGCTGGCTAATCTATTAAAAATTTTATGAACAACATATATTGGACCAACACCACTGCATGATATATCTTCCAAAAAAGGATCTCTTAAAAACGGTTCTAGAACCCCAACTCCAATCTTATCCCTTATTATGTGATACTTTAAATAATTTATCGTTTCTTTTTTCACGGGAATTTTTTCAATATAGAAAGAATTCATCATGGTTTTATAATCTATTTCTTTGTTAGTCGGTTCTAATATTTCATCAATAAGTTTAAGCAACATTTTTTTCCTTTCTTGAGCGTTCTCAGGCGCTTCTTCATGAATTTTATTTGCAAGAGCTATGTCTACAAGTCTTAAAATTTCATTTTTTGGCTTAGGAGGTTCAATAACAATATATTTACCCATATCGCTTCCTTTTACAGATGAAACGTGTATAAATACCCCTCCTCCAACAGGATAAATAAAATTAAATTCTCTTAGTTTTCTCATACTAGAATCTGGTTTGCTTATATATTGAGGAGGATTTTCAACGCTTTTCATATAATTATCTAAATAATCAGGTTTCTCTCCGAAGTCCGGTTCTTTAGCTTCTATTTCGCTTTTTTTCCTTTTAAATATGTTCAATTTGATTGCCATTGCTATCCCCGCTTAAGAAACAACTATTGGTATAACCTTTATCCCGAAAGCTGGGTCTATATCAAATGTTATATTGCTTTGCGCTCCAGATTGAAGCCCCTTTAATTTTATTATATTCATAACTTTAAGTCTTCTTCCTGCAATGCTAGCCTCCGTTAGTTTTATATAACCATCAGCAGAGTTTTTCATCATTAAGTCTACTTCTTGTTGAAATGAATTTGGATGAAAAGTTACTACAACGCTTTTACCTTCATCGGAAATTCTTCTAAAAGTTTCTATAGCTAATCTCACATAATCTGCAGATGCCTCAGCCAGGTAAGAAAGACTATCAATTATTATAGCTTCTGTCTTAATGATGTCTTTTATTAATATGTTCGCTAATTGCTTAAGCAAAATATTAGCAAAATTTTCATTTAGTGACAAACCTACACTCATATTATATATGTATAAGTTTCCTTTCGCAAAATAGTCTAAAAAATCAAAACCAGACTGCGCTGCTTTAGTTATAAAACTATAGCTATCCCCTTCACTTGTAAAATAGGTAACCCTAAAACCAGATCTTAAATATGCCTGCGTTAACAATAACGCTATTCCAGTTTTTCCACTTCCATGAGAACCTTCTATAACTATAAAACTTGGATGTGGAATTCCGCCAGCTAGTCTTTGATCAATTTCTTCGTTACCTGTGCTGAGTATCTGCACACTTTTTTCACCTAGTATGTATAGGTTGCTTCAATACCTTTTAGGGGTGATACCACTATTACTAATGGATAGCTTCTATTAGCCTGATTAGGTAAGTTTATCTTTATCTCTAAAGTTTCTCCAGGTAAAATACCATTATAGTAAATATATGGAGAACTATATGAATTTACAAAAATTTCTATTGGAAACCAAGAAACATTATATTGAAGAAGTGTTACAACCTGAGTTTTATCAGTTGAATTATATTCAACTATTATGTCAAATTGATTTATATCGTAAATCAAATTGCTTCCTATATTTGTTATATTAACTAATAGGGTTTGATTATTGCTTTCAAGAATAGCTCCAGTAATTTTAATCTCATCTTGAACATTAATATTTAGATTTGATGTTGAAATTTTGTATCCCGTTAAAATAAGAGAGGCTAATGATCCAAGAACTACAACTAATGCAACCGCAGCAATTACCATACCAACGGCAATTTCTATTCCCAAAAATATCACCTATGGTGTTGATTGTACAACATTGCTAAATGTTTGCCCATTTGGTAAAGATATAGAAACTTGAATAGTTTTGCCATAGTTTGCACCTGTATAAACATAGATAATTGCAGTAGATCCGGGCGTCATATCATTATTATTTCCACCAATTATTTTGTAAATATTCCAATATCCTAAACCACCACTAGGATTATAAGTATAAAAACCCATAGTAGAGTTTACTGATCCCAAATATATTTGTGTCCTAGAAAAAGATGCTTGAGTTAACGTTTCCATTCCATTGTCTCTCACATATATGACGTATCCATTGATAGTTTGATTATAATATCCATATACAATACTTAACGATGTTGATAGTTGTTGGCTTATAGCTTCAGCATTTTGTGAATATGAAGACATAATTTGATATGTTTTTACTATTACTACTGAGCTTACAGCGCTAACTAATATTATAGTAACTAATAAAAATATTGTGTGGCTAATTGGCACATCGCTCATTATCTAACCTCTTCTTGTCTTTTTAATTTATTAATTACAATTTTGCTAAGAGAATCCTTAACAAGCTCATTATTCTCTCCGCTTAATTCATTAAGCATTAAAGCAACTAATGCTAGTGATTCATTTGGAGTTAAACCCTTATCTCCAGCCATTATCATTACATTTAAAAGTTTCTTAGTAGCATCTGCTTCTTGTTGTGTTAAGTAACCTAAAGATTTCATTGCATCTATGGCTTGCTCAAAAAACTCTTTAGGAAGCATATATAAATCTGAAACCAAGGAAAGAAGTTTAAAAACGTTCGTAGTTTCGACTTTTTCTCTTCTCTCTTCTTCTCTTTTTATTATTTCTTTTCTAATAATTTCTTCTGGCTGTTTTTCTGTCTGTATCTTTTTAATTGACTCCTTTAATTCAATTTCTTCATTTGGGGATTGTAAGTTTTTAGATGTTTGCTGCATAGTCTCACTATTTGCTACTTGTTGCGATCTTGATTGATTATTACTTTGTGGTTGAATATTACTTTGTTGGGCTTGTGATTGTAAACTTACTCTGAGCAAAGGATTAGTTAGATCATTTATTATAGCTCTTAATTGGGAGGTAGCATCTCTTAACGCTTCAGCTATTTCCTTAACAGAATCATCTTGTTTTTTCTCAATAGGAGGTGTTTGAGGAGGTTGACTCAATTGCTCACACCTCCCAATAATTTTATGTTTATTTGATAGCTTATATAATATAAATCCTGATAATATTTTTTTGTTAATCTTAGCCAGGTCTTTTTCCTGAAAGGGATTGAACAACCTCCCTTAATTCTATATCCAATAATTGCTGGTATAGGAATGTTTATTGATGATAATACAATTAGAGCCAATCCCAAAATAAAATATAACATGCTATATGGTTTCATCAATATAAATAGTATTCCTAAAATTTCTATTAAAAGAAACATAGATGTTAACAGATAAGACTCGATCTTTATTTTTCTGGCCGTTTTATTGTTCCCGCTTACATATAAATAAGTTTTTGGCAATACAATCACCTTAATTATATTTGTATTTAATTGAACTTTTATTTAATTTCATATAGTTTCCCCTGAGCTATATATCATTTTGATTACAAAAATACAAATAAATTTTCCTTTTTGTGGGCTCTTTTATTTATGAGTATACCTTAACCCCTGTAATACCTAGGTAGAGTAAAAATAAAAATGTGATTTATATGAGAAGACCGAAATTGCCCAAAATAAAGGTACCGGAAGAAAATGGGAAAAGTGCTATAATAATGTTAATTGCAATATTCGTGTTAGTTATTATTATTGTAATTAATGTTCCAAAAATTATGTATATTATAGGTACAACGCAATTTCAGCTTACTAACGAAAGTATAAGCGTAGTGCAATGTTTCTCATTTCAGAACCAAAATGGTCTCATAACAATCGTGGCATATGTGCAAAATATAGGAAAATCAAATGCCGTAATTACATCAGCTTATCTCTATGATCAAAATGGGCTAGAAGATGCTAGCAATACCAGCTTATCAGTAAAGATTCCTCCAGGAAAAGCGTTACCAATATATATACAAACATTTGCCTTAACGCCTGGCAATCTATATAAGGTTTCTGTATATACTGAAGTTGGTACTTATTCTTCATGTGAACTAACATACCAGTAAATTTTAAAAATAAAAATAGTGAAATATAATAAAACCATTTTAATATAAAAATAATATAAAAATAATATAAAAATAAAATATGAAGTTTATCCTAAATCTATTGTGGTGTTTTCTGGTGTGTCAGGAGGTATAATTCTTGATACTGTTAATGCTCCACCTACACTTGGTTTTATTGTTACTGTAAAGCTATTATATGCAGTTAAGGATTTACCGTTAGGTAAGCTTATTACTAATAGAGCTTGTCCATAGGGTCCTAAAACTGTTGGAGTTACGTTACCTGTTAAGAAATAGGCTTTTGCTATAGGACCATTTGAACTATTATTATGTAAGCTATACAAGCTAGTTGATGCTGAAATTGATTTTTTGCTAACACCGATATATATATTTGGATATGACCCATATTGATCAGAAAATGATACTACAAAAGTAGCTGTATCAAATGAAACGTAACCTGTACCCGGTGTCACACCTAAAGGTATAGCCAATTCGTCAACCCCAGTTCCTGTTGAATTTGTTAGTCCTAGTATTTCTCCATTGACTTCTAATGCTGTGGAAGCTTGTTGTAATCCGTTAACCATTGTCTGCTTTGCCTTTGTTGCTGATGTCATACCCATATCTAATACAACAAATGCAACCGCAGCAGCCACCAATACAAAGGCAATTAGAATTATAGCAGTATCAATACCAACCATACCTTTCTTTTTTCTATTTAAAACCATATAGGCCACCTTGCCTATTTATCTTTATATACTTAACATTAATAACGATTTAGTTCATATCAAATAACTAAAATAAAGATGTATACCTGAATTAAGTATTACAACTAAATTAATATGGTATTATTAATAGATTTAATTTTTAGTTTTACTCAAGTTAAAGCTTTATTTCTATACAATTATTTAATTTCTAAAATTAATTAATTACTCTTCACGAACAAAAAGAATGATTACTTTAATTATATTAGAAATTATAATGCTTTAGATAAGTACAATTTAAAAAACTGATTTATATTTTGCTTATTATTTTTTCAATTAAGTCATAAAATTTAAGCCCATTACCTGTAAGCATTGCTACATATTTGTTTATATCATAATTCAATTCGTTAAGTTTAATTAGTGCTATATAAGATACAGCTGATGTAGGCTCTACCATATAACCTAAATTCCATAGTTTTTTTAAACCAAGTTTAATTTCCTCATCGTCTATAACTAATAGCCCACCATTACTTTCTTTAATGACGCTTAATGCATCATAAACCCTTGGTGCTTTTTTTAATGCGAGTCCATCAGCTAACTTCGATTCTTTTCCTTTAGATTCATATATAGGTTCGATAAATTCCCTTAAAGAAGCTGTTTCTTTTCCTTGAACTGCAAACATTTTAGCATTTATTCCGATTTCTTTTAATCCATAATATGTTCCTAAAAATAATGAAAAACTGGAAGTTGGAACTACAATACCTCTGGGATTAATATGTTTAATTTCTTCAGCAATACTTTTCATACCTTCAATGAAGAAAGGATTTCTAGCATGAGATACATAAAAACATTCCTTTGATAATTCTTCAGCAATATTTGAGGCTTCGTCTCTTGTTTCTGATTCTATAACTTCAGCTCCCAAAGATCTTAGAATTGATTTTTTTCCAGGAGGTGCATATTTTGGTATAACTATTTTGCTTTTAATTCCTAGCCTTGATGAAAAAGCTGCTGTAGATATACCAGTATTTCCGCTTGAGTCTTCTACAGAGCACTTGTATTTTAATTGAGAAGCAAGTTGTAAGCTATATGATACCCCTCTATCCTTAAAGCTACCAGTAGGATTTAGATACTCAAGCTTAAAATAAACATCATTTTTATTAATACTTTCCTTAACAATAGGTGTATTTCCTTCTCCAAGTATTGATCTAAATTTTGGTGGTATACCTTTTATATAAAGTGATGATTTACAAACAGGGCAGTAAGGATAATATTTATTTTCTTCTCCTTCAAACCCACATTTTTTACAAAATAAACTCCACATTTTCTCCACAATTAATATTGAAAAATAAACACTTAAAATTTTTACTTTATAAAAAGATAGTATGTAAGATGGTGAAAGTATGGTTAAATATTACACAGATGAAATTTTGCTAACTCCAGGTCCCACTCAAGTTCCTTTAGATATCTATCAAAGTATGATTACCAAGGCTAAAAATACCGATTTAGATGAAGAATTCATAGTTTTCTACAATAACTTAAGAAACAAACTAAAGAATTTAATAAATATGAAAAAGGGTGATGTTTATATAATGTTAGGTGAAGCAATGATAGGTTTGGAAACAGCTATATCAAATACAATAAACCAAGGAGACAAGGTTTTAATTATAGATAATGGTGTTTACGGCGATGGATTCAAAGATTTAGTTAAAATGTACAAAGGTATTCCATTAACGATGGGTTTAGATTGGAGAAAAAGTGCTGACCCGAATGAGATAGATAGAGCATTAGAAAAAAATAAAGACATCGATACTGTTACCTTAGTGCATTGCGATACACCATCAGGTATTTTGAACGATTTAAATCAAATATCTAAAGTTGTTAAATCTCATGGAGCATTACTTATCGTTGATGCTGTATCTAGTTTAGCAACATCAGAAATAAAATTTGATAATATAGATATTATGATTGGTGGGTCTCAAAAGGCATTAAATGTACCTGCTGGGTTAACAATAGTTGCATTAAGTGATTATGCATGGGAAAAGATTAAAAAGGTAAACTACCAAGGGTACTATATGAATTTAACTTTATGGAAGGAAATGTTTGATTACAAAGATACGTTTCCTTACACTATGAATGATACTTTGATTTATGCTTTAGATACTTCATTGAATAATTTATTTAAAGAAGGTTTAGAAAACGTTTACGAAAGGCATAAGTTAGCAAAAAAAGCATCCTTAAAAGCATTAGAATCTCTGAACCTAGAATTATATCCCGAAAATGAATATTATTCTTCACCAAGTGTTACAGCTTTTTTATTACCTAAAGGCATTAATGATAAAGATTTAAGAGAATTAACAAGGAAGAAATATGGTGTTATGATAGCAGGTAGTTGGGGTAAGCTTGAAGGGAAAGTTGCAAGAATTGGACATATGGGATATCAAGCATCTCTAAATAACTTATTGATAGCTTACTCGGCTTTATCAAGATCTCTAAATGATTTAGGATATAAAAATTCAATAACTGATGTACTAGGGGCTATAGAAGAATCCTATCCCTAAATTTTATTGAACGTTCAGCAGAGCTAATATTATTAATTCAATTCAATTTATTTGGTGAAAATTTGTGAATGAAATAAACAGAATTGATTATGGACCTTTAAATAAGTATCAATGGCTAATAATAATTTCCTCATCTTTCAGTATGTTAATTTATGGTCTAGTTTTAGCTTTACCTTCAATTTCAACTACGTGGAGCTTTGTACCTCAAAATTATTACGTATACATATTTCTTTCAATTCCAATAGGGACAATTATAGGAAACATGGTTATAGGTAGGCTAGCGGATACTAAAGGAAGAAAAAATATGTTTATATTAACATTATTATTGTATGGATTAGGTTCTTTAATAGTTTTAGTATCAAATAATTTTTTGGTTTTGATTTTAGGCTTGCTTATTTCTCAAATAGGTCTTGGAGGAGAAATGCCTACGCTTTTAACTTATCTATCAGAAATGATTCCAATAAAATATAGAGAAATTGTATTAATATTTACAACTAACATTGCAAATGTAGGTGTGTTAATAGGCGGTATCATTTCATTAAAGGCAGGTCTTCTTTCAATAGAACAAGAAAGATTTTATTATTTGATATCTTTAATAGCATCAATATCATTAATGCTAGTATTTAGGTTAATGATACCCGAGTCATTGAGATGGGAGATTAAGAAGAAAAAAGAAATTGGAAAAAGGGTTAAAATTGAACAGCTATGGTTTAAAATTTACTTTTTAACTTCTTTGATAATTGCAACAGCATTAACTTATGCTTTATTAGCATTAACTATAGGTCCTTACTTATTTCCTAAATTGACTTCAATTTTATTAGTTATTTATAATTTAGGGGAAAGTATTGGTGGTTTCATTTCATTAGGCATTATTAAAAGAATTGGCACGAAATTTTTTGCTGTTTTTTCTTATATGGGAGGTTTCATAATTATGATATTTGTCGTTATTGATTATATTTTTGCAAAAAATGTATTACAATTATTTTTGGCCCTGTTATTTATAAATGGATTATTTGGAGAATTTGCATGGGCTGCAAGAGTCTCATTAGAACCAGTTATATTTCCAACAAACTTTAGATCAACGGGAATAGCTATTTCAAGACTTTTGCCATATATTTTATACGCGGCCTCTATTTTTTATGCAGCTTCTTTTGATGTAATGCAATATTTAATATATAATATCATATTATGGGGAATTGGCGGCTTAGCATCTATATTATGGTATGTTTATGGGGTTGAAACAATTAATAAAAAACTTGAGGACATCAATAATGAATAATTTTAAATCTTATTGAATTAAAATATTAAAGAGATCATCATATATTTTCTTTGCAGTATTTATATCATCGATTCCTTCTACCATGCCTAAGCCATTATTCATGAGAACCATTTGAATAGTATCTTTTTGTACTCTTAAACTATATTTGTTTATAGATATTACATTAAATTTTTCTTTAATTTTATTAATTTTTTTACTAAAATCAAAATTAACAAATTTTTCTGGCCTTATTTCTACAGCATGCGTCCCGCAAATCTTTACTACACCTCTTAACGTTTTTTTCTCTAAAAATTCATAGTGATGTAAACCGCATGTAGTACACTTCTCATTTTTAGTTATTTTTATCTTTTCTATGCTCACATCTCTTCCATCTATTACAAATAAAACACCATAGGGCACTTCATTACCTGCTAAGTATCTTATAGCTAAATTAGAAGATATGGAAGAAACTAATGAAGTCATAGTTCCAATAGAAGGTATAATATCGCAACTCTCATTTTGATTGCTAATTTCAGGTATAAGGCATCTAAGGCAAGGCCCTTGATTCGGTTTTATGAACATAACATTACCATACCACGAATTAACGCCTGCGTAAATCCAGGGTATGTTGTGTTTAACTGAAACATCATTAATTAAAAATCTAGCCTCTAAGTTATCTGTTCCATCAAGAATTAAATCGACATCTTCTAAAAACTTTTCGGCGTTTAAAGAATCAAATTCATCTATAGCACTTTCTACTTTGATACTTTGATCTATTTCTTTAATCCACTTTTCACAGGCAATAGCCTTAGGCAATGATTCCAAAGCATCTTTTTCTGTAATCATATGAGTCCTATGTAAATTACTTAAATCTATATAATCTCTATCTATAATTTTGATTTTTTTAATTCCTGCCCTTGCTAAAATTTCTGCCTGGGTTGAACCCAAGGCACCACAGCCTACAATAGCTATTTTGGAATTCATAATTTTTTCCATACCTTCATATCCTATATCTTGCATTAATAATTGTCTAGAGAACCTTGCTAAATCATTTTTATTCAATTATTACCACCAAGATCATATTATACATAAAACCTAAATTTTTATCTGCTGTAAATCTTTAATATATCTCTTCTATATAATGGGAACACTAGCTTACCATCCTTATCAATTATAGCTATTACATAGAGGTCCTTATCTTTTATTCTTCTTACAGCTTCACCTATAGTATTATTATATAATAATACTTCAACTTGTTTTAAATAGGTTTCACATATCATCGTGTTCTCGTAATTGTTAGGATCTACATCTATGAGACTTCTTATAGAAAAAACTCCAATTGGAACCATATCACGGTTAACAACAACAATTTCATTTATATCTTTTTTTGAAAATATTTTTGCAGCATCAGATAATGTAGAATCGCAATGCAATATGTCATAGTCATCAACTTTAATAGTTGATAATGGCATTGAAAGCTTAATATTTTCAATTTTTTCTCCAGGTAACTTCCATTTTCTTAAAACAAATGGGAATATTATTGCAACTATAGCTATTGTTAAAACCGAAAAAGAATATTGATATCCGGTTATGTAATTGCTCAGTAATGAAATAAGCAACAATGATGTATCAACGCCGCCCTTGGCCGTTTGGGCCCACGAATTGAGCCATTTGTTTTGAAATTTTATTATATCGGAAGAAAGATACCCAGAAAAAAGCTTAGATGCTAGAACAATTCCAACAAGTATTAATGACATTATAACTATGTTAGCTGTTATCTTAACAACTTCTAGTCCAATATCAGCAAAAAATATTGGTTCGAAAAAACCATAAGTTAATCCTCGAACTCTTTCTAAAATTTCTTGTCTGTCTTCGAAGTAATCTCTAAACAAATATCCTAGAAAAAGAGCTGAAATAGCGGCATTGAAGCCATAATAGTCTGAGAAATAACCTACGATTAAAATTATTGATATTATTAATGCCAATTCAATTTCTCTTGCTTTTAATAAGTACAATATTTTTGAAAATATTTTCGAATATATTTGCCCTAGAGCAAAAATAGCTATTATTACCAAAGAAGTTCCGATGAAAGCTTCTAATATCCTTGTTTTTTGACTAAATCCTACAAATAAAATAATAAATATAATTTCAGTTATCACAGCTTGATAAAAGAGTGTAGTTCCCGTTTTTGTTTTTGAAATATTCATATCAGAAAGTGCTCTTGCAAGAGGACCAGTGCTTGTCATAGCTAATGGTACAGCTAATATTAAAGCATTCTCAGTGTTTATTAGTTTAAAAAATAACAAAATAAAAGTAATGGGAATCAATACTTGTATTAAAGACGCAACAAATAATTTTATGTTTGGCCTTTCATTTAAATTAAACTCCTCAGCTCCAGCAAGAAATAAAATAAAAGTTATGCCTAGTTGAGATAAGAAATTTATTGATTGATTTGGAACTATAAAATTTAATACTGCTGGCCCCAATATAATACCAGAAACAATTATACTAACAAATGCTGGAATGTAGAATTTTTTTAGGCTCTCTTCTAGTACTTTAGCAATTAATATTATAACACCAACGTAGAGAAACGATATAATTGTGGAATTAATCATTAATAGTTTTATCCTCCTAATCTAATGGTATAAACTTTAAGTCTAATCCATATTCATCTGCAATTTTCTTTATTGATTTTACCTTTTTCGCTGTAACTCTTGAATGCCTAGGTATCCTTATAATAAGGCTACCTTCGCTTATTTCAGTCTTCGCATTAGGAATTAGCCTACTTATTTTATCTGATATAGATGAAAAGTCCTCTTCCAATAAATTTAAGCTAGTTTTACCCCCTTTACCTTCTCTATATTTTCTTCTTACAGGAATTACCATAGTTTGTTCTCCAAATGTATATAGTTCATATTCAAGTTCACCTGTCAAATAGTTCTTCACTTCAACAACAGGTCTTGCTAACTCAGCTTCTTTTAACCCAGTAGGAAGCCTTACAGTTATTTCTAATTCATAAACTTTCTCAACACTTCCATTATTTATAAATATTACGGTATCAATTATACTTGGTATCATACCCAGTTCAACCCTTGTAGCGATTCTTTGTATTGCATCTATTGGTGATGTAGCATGAGTTACACCTACCATGCCTATTCCTGCTAATCTCAAATCCACATAGAGCTTAAAATCATCATCGTCTCTCAATTCGTCAAAAAATGTATAATCAGGTCTTGATAAAAGTAATATATCATGGAGTTCTGTCATTTCTGCATAAGTTTTTGAATATTGAGTTACATCTGGAGGTAATCTCATATCTCTGGGGGATTCAATAGTTTTCACTATTTTTCCTTTGCTAGAATAAAATTCTGCAAGAGCCTGAGCAAAAGTTGTTTTACCAGCTCCTGGTGATCCGCTTATTAGAATTCCTTCAGCCCTTTCTAACAGTCTTTTCATTAACTTTTCAGGTAAATTATAATCTTCTAACTTTAGTCTGACTATTGGTCTTACTGCCGTTATTTCCCATCCATCGCTTAATGGAGGTCTTGTAATTATAATTCTATAGTCTTTAAGTTGAATTATTGTGGATCCTGTTCTATCTATTTCTACAAATCCTTCCTCCATTGTAGAGGCCCTTTCTATTATTTCTCTCGACATTTCTTCAATTTGAGACCTATCTAAGGTTTTATCTGAAAGCTTAACGAATATCCAACTGCCAGGCTTGCCTATTTTTGCTAATGGTAAAGCTCCTTCTTTCAAATGAACACTCATAGTTTTCTCATCAAAAAATTCTTCTATTTTTAGTTTTCCAGATTTCTTAGATCCCGTAAATAGAACAGGTATATTTAACGCTTCAGAGGATTCTAACATCATCAAATCACTTGTTATTATAATAGCACTTGATTTCCAAGCGTAATCTCTAATTTCTTTTTTTAATTCTTCATAAGTTATTTCTTTTATTAATTTTCTATCTCTTTCCACTATATCTATTTGAACTCCACTTCTTTTTATATTACCTATCTTCTTAATTTCATCTAAACCAGTAAATCCTATGCTCATTCCTTTTTTAGCTTGGTTATAAAAATACTCAATTAGATCTTTTAATATTATCACTCTTCCTACAGGAACCATACCTTCCTCAATGGCTCTCCTCGCACTACCGTCTAATACAGATTCTATGTCAACCAGATATAGGCCTGCATTTTCTACCAACTTTGTTGTCCCCTTACCAATATTTTTATGTAAAATAGGAGTATAAATTATATTATTCTTTTTTAAATTCAAAGAATTTTAAAGCCATTGTTAACGGCTTAGATCATTCAAACCGAAAGAAGAATATGTTTATCTAACATATTCTGCAAAAATAATAAAAATAAGGAGACTAAAACGCTTCTAGAGAACTATAGAAGGCCTTTTAGAGAAAGCTTTTGATTGGTTGTGGAAAAGGACAAAGATAGAAAGAAATGAGGTAAGAAGTGGAAGTAAAATCAGAACTAAGGTCAAGACTTCTTTACCTAAAAAGAATGTGTTATACAAAACATTATTGGATTAATTAGAGAAAATTAATGTCTTGGCTTCCCATTACGTTAATAAGGCTATTAATGACGCATGTATGAGTTGGTGTTATCCTGCTAAAGAAGAGAAAAGTGAAAGATTCTATACTTTGTGGCCATAGTAAAGCCCAAGGATTAAGAATTGAAATATAGATTCGTCAAAATTCTATGAGTCCCAAACCTATTAGGAGAAGAACCAAAAATCTCATTATAAAATCTATCTTCCAATTTTTCACTCATTAATTTATTAAAATAAAACTTAAAACAATATTAGATACAAATCTACCGTAAAATATGATGTAAAATGAAGAAAATTAGTGTTTTTAATATATTAAATACAAAGAAAAACAATAATAGTAATAATTATCTTAACAAATTTTTCCCGCTTTTCTTATCAAATAAAACTAATGAATCTTCTTGTATATCAAAATTTACTTCATCCCCTCTAGAATAATTAGCAAACGCCGGTTGAATTAGCCTTAAAAGAACATTATCTCCTACATCTATGTGAATAACAGTATACGCACCGATTTTTTCAGTCATAGAAACCTTTCCCTTAAATTGTCCTTTACCTATAATAGCATCTTCAGGTCTAAAGCCTATTATAACTTCTTGTCCATCATTAATATTGTTTAAATACCTTTTAGGTAAACCAAATTTTAAATTCCCCCTAATAAATGATATCTCATTATTCTTAACGATACCTTCAACAAGATTCATTGGAGGGTTGCCAACAAATGAAGCTACCCAGCTGTTTCTTGGATTTTTATATACTTCCATAGGATCCCCGTAATCCTGTATTATCCCATCATGCAAAATTCCCAATTTAGTTGCTAAGGATAATGCCTCTACTTGGTCGTGTGTAACGTAAACTATTGTAGTATTTAATTTCCTGTGAAGTTCCTTTAATTCCTCTCTAGCATATACTCTAACAATTGCATCAAGGTTTGCCATAGGTTCATCCATTAATATTATATCAGCTCCCTTTACTAAGGCTTTTGCTATAGCAACTCTTTGCCTTTGTCCGCCGCTCAATTCTGAAGGCTTTTTTTGCAAAATATCGCTTATCTTTAAAATATCAGCTATGTATTTAACTTTTGATTCTATTTCATTTTTTGATACATGTGAGATTTTTAATGGGTATGCAATGTTATCATATACTGACATAAATGGATAAATTGCATAGCTCTGAAATACCATTGCTATGTTCCTTTCTTTTGGTGATAAATCATCTACATTTTTCCCTCTTAAAAATACATGACCTTTATCTTGTTTAATTAAACCTGCTATAACTCTCAGAATTGTTGTTTTCCCTTCTCCTGAAGGACCTAAAATAACCGCTAATTCCCCTTTGTCGATTGACAAATTAAGACCTTTAAGAGGCGTAGTAACAACTTTTTTCGTTTTATATGTTTTCCATATATCCTCTAATTTTATGTATTCCATTTATATCACCTATTTTATCCCTGCTAAATTACTATAAGCTTTAGTCATCATCTTTTGGGATACTAAAAATAAACCCATTAATGGTAAACCCATTAGTACCGCTCCAGCTGCAAATATATTATATGCTGGAGCAGCTGCATAATTAAACAAACCTGATAAATAATAAAGACCTATCATAGCTGTCCACTTTGTTGATGCAGGACCAATAAAAGCATATGCTAAAGCGTAATCCATGTATGCCCCTAAAAAGCCTAGTAAGGCAGTAAGCATAACAACTGGTAAGGCTAATCTAAATATAATCCTTAAAAATGCTTGAAATCTTGATAATCCGTCTATCATTGCTGCCTCCTCATAATCAGGTGGTATAGAATCTATAGAAAGCTTAGCTAGAAAAGCTGCGAAAACCGCTGTACCAGGAGTATATGCCAGGATTAAGCCAAGGTAATTCAATAGGTGGAATTTCGCAAATAAGAGATAGAGGGGAACAGCTGTTGCTGTCATAGGTAAAAACGTTATTATATAAATAAATGTTGCAAGTGTTTGCTTAGCTGGTATTTGCATTCTTGATAAGGAATAACCAGCTAGCATAGCTAATATAACAGATAAAACTGCTGTTGCAGCTGCTAATTCTATACTATGTAAAACCCATATAGGAAAGTTGGGAACCTTTATAGATGGAATGAATCTTCCTTCTAAGAGCGTTTTATATGCTCCCAAATAAATATGATTTGGTATTAGCGTCTTTATGCTTATTGAAATTAATCCACCTACTTTGCTAAACGATGTCATAATAATATAATAAATAGGTAAAACTGACCATATCGCTATTGCAATGAGAACCAAATATGAAATAATCAATCTCACAATTTTCTTAATTAACCTAAATTTCAAATTAACCACCTCATGTTATGTTCTCCAAAACTCCAGTAAACTTTAAAACAATTATACCAAGACCAACAGTTATTATTGTGGAAACTATTGAAAGAGCTGCTGCAAATGCATAATTATATTGGCTGAAAGCCTGCTGATAAGCATAAACTGTAAAGGTTTCCGTTGCAATACCTGGACCCCCTCCTGTTAATATGTAAATTGGGTAGAAGTTATTCCATGTAAATACAAAGCTTGTTATAAAAACAAAAGCTATAATTTTTCTTAAGGATGGAAATGTAATTGTTGCAAACTTTTGCAAAGGTCCCGCTCCATCTACATCTGCTATTTCATAGAGTTCTTGAGGTATGCTTTGCAAACCAGAATAGAAAACTGTCATGTAATAGGGAAAGCTTAACCACAAATTGGTTACAATTAATTCAGTCCACGCAGAGCTTACAGATATCAATGAATTTACGTGAGGCAAATGAAGAAATGGTAAGAGATATCTATTCATGAATCCATACGGATCTACCCACATGCCTTGCCAAACTAATAATGAAATAAAACCAGGAAAAGCCCATGGCAAAATTAGAATGGCGTAAAAAATTGATTTACCATATAAATCCTTTTGATTTAGTATTATAGCTAATGATAAGCCTAAAGCTATCATAGGAATTAGGCTTCCAAGAGTCCATATAACTGTGTTTATTAAAAGTGTCGCTAAATATTTATCCTTAATCATCATTTCATAATTAAACAATCCAATGTATTTGAAATGAAGGAAGTGAATAGCTGCCATGTTAGTAAAGGAAATATAAACTGAATATATTAATGGATACAAGAAAAGAAGCAAAACAACAATAAAAAGAGGAAGAATATATAAAAAACCAATTATTTTTTGTTTTGTATTCCAACTAACCATTTACTATACCTCAATACTTTGTTGAAAATTCTTGCAATAAATACAAAGAATTAGGTAGTGGAATTGGTGATAGTAAACCGGATTGCTGTAATGCTTGTATAAATGCTTGTTCCATTCCTTGAGCTGCTTGTGTTGCATTTATTTTGCTGGCAAAGAATTCACTAGCATATTGATGGAATGAGGACCAATAAGAACCCATTTGCGGTATATTTGGCATTATCATTCCATGAGTTTCT
Organism: Caldisphaera sp.; assembly: GCF_023256325.1. Classification (GTDB taxonomy): domain Archaea; phylum Thermoproteota; class Thermoprotei_A; order Sulfolobales; family Acidilobaceae; genus Caldisphaera. The sequence goes on from NZ_JAGDXI010000006.1 coordinate 103,681, forward strand.
TGTTCTAAAATGCCTTTCTTTATATTGTTTAAACACAATATAGTTGTATTAGTTGTATTGGTTTCACTTAATTCTTTTAAAGCTGTGTTGTATGCAGAAGTTAAAGCTGGAATATCCCCAGCTATATTCCATAACCTCATTTCTGCTGAATAGTTTGTTACAAATTCTATGAATAATAATGAAGCATTTATTTGTGCAGGTGTTGCCCCAGATGCTGATGGAGTTGTTATTACCCAATCTTGTGCACCAACAAATGGAGTTGCATACAGTCCAGTTTGGCTAACAACTGGTAAGGGTGCTGCACCTAAATTACAGCCCAAAGCGCTGAAATAATTTCCTAAATCCCATGGTCCGTCAAAAATTATAGCTGTTTGATTAGATGTAAATAGTTCACCTTCTGCACCTCCTGCTCCAGGCGATGGTGCTAAGTAGTTTATTTTTAAATTATAAGTTAAATTATACCAGAAGTTTAATGCATTAACCATAGCTGTTGAATTCAAATCTGGATATATTTTTCCATTTATTGTAGTAAATATTTGTCCACCATAACCAGCAAACCATGCAGCAAATCTATAACCATATTCATCTGATGCACCGTAAGCAATACCCCATATATGGTATGTTTTGTTAACATTTTCAGCAATTTGTATTAATTGATTTGTTGTATTTGGTGGTTCTGGCACAAATTTCTTATTGTAGAACATTACAATGGAGTTTTCATCATCAGGCAAACCATATACTGAACCATTAAGCATTGAGTCCTGAATTGTAACATTTATGTATCTTGCAAAATAACTCTTAGGTAAGTATTGAGATAAATTCAATAACCATCCTGATGCAAATGCTACGCCTGCTGAATCACTTGATACTCTTAGCACATTAGGAGCATCTCCAGCCTGTACTTCACTTTGGTAATTGCTTGCGGAGTCTTGAGCACCATACTCTACATTTACATGAATCCATGGATATTGTTGTTCGAATGCAGCTATTGTTTGATTAAATGCAGCATTTTCTGATGTACTATAAGAATCTGCAACAGTTATTGTTACAGGAGTATGAGTTGTTGTGGTAGTCGTTGTTGTCGTAGTGGTCGAAGTCGTTGGAGGTGGTGTTGTCGTAGTCGTGGTAGAAGTTACTGGAACAGAAGAAGTAGTCGTTGCAACAGGTGTAGTTGAAGTCGTAGTAATATGCTTTCTTGTTGCATAATATGCCCCAACTCCTGCTGCTATTATTACTATTACAACGACTATAACTATTGCTGCTATCGCAGTTCCACTTAAGGACCTATACTTACCCATAATTTCACCCAAAGTTATCTAATTATATTGTATACACAAAGGAGTATAAATATATTTACGGTTTATATTAAAAAAATTAATATTGTAAATTTGAGAGGGCTATTACATAACCGTTTAATTTGTTTTCATTATATCCTTCTTGAATAATGATTTTATGGTTATCTATTTTTATTCCGCTAATCTCTTTTCTACTTATATAAGCAATAATTTCATCTTTTTTGAATCTTCTTTTTATAATTAACCCATCATTATTTAAAGCATTTGATACAAATGAACCATATTTTAAAGTTGAATTATTTAGCCTTATTTTATTTAATTCTTTTATTAATAAATATATTTCTTTATTCCATTTGTTTTCATTCCAAATCATAGGTTTTCTATTATCAGGATCCTTTTGACCTGATAAACCTATTTCATCCCCATAATATATGCTGGGAGATCCATAAATGGAATACATTATTACATAAGCTCTTTTTACTTTATCAACATCATAGCCTAAAACATTAATAATCCTTGGAGTATCATGGCTTCCCAACAAGTTATACATAGAATTTGAAACATTAACAGGTAACTTCATATATTGTTTATTTAAATGTTCTGATAGTTCGTAAGCACTAATTTCATTTATTAAAAATTTTATTATCTTTTCTCTTATTTCGTAATTCATTGCAGAATCAGCAATTTTTCCTAGGGGAAAATCTGATGAATTTCCCATAATTTCCATTATTGTTACTGATTCCTTTTCTCTATGAGCGCATTCTTTTAAAAATTCCATTGATTTATCTGGTATTCCATGAGCAACATCAACTCTTATGCCATCAACCCCAAAACTTAACCATCTCTTAACTATTTCACAAAAATGGTTATCAACATCTATGTTATTATGATTTAGTTTCGGCATTGACCATAAATTGAAGAAAGATTCGTAAAATGGCTTTAAGCTTTTTAATTCTTGAGGCAGTTTCTGACAGTTGTTATCTATATAATTTTTAAAAAAGTTCATTGTTTCTTCATTTACTTCCTTTAAATCCTCTACTAAAAACCTGTACCAATTCTTTTTTTCAGAATTAAAGTCTCTTAAAGCCTCTTTGAATTCCTTTGCACAAGGGGATGTATGATGAGCTACAATATCTATAACTATTTTCAAACCTTTTTTATGTGCTTTTTCTATTAAATCTTTAAATTTCTCATTCCCACCTAAGTTAGGATCTACATTAAAGTGATCTATAACATCATATCTATGATAACTGGGAGATACATATATAGGAGTTAAATAAATTGTTTCTATTCCTAGGTCTTTTATGTAATCAATTTTGTTTATTATATCATCAATCTTACCACCAATCTTTGTTGGTAACCTTTCCTTATAATCAAAATCTTTTGATAAAAAGCTATCAGGAAAAATTAAATAATAAATCGTTCCTACATACCATGGTATTTCTTTTTCTCCATCAGAAACATAAAATGGTTTATCGTCATCAAAACCATCAAAACCAAAGTACTTTTCTCGATTATCAATAATCAGCTTAAATTTATAAGCTTTTATATCGTTATCTGCTATTGCCTCGTAATAATCCCTGTAATTATCTGAATAAACTTTTTCTGCTTTTATTTCATTCCAACTTTTCCCGTTAAAAAACATTAAATATATATCATCGATTTGATCTTTTATTGTAAAAATTCTTATATGATATCTATTCCCAAGTTTTGATATAAAAGAAGGCATAGTCTCATCATGTATTATGAGCTCATCAGATAAACCGTTTTTTATTGAGTCTCTTAAATCTTGAAGACCTATATTAGCTATAGATGACAAGGTATCAAAAGGATAAATTTTTATGAATTCATGATCTTCCACTTCAAAATCAGTTAAAACATTGTAGTAATTATCAAAATAAAAATATTTATAAATACCTTCCCATATTTTTAGGGAAACTGAGCCCCTATTTCCTTCTTTTTTTAGTTCAAACCTACCTGGAAAGTAAGAAGTAAACTCGGATGCCAAATAAAGCCTTTTTGCCTTTTCAGGCCATGGGATACTGAAGGTTACTATTGGCTCTCCAAATCTTTTTCTTCCAAGCCGAGGTCTATAGTATTTATACATTTTAATCACTCAGCATCTTACTTTTTAATTTATGTGTTGACGATTATTATTAATAAATTGATGGATTAAAATTTTTAATGGATTCAATATTTAAAAACCTTATCGAGCACCATGAGGCCTATTTGTCTTTTTTCGGATAATCTCTTATCTGAGTATAAACGTATAAATTATTAATAAAATAATATTGTTAGAATCAGGTGAAAAAAATGGCAACATTAAAATTTGACGAGTCGAAATTTAAAACTTTATCCTTTCACCCATATAAAAGAAGATTTTTTAAAGATGGATGTATTTATTCAGACTATGGCAAATTATGTTATTCATTGGTTGATGATGGTATTTTAAGGATTGGCAATAGAATTAATGGAAACGTAAATAGTTCATTTACTACAAATAGCTATAGAGTTCATTTACTACCAAAATTGCTAATCTTTAATAATGATAAGGTTCTTGAAGAGTGGGGAACTGGAGAAAATGAAGGAGAGAGACCATGGTTTGATCCATTGTTTGATCCTTCATTAGAATGGTATGATAAGACAACAATAACAACTGGCGTTTTAACTTGTAAAGATGGTAAAACTTGTTTTTCCTTTTCCGTATCTTTATCTGGCGATGAACCTATATATGGCTTGGGTGAGCATTTTGGACATATAAATAAAAGGGGTTATGATTTTATAACCTGGGCTTCAGATATGCCTTCAACTCCTAATTATGCAACCTATATTCCAATACCCTTCATATGGTCTGTAAAGGGTTGGGGTCTTTTAATAAACAGTTCTTCACCAGTTTATTTTGATATAGGAAAAACTTCTTATGATAGGCTTTTAATTATAACAAGGGATTATTTCGATTCATATCTATTTTTAGGTAATGTAAAGGAAATATTTAAGAAATTATATAGTATAACAGGTAAACCAAAAAATGAATTACCTAAGTGGAGCTTTGGTTTTTGGCAGAGCAAATGCGCCTATAGAAATCAGGATGAAGTATTAAGTGTTGCAGAAGAATTAAGAAAAAGAGATTTTCCAAGTGACGTTATTCATATAGACCCTCCATGGATGGGAAACTGGGATAAATTCAGTTGCGATACAGTGGATTTAGAATGGGATAAAAAAGCATTTCCAAATCCTGATGAAATGATAGAAAAATTACATAAAATGGGATTCAAGCTTTCTTTATGGATAAACCCTTATATAGAGCCTGGGACAAAGTTATGGAATATTATGAAAGATAAGCTGTTAAAATCATCAAATGGAGGCCATGCAGTTCCTCTAGCAGATTGCCAAAAAAGAGAAAATGCTGGAATACCGGATCTGTTTGATGAAGAAGGCTTTTCAAGGTATAAAAAAGTCTTAAAGGAGCTAGTTTTAAAATATGCTGATGTAATTAAAGCCGATTATGGAGAAGCAATACCTTTTGATGCAATATCAAAAAGTTTAAGAGGGGAGGAACTTCACAACCTTTTTCCCTTATATTATATGAGAGCTGTTTATGAGGCAACTAAAGAGAATAAAGGATATGGAATAGTTTGGGGTAGATCTGGCTATACAAGTATTTGGCAATATCCATTAAACTGGGGAGGTGATCCTCCATCAACTTGGGAAGGACTTAGGCAGGCTTTAAGAGGACTTTTATCTTTTCATTCATCAGGAGGAATTTTTGCATCATTTGATATTGGAGGTTTTATTGGAAAACCAAGTGAAGAACTTTACATAAGGTGGTTGCAAGCAGGTATAATGATAAGTCATGTAAGAGCCCATGGAAATAGCGAGAGAGAACCATGGAAGTATAATGAAGAAATAACTAAAAAAATGATAAAATTAAGATATAAGCTATTACCATACATATATAGTGAATCCATAAGATCTATAAAAGAAGAGACTCCTCTTATTAGGCCATTGTTCTTTGAAAATGATGATCCTAACACTTATAATATAGATGACGAGTTTTATTTAGGTAATAGTCTATTGGTTGCACCTATAATGGAAAAAGGAGGTAAGAGAAAAGTCTATTTGCCAGAGGGTTACTATATTGAATTTTTTTCAAATAAGTATTTTGAAGGAGGAAAATGGTATAATTTATCTTATAATTTAGATGAGTTTCCATTATTTGTTAAGCTAAACTCAATTATTCCAATGCTAAAGAATGAAATCTCTTATATAGAAGAAAAGATGTTTAATAATATAGAATTTCACGTATATGGAAATAATGCAAAAATGGATTATTATGATAAAGGAGTTGAGGCTGAAATAATATGCAAAAATAAAGAATGCAAAACAATTAACTTACCAAAAGATATTGAGTATGTTTTTGTTTACCATTAAATTATTCAACAATGTACTGCTAGATTTTCATATCCAGTTGGAACAATCACAACAATTTTCTTTATACCTGTATTTCTCAATATTTCAACGCTGTAATCTAATAATTACCTTCCTACAACTTCCAAAAAAGATTTTGATTTTCCTTTTGTTAAAGGCAAGGGCTTTTTGCCATATCCTTCAGCCAAAACTACTCTCAGCATTACCCTACTCAACAGTTTCAGTTTTAGCCAAATTCCACTGGCTTATCCAGATTATAACCGTTTGTCCCTACACTTTCATTTCAACCATCTTACCTTCATTCATGATCTAGCGTAGGGACTTAGTCCTCGGCCTCACGCTCAGGGAACATCACGTGCAGGTCATGGGACTCCTTCGAGCCTAACGGTACGGGACTCACATATCTGCTTTACCTTACCTTTTAGACATAGCCCACATCGGTATGGGGGTGTCTTTATTTAGAGCTATTATAAAAAGATTTAAAAACATTTCTGCTAACATGAAAAAGGATTCGCACTATTAATGCATAAGATTTTTATTAACATATTTATACTTTCTTTAAATTAATTAACTTATAGGTGAAAAAATGGTTTCAATGCTAATAACTGGGTCATCAATATTCACAGGAAAAGAATTGATAAGAGATGGCTACGTTTTCATTGAAGATGGTAAAATAAAAGAAGTTGGAATTCAGCCAGTTCCTGATGAAATAAGTGAACCTTCTTTAGTTTTAGGAGGAAAAGGTAGGATTATTGCTCCGTCTCTAACAGCTATAGCAGATATATCAACCTTCTTAATCAGATTTTTTAATTTAAAGATGAACAAAAGAATAGAATTGTACAAGATGCTTAGTAAAAAGGACTTGTTTACTTTATCTTTGCCAAGCATTTATGAGCTAAACATGCATGGAGTTACAACAATATTTGCTGAGTCTATAGACGTTTCGTATATCATTGATCTTCAAGATAAATTAGGAGGATTCTTTGGCATAGCTGCGCCATCTTGTATGGATAATATATCAGTACCACCAAGCCTCAGTGGAAAAATAGAAGTTAGCGGCTATGGTTGTGATGGAAAAGGAATTAGTGAGGATTCTAATGATTACTTAACATTATTAGGCAAGAGAAGTTATAATTTATCAAAAATAGAAAATGTTTATGAAAAAAGCGAAAAGATAAGGGCTTTAGCCGGTTTACCTCCAAATATAATAAAGGAAAACAATAAAGCTGAAATTGTTGTTTATGATACGTCTAGACCACCAGCGATGAATTATTATAAAGGAACATTAGATTATATAAAAAATATATATAATGAAAACGCAATAATAGAAAGCCTCTTAGCTGGAGAAGACGTTTTAATAGATATAGGAGGCCATTTAAGGATAGGTCAAAAACATCTAAGCGAAGCCGAAAGTCTTATAGAAAAAATAGTTAATAATGCAAAATTTCAACAAATTTTAGCTTAGATTCAATTTCATCTAAATAAGGCATGTTACTGCTTCCCAACTTTTCTACTTTAGCAGATCCAGCCGATATGGCATATTTTAATGCCTCATTAATATCACCTGTGCTTTTATAAAAAATGTTAAAGGATGCATTAAAGGCATCTCCTGCACCAGTTGGATCAATCTGATTTATTGTAGTCTCTATTTTACCTAAAATTTTTTTGTTTTTGTTTATAATTTCCGCTCCTTTTGATCCTTTCTTTATAGCTATAAATTCTAACCCATAGTTTTTAAACAACTTATTAACATCTAAATCTAAGCATGAGAACTCATTTTCATTTATTAATAACCAGTTGATATATTTTATGTTGTTAATAATTTTTTCTTTATTATAGCATGCTTCTCCACCAGGGTCATAGCTAATTGTTTTTGTTTTATTCGCATATTTGGCATATTTAATTAAATCTGGGTCAACACTAGAAAAATGTATGTGGTCTCCATCAATTTTTTCATTGCTTAATCTTAACCCTTTGTTAGCATTTCTTGCTGTAATCATTGTTCTTGTTGATTTCTTGCTATTAACTATTATCATTACCATACCCGGTTTTTCTTTTGAAATTTCGACAGATGAAACGTCTACGCCCTCTTCTTTTAATTTATCTAAAAATCCATATTTGACTATATCTTCTCCAGTTCTCGCTATAAGTTTGGCTTTATGATTTAATCTAGATACTGCTATAGCGTAGTTTGTGGCAGCTCCGCCTAAACCTATCCATACATCTTTTGCAACAACATTAAAGTCCGGTTTTAATTCTTCTTCAATTATTGATATAAAATCTATATTTATGTTACCAATTGCTATATGAGTTTGTTTTTTATTATATTCCATTTTTCATCAATATTTGTTTTGTTTTCTGGATAAAATTAACTATATGATAAATTATTTATATATACTTTTCTAATATATAGCAATATTTATATATTATTTTTATATACATTAATCCGGGTGAAACAAATGGAAACTGCTATTGAAGTCAAAGATTTAACCAAAAAGTATGGAAACTTTGTTGCTGTAGATCATATCAACTTTACAATCAATAAGGGTGAAATATTTTCTTTATTGGGCCCTAATGGAGCAGGTAAAACTACAACAATTGGAATGCTATCAACAATAAAAAGACCTACAGAAGGTGATGCTTATATATTAGGATATAGCATAGTTAAACAAAAGTATTATGTTAGAAAAATTATTGGAGTTTCTCCTCAAGATTTAACTGCAGATGATGAATTAAGCGGTTATGAAAATGTATTGATTATGGCTAAGCTTTTTGGCTATAAGGGTAAAGAAGCAGAAGATAGATCAGAATGGGCTTTAAAGTTTATGGATTTGTGGGACAGCGCTTTTAGAAGGGTAAGAGAATATAGCGGAGGTATGAGAAGGAGATTAGAAATAGCTATGAGTATAGTGCATAATCCATCTGTTATATTTTTAGATGAACCCACTGTAGGTCTTGATGTGCAATCAAGAAGGCATATTTGGGAACTCGTTAGAGAGCTTAAGAAAAATGGAACAACTGTTTTGCTTACAACCCACTATATGGAAGAGGCTGAGGCATTATCAGATAGGGTAGCAATAATAGATCATGGAAAAATTATAGCTATAGGAACTCCTGATGAACTCAAAGCTAAAATAAAAGGCGATAGAATTTATATATTAGTTAAAGAAAATGATCAATTGAATGAGATTATTAATAAAATCAATGATATAATCCCTAATTCAGCAATAAAAATAGATAATCAAATTTTAGTTAAAACTGAATCATCAAGTGAATTACTTCCGCAACTTATTAAGATATTATCAGGCTACGATGTTGTTGAGCTTAAAGTGGTGAAACCAAATTTAGAAGAAGTGTTTTTAGAGTTAACAGGTAGAGAGCTTAGGGAAGAAGAGGGAGGATTTGATAGATTTAAATATATGAGAGTTACAAGGGGTGCTAGAAGATGATTCAGGAAGTTTATACATTGACTATTAGGGAACTTAAAAAGTGGTTAAGTAGAAGGGGTACATTTGTAGTGTCTTTAATAACTCCATTGTTCTGGTTAGGCTTATTTGGAAAGAGTCTTAACTTTGCTCAGATGTTTGCCCCAACAAATATACCCCCACAATACTCATCTTTAATTTCTAAATATGTTGACCAACAACTGTTAAACTTGTTCGGTACAACAAGTTACTTTACCTATCTCGCAAGCGGAATGTTAGTTGTATTTGGATTTTTCCAAAGTGTTTTTGGCGGAACAAACCTAGTTTTCGAAAAGAGGTTAGGCTACTTAAATAGATTATTAATGACTCCAACGCCAAGATCAGGTATATTTTTATCAAAGGTGTTTGGAACTCTAATCAGAATATTATTTTATGAGACCGTATTAATATTAATAGCTTGGGGACTAGGGATTAAATTCAAGCCAGGATTAACAGTAGTAAACATATTATTAGCTGGTATTGCAATAATATTTGTTGCTATAGGGTTTGTAAGCATCTTTGCAGCAATAGCATTTAATGTTGATAATGTTGAAATTATGTTTGCTATAGTAAACTTAATTAATTTGCCATTAATGTTTGCGTCAAGCGCGCTATTTCCATTAAAACAAATGCCTAGTTGGTTACAAGAAGTAGCCAAATTTAACCCAATAACTTATGCCGCAGACATAGTTAGATATAATTTAGTAGGTACACCTATAAGCAATTATTTATTGAGCTGGATAATTCTTATAGTCATATCAATAACTCTATTTGTAATAGGAATGCTAGTTAGTATAAATGCAATGGAAAAAGCATAAAAAAATAAAAAAATAAAAAAATAATTTACTTTCTTTCTGACATAGGAACGTACTTAAGTCCTACTGGCCCTTTATAATCTTCTGTTGGCCTCATTATCTTGTTTTTCTTCGTGTCTCCTTCACCAACCTGTTCTATGTAATGAGCTGACCAACCAACAATTCTACCCATTGCAAATATTGGTGTGTACATAGGTATTGGAATACCAAGTTGATAGTAAAGTACACCTGTGTATAAGTCTATATTTGCAGGTAAGTTCTTTTCTTTCTTCATGACTTCTTCAGACTTTTTAAGAACGTTTAACCACATTTCTCCGTCTTTCAATTGTTTAACGAATTTCCCTGCAACGTCTGTTCTTGGGTCATGTACCTTGTAAACTCTGTGTCCAAATCCCATGATTAATTCTTTTTTAGCAAGCTTATCTTTTATATATTCTTCTATGTATTGATCTAATGAAACCCCTTTAGCCTTAGCCTTAGCTAAAGCGTCTAAGAACATTGCCATCGCTTGTTCGTTTGCACCTCCATGTAATGGGCCTTTTAGTGCACCAATACCTGCTGCTATAGCGCTGTATATATCTGTTAAAGTGCTAGCAACTACTCTTACAGTAAATGTGCTCGCATTAAATCCGTGATCCATATATAACACTAAAGTGCTCTCAAATGCTCTTGCCTCCAAATCCGATGGCATTCTACCTAATATCATTCTTAAGGCATCTTTACCATGAGGCAAACTCGGATCAGGTCTATATAATTGACCATCCCTAGATAAGTGCCATCCAGCAGCAAAGAAAACTGGCATTGCGGCTATTAACCTTAATGCATGATCATATAATAAATCTCTTTCAAACTTCCATTCTGGAGCAAAGTATTGACCCATCATACTTACTGCAACTTGGGCATAATACATAGGATGCGTTGCAGGCACATATTTTAATGCATCAAATATTTTTTCAGGGATCTGTCCTCTATACGTATCAATTTTATTCTTTATTTCTTTATATTCACTTTCATTAGGTAAGTGACCATATAGTATTAAATGTGCCGCTTCATAGAAATCGGCATGTTCTCCTATATCATCAATTGTATACCCTCTATATATGGTGCTTGTACCTTTTGGATCTACTCCGCTCACATTAGTTGTGTCAGTGATAACATCAACTAATCCTTTTGGTACTCTTATATAATAACCTTGTTGTGGAGGAGTTAAGAATTTCCCTAATGGAGTTTCCTCAACCTCACATTCTATCTTACTGGTCATAATTCAGACCCATTTTATAATTGTTTTAATAAATACATAAATCTTTAAAATAAAATGTTATGAACATATGTTATTTAAAATCTAAAAATTTTTACCATTTAAAAGATTTAAAATCTAAAAATTTGTTACTTATTTTTTAAAAATTCTTCCATATCCTTATGTTTTTTAAATAGCGCTTCTTCCAAATCTCTAAACCTAAGACCTTCTCCTGGATTCTCAAGTTTAAAGCTGTTTCCTTTACTTTCTAAATTATCTATAAAATGAAATCTCCATTCCTTTCTTGATGATTTAAAAGCAATAATGGGTATACCTAAAGATCTTTTCGAAAATTCCATTAAATTTAAAATTTGAGAGGAATCAATATAAAGAGGCGAATCATTTCTCTTACTTTTTACTTCTATTACTAAAATTCTTCCATCCTTTATAGCAACCAAATCAGGTTGATATCTTTTAGAAACCCCTCCTCCGCTTGATGGACCTCTAACAACAGCATAACCATTTTGCCAAAATAAATTAGCTAGTTCGTTTTCCAATCTAGTTGCTTTAGCTTTTGGCTTCATCTTCTCACACTATTTAAAATATTAACCTGAAAATTTATTTCCATTTTAAGTTTCTTATCGTTGATTAAACGTATCTTAATTTTTTTTCTTTATGTGCAAATCTTATATAATATTACCTCATTAACTCCAAAGTTTTGTATTTTGTTTAAATTATGATCGAAGAGTGTTCTCTTCAATTATAACGTGAAACCTAATTTTTTAATTTAAAAATACAATATCATAATACATAATACCTCACATAAATTGTGAAATTTTGAGATAGCAAGAAAACTCTCCTATTTTTGAAAAAGATCATAACCATAATTACTAGATAAGCATAATTGTATTTATAAAATCATATGATTTATTTTTAAACTTAAACCTAACTAAAAATAACAGGGATAGCTATGTCATCTTACAAATTTGAAGATAGAAGGAAATTGGTTTCCTATTTTAAAAAAGAAGCCAAAAGAGAGATAGAATATTCTGAGAAAATAAAAAATACAAGTAATAATTCTGTAAATCCTATAGTTAGATTAATTATGGACGCTGTAGCACAAGATTCTATTAAGCATTCAAAAATATATGAAACTATGGCATTAATAATTGAAAATCCTCAGCTTATTACAGAAACTGAATCCAAAATGGTTTTAGATGATATGAAGAAACATATAGAAATGGAAAAAGAATCTATAAATGAACTTAATGAACTACTAAAAAACGATGCAATAAAAAACGATAAACCATTAAAGTTTTTAATAGACATGTTACTTAGAGATGAAAAACTTCATCATGCAATGTTATCTGATATTTATAATTTATTAATAAAGAATATTACTTTAACAGAAGAAGATATATGGCAACAAATATGGAATGATGCTATGTATCATGGAACGCCTGGAGGCTAGTTTTTCAAGATCCTTGCAATTGGATTAGTGATAAATCTTCAACAGCCTCAATAATTTCTAATGCATGATATATTGATTCATTCGAATATGAAACTATTCCATGATTATCTAATATAATCGCGTTACATCCCATTTTAGCGGCTTCTCCTACAGCATTGGCTAATTCTTCTGATCCAGGGGCTATAAGTGGAATTTCTTGTAAACATTTTATTCTTAAAGACGTTTCTGTTAAGTAATTCAAATCCAGCTTCATGCCTTTTTTAATTAATGCAAGTAGATATCGTGGATGTGCATGAACAACTGCTTTAGCGTCTTCAACATTTTTATAAATTGATAAGTGCATTCTCCATTCACTACTTGGTAAGCCTATAATTGCCTTTCCATCAAAATCTATAACAGCAACATCATTATTAGATATCTTATGTCTTGGAACACCTGTAGGGCTTATATAGACTAATTTGCTGTTTCTATCTATAAGGCTAGCATTTCCACCCCTAACTTGAACTAAATTTCTATTGTACATTAACTTCATTACATCACTAATCTGAGCTAAATAAAATTCATTTATATTCATCATAATCACCAAATGCTCTCTGTTTACTATATTATATCATTTTGTTTGATTCATTTTAAATTTATCTAGTTTTGAACCTTCATTTTGTTTTTTAATTAAAAATTAAGTTATACTTTCAATTAGGTTTTTGTTAAATGTTTCTTCACTTTCTGTCATTTCTTTTGTTTTTTCTATATAAGTTGTGCTATAATTTTTATATCTATTTATAACAAAGTCCATAATGTAATTGCCTATATTCAATATAAGAGATTTAATTATAGGATTATACATCTTGTCAACAGCTAAATTTAAGCTCCTCTTAGACTCTGATAAAGCCTTTATTAATGCTTCTCTAATAAATTCTCCTCTTAATGGGTTTTCTAGCAATTTATCTAATATTGTAAAGTCCCTATGCCTTAAAGCACCCATTGGTATGAAAGGTAATGGAAATGTAATAACTCTTAATTTCTTTAATTTGTCTAAAAGTTCCAAATCTTTAAGTATATCATCATCTTTTTCGCCAGGCAAATTTAATATAATGGTACCAACAACAATCCAACGATTATCATTAAGTATTCCTATTCCTTGTTCTACTACTTCTTGATAATTTTCAGGTTTAAATGGTAAAACTTTTCCTGGCATTAATTTCTTTAACAATCTTGGAGAACCAGTTTCTATACCCATCTCAATATAAGTCCATCTTCCACCTTCGTTTATATATTCACCTACCTCTTGAACCATTTTAGGAGATTCTAATACAACTGCCGCCGTTGTAAAATCCGTTGATATAGTATAATCATCTCCATAGGATTTAACTAATTTATAGGATTTTTTGACAAGATTTAAAACTTTTTCTGGATCAGGATCTATACCTTTAGCTCCATATCTAAAAAATTCTTCACTGTGTAAAGTAATATCCTTGGATCCACCTTTTTCTATGTTAATCTTAATTTCCTTTTCTATATGACCTTCAAATGGCAATGATTTTATCATACCGCTAAGTGTAGGAGTACAAAAACTACACCCTCTACCGCATCCCCTTGTTACTTCAACAAGACCTCCATTAGCTGGAGTTCTAATTATAGGAATTTTATCTAGAGGTGCAGGACCACCATAAACTATACTTGGGACATTGGCCCCATTGATTAAATCAAATACTACTCTAGGTCCTATCGACTCAAATTCTCCTTCATATACAACATCTATGCCTAATTTTTTATTATATCCGGTATCTGTTAATTGCCACGTTGCAGGACCTCCAACTAAAATTTTTATGTGTTTTCTATGTTTTAGTAAGGTTTTATTTATTAATATATTTAGAAAAGATCTTGATATATATGGAATACCCTTATAAGGCAAATTTGCAAGCTTTAATATCCAATATGTTATTCCGCTGCCGAAGCTTAGACCTAAGGGATCCATAACATATATTCCCAATATTCTTGTATTATCACCTATAAATCTATCAAGTTCATACGGGCTAGCTATTACTATATCTTCTCTTGGAATACCAAAATCTAGCAAAGCCGCTTCTACTTTTGAAAGACCATATGGAGCCTTTTTTGCAATTCCCTTTTTATTTTCTACTTTAAAATAAAAACTTGAAATAAATGGAGGCATGTAGTTATCGGGTAATGCACTAATAAACCCGGCAACGGTAGAACCAAGGGTCTCGCTCGCTGTTGCCCCTTCTGCAGTTAAAATTATTTTTACCCCTTTACTCACGATAACCACCAAATATTATTATTCTCTATATATTCATAATATATATTTATTGATGAAAGTAATAAACATTTATTAATACATAGTATATCAAGATAAAATTATTTTTCCCTTAAATATATTAAAATAAGTTAAATGGTGTAAAATGTATGATTAAATCAATTTTATGTGCCTGAATTACTGTATTTTAAAGGGTTTTCCAGAATCGATCATAATTTTGTTATCTATAGTTTTTATTATGTATGATTATGTATGTTTTATAACAAGATAATTTGATATGAAAATCTTTTTATTTATTGCTACTAATTATCTACCATGTCTTATATTAAAAATGTTTTTTAATTTAATATATAGATAGATATTAACTTTATTCTTAAAATCATAACATGGTGAGACACGTTGTCATATGAAGAAGAAGCAGAAAAATATTATCTAAAGACTGGACTTAAATTTCCGTTTAGTTTAATAAAGTCAATATCGTTAATAAAGGCCTCTGCTGCTATAGCAAATAAAGAACTAAAATTGTTAGATAGCGAGATTGCTGATGCAATAGTAAAAATATCTTTAATGCTTGCAAATGGAGAGTTTACAGATGAAATAAAAGTTGATGTATTTCAAACGGGATCTGGTACAGGAATTAATATGAATATTAATGATATAATATCTAGACATGCCTCTAAACTAATAAATAAAAATGTACATCCAAACGATCATGTAAATATGTCTCAAAGTAGTAATGATGTTATACCGTCAGCAATAAGAATAGCATCTTATTTAGAAGCTAAAGATGTTTTATCAAGCTTAGCAAAATTATTAAATATGCTATATGAATTCTCTGAAAAATACAAGGATTTTATAAAACCTGGCAGAACTCATTTGAGAGATGCTTTGCCTGTTACATTGGGTCAAGAGTTTTATGCCTATTATGAAGAATTCATTAAAGATAAGCAAGATCTGGAATATGCCATTAACCAAATATTAGAAATACCACTAGGCGGTACTGCTGTTGGAACAGGTATTAATAGTCATGAAAGATTCAAAGAAATAGCGATAAAAAATCTTAAAGAATTTCTGAATATAGATATAAAATCTTCAAAGTCTTTAATGAGGCCAATGAAGCTACTAAGCGATTTAATACTACTAAGCTCCGTATATAAGAAAATTGCTATAGACTTATGGAAAATAGGTAATGATATAAGATTGATGTTTTCGGGACCTAACACAGCTATAGGAGAAATCGATATGGAGATTAACTTAGCAGGAAGCAGTATAATGCCTGGAAAAATAAATCCAGTAACTGTAGAAGCTATTATGCAGGCATCTTCTGAGATATTAGGATTAGACAATGCAAATTCTTACATATCTTTATTAGGAGAATTCGAGCTAAATATGGGTAATCCATCAGTGATTTATAATATATCACTTCAATCTTTGTTATTAAGTGAGTCATTGAAAAAGCTTACAGAAGTCGTTTTACCAAGCATTAAACCATTGAGAGAAAGAATGAAGATGCTTGCTTTCAGTAGTCCATCCTTAATAACAATATTTTCTCCCTTAATAGGATATGAAAAAGCAAAAAGCCTATATGAAAGAATTAAAAACGGAGAAAGATTAGAAGATGTAGCCAAGGATTTGGGATTAGATGAAAAAACCATAAATTTGATTACTGATATAAATATATTAGTTAATCCAGGAATTCCAATACTTAAAGGGAAAAACATTGAATCAAATAAATGAATCGCTTAGGCTCATAAGGTCTGCAGAGAATCATTTAATTAATAAGGAATTTGGTATTTCTTGCTATGAGTCAAGAGTATCTGCAATAATTTCACTAAAAAAGTTAGCTGATTATTTAAACTTAGAGACAAAAAATAATACTCTAAGAGAATTATATAAACAAATTAATCGTTTTTTAAATCTAAATTCGATAAAATATTGCATAGATTATTTAGATAGTTTAAAAAATTTAGAAATTAGTCATTGTGATACATATTGTGCAGATGAGATTCCTGGATCAGAAATACTTGAATATGCTAATAAAGATGATGCCGAAAGAGCTATTAAATGCAGTAGAGAAATATACAACTTTTTATTAAATATAATAAATTTGAATTGAAAAGCTCTATATTTTAATTTATTAACTTTAACACCTGTTAAAGTAGGTGGGTAAAAGATATGCCATTAGAGACAATAGATTTAAACGTAACAATTGGGGATAAGCAGATATTAAATAACATGACTATTAAGCTTGAAAGAGGAGAAGTTCTAATTTTGATGGGACCCAACGGTAGTGGTAAAACAACTCTTGCTTTTGCATTGTTAGGACATCCAAAATATCAAATTAACAAAGGAAAAATAATTTTAGATAATAATGATATTACTGACTATCCAACATATCAGAGAGCTTTAATGGGATTAGGGCTAGCATTCCAAAATCCAGTTGAAATACCTGGATTAAGATTATCAATGTTACTAAATGCTATTCAAATGAAGAAAAGCGGCTCGAGTTTTGATATTTCATCGATAGATCCAAAATTAATTATTTGGGCAAGAAACAAAGCAAGAGAATTAGGACTTCAACCCTCATTTTTAGAAAGAGAAGTAAATGTAGGTTTTAGTGGTGGAGAGAAAAAGAGGTCAGAAATGTTACAAATATTAACTATGGATCCAAAATATATAATTTTAGATGAGCCTGATAGCGGATTAGATGTTGATGGCATAAAACTTATAGGAGAAACTATAGATAGTTTAAGATCTGCAGGAAAAGGAATTTTAATAATTACCCATCATGCAGAAATCACAAAGTTTGTTTCACCTGATAAAGTTATGATAATGTCTAAGGGAAAAATTGTGGACGAAGGCGGCATTGAGTTAATTAAAAAGGTTGAAGAATACGGATATAAAGATTATGAAGGGGTGCAATAAATGGGTTCTCCAATAGAATTAGCAAAGGATAAGGAATTAAAAGAAATAGTAGAGAATAAAGGTATAGAAGATATATTAGGCAAATCAGTTCCATATCCTAAAGACATTGAAATAAAAGGAAAGATAACGAAAGATATAATAGAAGAGATTTCAAAGTCTAAAAAAGAACCTCAATGGATGCTAAATCTTAGATTAAAAGCATTGGAGTTATTTGAAAAACTCCCAATGCCAAATTGGATAGCAGGAGTAGAAAGCATAGATTTAGAGGAATTCGCCCAATACGTTAAGCCTAAAGTAGAAGTTGCGGAAAATTGGGATCAATTACCTGATTGGATGAGAGATATGTATTCTAGGATAGGCTTACCAGAAACTGAAGCAAAGGTTTTATCAGGATTAACAGCAGTTTTCGATAGCGAAAATATTATTAGCAGACTTAAGGATGAACTTAAACAGAAAAATGTAATATTCATGCCTATGGATGAAGCAGTACAAAAATACCCTGATCTAGTCAAGGAATACTTTGGTAAAGAATTTCCTATGGCAGACCATAAGTTTGCTGCACTTCATTACGCATTATGGAGCGGGGGAGCTTTTGTTTACGTACCCAAAAACACAAAGATAGTGAACCCAGTTGAAGCATTTTTTATAATAGGAGGGGACATGGAAGGGCAATTTGAACATACATTACTTGTAGCAGATGACAACAGTTCTTTTGGAACAAGTTATATACACTTTATAGAAGGTTGTGCTGCTCCAGTATTAAGAAATTATAGTTTTCATGATGGAATGGTAGAAATTTATGCTGGTAAAAATTCTCAGGTATATTTTTCAACTCTACAAAATTGGAGCAGAAGCATAATCAATTTTAATAATAAGAGAGCTATAGCAGAAGAAAATGCTCATGTGGAATGGGTAGAAGGTAGCATTGGAAGTAAAATGACCTATACTTATCCTAGTACGGTGTTAAGAGGAAGAGGCGCTTCAACAAAAAACATTTCTATAGGCATTTCAAACGGTCCTTATATAAAAGATGTAGGCTCTAAAGCAATTCATGCTGCTCCAGATACTAAAAGTATGATTATATCAAAAAGTATAAGCTCAAATGGAGGGATAGCAACATATAGGGGACTAGTAAAGGTATTGAAAGGAGCTGAGAGAAGTTTTTCTCACGTGCAATGTGATAGTTTAATATTAGATGAAAAAAGTCAGGCATATACGTTACCAAGAAATGAGGTTGATGAGCCAACAGCAATAGTATCACATGAAGCAACGGTCGGTAGGCTTGGCGAAGATCAATTATTCTATATGGCTTCTAGAGGTATTAGAGAAGGAGAGGCTAAGGCATTAATTGTTAATGGTTTTATAAGGGACGTTTTGAAGAGCCTTCCATTAGAGACTGTAAGTATATTGACTAGAGTTATTGGGCTAGAATTTAGCGAATTAGGAAGCGTTGGGTGAAAATTTATGAATTCTTTTGAGATTAATATAGAAAACATTAAAAAGCATAAATGGCAAGACATTGGAGACTCTCCTACTACGAAATATTATACCGATTGGAGCCAATATGAAAAGATACTAAATAAACAGGGAGAATTAAAATTTGAAAAACCAAATGGAAAATTCGATTTTATAGTAGGTCCTTGCGGAAATTCTAATAAGGCATACGAACCCAAACTTATTAAACCTGAGGAAAGTAAACTTGCTTCATATCATTTTTACTACTTAAATGAGATTAATGAAATTAACTTAGATTCAGGAGAATATGCTATATCTTTTTGTAATCCAATAAGCGAAAGGTGGGTCTCGCAACACCTTATTGTGAATATAAAGGAAAATTCTAACGTCTCTTTATTAATTTATGAAGGTAGAAAATCTCCAGGAAGTAGTGTTATAGAAATTAATGCACATAAAAACTCTAAATCAAACCTTGCTATACTTCTTGATCCTGAAATAAAATATCCAACAGCCTATTTAATAAGGAAAGCAATATATAGTCAAGCCAGCATGAATTCAATGACATTTTCTACACCAACATTAATGAATAGAATAGAAGAAAAAGTCGTTTTATTTGATAATTCTATTTTTAATCATAAATCACTTACATTATCTTACAAAAATTCAAGAGTTGATAATATAATAGATACAATACAAGTAGGCAGAAACTCAGATAGCGATGTTTCAGGCTTAGGATTTGCGTTTGATTCTTCTTTATCATCAGTTAGAGGAACTGATATAATAACTTACGATGGAAGAAAGAGCAGGTCTAATTTTATTGTTGAGGCTATAATTTTAGGGAATTCGGCTAGAGCGTATACTATGCCAATGATGAAAATTGAAACTGGAGATGTAATTTCCGCTACACATAAATCAGCTCAATATAGGGTTAGTGACGACATACTTTTCTATTTGCAATCAAGGGGGTTAACATATGAAGAAATAGTATCATTGTTAGTATATGAAAAAAGTTTGAGTATGGCCAATCATCTGGAAAATATTAAGGAAAAAGTGCAAGAATTTATAAAACAAAAGTTAGACAGAATTTTTAAAAATCAACTTTAAATTACGATTTTAACATTGCTCTTAGCAACACGAAACCTGATATTAATAAGAAACCAATAAATATTATATCTAATATTCCCATTATTTTTCACCTATATATTTACTATAAATATTTGGATAGGTTTTTATTAATATTTCATTTAATTCCATTACATTAACTATTCTTTGTCCTGGAGAAAATAAAAACAAGTTTTCTTCTTCTATTTGATATGAATTCTTGTATATCAGTTCTTTCAAGAATTGTTTTGATATTCCTGTTGAGTTGCTTATCCTATTAATCTGGCTTAGTGCTTGATTGATTGTAATATACGGGTCGTATCCAAAAGCAAAAGAAATATTGTAATTTGGCCAGAAAAATGCACTATTATTTATATATCCAGAAATTAAATAGGATCCAATAATTGTTTTATTTATTATTATTGGACTCCCATCAGCCTTGTTTTTAAATGCAAGACTAAACCCTCTAATTATTAATGGATAAACTAAGCCTAACAATATCAAACAGAAAACAAAAATTGCTATCGGTACTAGAATGTATTGCTTTACCATCATTTAACACCCATTAAAATAGCCAATAACATATCAATTAATTTTATAGCTATAAATGGTAATAAAGCACCTCCTATACCGTAAATTAAGAAATTTTTTATAAATGTTTTTCTTGGATTTTCCGGCTTATATCTTACCCCCCTTAAAGCTAATGGAATTAAGGCAGGGATAATAATTGCATTAAAAATCATTGTTGCAAGAATAGCTGTTTCCGGAGTTGTTAAATGGAGTATGTTCAAATAACTTATTTTGGGATTATTTAATACTAGAATCATAGGTAATATAGTAAAATATTTTGATATATCGTTTGCTATGCTAAATGTTGTAACTGCTCCCCTTGTTACCAAAAGCTGTTTACTTAACTCTATAATTTTTACGACTCTAGAAGGATTGGAATCTAAATCTATCATATTAGCAGCTTCTTTTGCAGCCCTTGTCCCAGAGTTCATTGCCACGCCTACATCAGCTTTAGCTAATGCAGGGGCATCGTTTGTACCGTCCCCCATGGCTATAACCACATGACCTTTCCTTTGTTCTTCATCAACCTTATTTAATTTATCTATAGGTTTAGCTTGAGATATAACATGGTCTATTCCTGCTTCATTAGCTATTACCTTAGCGGTTATAGGATTATCCCCTGTTACCATTATTGGCGTTATGCCCATAACTTTTAGATCTGATATAACTTGTTTTATACCTGTTTTAATCCTATCTTTTAATACTATAATTCCTACAGCTTTAGTATTAATTGTTAAAAGTAACGGTGTTTCTCCTTTTTCTCCAATATCTCTAACAATTTTTTCTATTTCTTCTTTATTAATATTATCAATGCGCGGAAGAAGAGCGTCTACAGAACCTTTTAATATTTTAATGTTTTCACCCTTTGTAGCATATTCTCTTAGGATTTCCATGAATTTCATACAAATCTTTTCGTCTTTAATATAATCCATTATTTTTGATGGATTTGAAATTTCAATGCCAGAATACCTATTTTTTATGTTGAATTCTATAGGTTTGGACATTAAAGTTATATCAATTATTTTGTCTGGAATTTCAATCTTCATGCTTTCTATTAAATCTATAATTGATTTTCCTTCTCTAGTATTATCATTAAAAGAAGATAAATATGATGTAATAGCAACACATCTTACATCAAAATTGTCTAAAGGTATAAATTCTATAGCAGCTCTGTTTCCTTCTGTTATAGTTCCAGTTTTATCAAGTAATATTATATCAGCATCGCTTGCTGCTTCTATTGCTTTTCCTGATTTTGCTATTATATTATCTCTTGTAAGTCTGGATATACCAGCTATACCGATAGCAGGTAATAAGCCCCCAATTGTTGTAGGCATTAGAGCAACTAGCAATGCAATTATTAATGCGATATTAACGTAGGTATAGCCTAAAGATTTTAATATATAATAAAGAGTTCCTGCAACTATTAAGAATATTAATGATAAACCTGATAACAATATATTTAAAGATATCTCGCTTTGTGACTTAGGCCTTTTTGCTTGCGAAACCAATGAAATCATTTTATCTACAAAACTCCTACCTCTTTCAGACGTTATTTCTACTTTTATTTCTCCTTCAATAACTTTAGTTCCTCCTATAACATGATCTCCTTTGTTTTTATAAACAGGTTCAGATTCTCCAGTTATCATAGATTCATCCATATATGCAGATCCATCTATTATAAATCCATCTGTTGGAACAATTTCACCTTTTTTAATTAAAACTCTGTCACCTTGCCTTAGAGAATTGGATTTAACTTCAATGTAATGATCATTCGTGATTTTATGTGCAATAATTTCTTTTTCGAATATCTTTAAGGAATCGACTCTTGCCTTTGCCTCATACTCTGAAAAAGCTTCAGAAAATGTAGAAAACCATACAGCAAAAAATAACGTTAGGGAAACTGCTAAATAAAAGTTGATTTCATATTTTGGAATTTGACCTGGTATTATTAACATTATAGCTGTAATGAAAAAACCAAGTATAACAACAAACATCACAGGGTTGTTCTTAGCAAGATAAATTGGACTCAGCTTATAGATTGAATCTAAGAAAATTTTTCTAAAATTATATTTTTCGTGGAATCTAATAGACTCTGTCATTTACATCACCACGAAAGAGGTCCTACTATTACAAATGGAATAAATGTTAAAACTGCTAAAAGGAATATCATAAAATCTAAAAGCAATAAGAAAAGTATACCTTGCGTGGGTAAAGGCTCTAAACCAGCTTTTCTGTCCTTAAGTGAAAAAGATTGAGATATAGCTAGCATTAACCCTATCGGTAAGAAACGGCCAATAAACATGACTAATGCGGTAGATATATTAAAGAAAAAGGTATTGCCTAGACTACCTAAATAAGAGGAACCATTATTAGCAGCAGCAGAAGTAAACTCATATAATATTTCTGTATATGTATATGAATTAATATTGCCTAAAATATGTATTGCATACCCAGCAGATAAAGCAATAGCAGTTGGCAATAATATTATTAATGGATGTGTCAAAAAAACCAAAACCGATAACTTGACTTCTTTCGGGGATATTTTCATTCCAATAAATTCAGGCATTTTTCCTACCATAAGCCCTAATATAAATAAAGTCAATAATACGTAAACAATTAGGTACATGAATCCGGTTCCAATAGAACCTGGTATTGATTGTATGAACATGGAGAAAAGAAATGCTATAATAGCGCTTGAGGACATGGAAAATAATGATGCATCAATTGCACCTGTATTAGTTAGTAATGATATACTGTTAAATAAAATACCCGAATAGTTTCCAAATCGATAACTTATATAACCAATAGGCTTGAGTATTTCAGATAATACAATTATTATTATCATGCTAACTAATATGGATCCTAGAAGTGTAAGACCCCTTTTTTTACCTAAAAGATTTCCAAAAGCTAATGGAATAGCCAATGGAAATACTAGCATTAAAAACATTTCGAAAAAGTTGGATAAGTTTGATGGATCTTCAAATGGATTTATTGAATTAGAGCCATAAAAGCCCCCTCCATTATTTCCCAAAAGTTTTATACTTTCCAAAGATGCAACAGGGCCAGTATAAACGATCTGATGAGTTATAGAGCTAATATTATAAAATGGTGAAAAAGTTTGAGGAACTCCAAGAATAACTAATATAATAGAAGATATTATAGATATCGGTAAAATTAAAAAAATTAATGATCTCATAAAGTCAACATAGAAATTGCCAATGCTATTACTTTTTCTTAAAAAACCTCTAATAAAAGCTAGAGATGAGGCAAGCCCTGATGACGGACCAATAAACATTGTTGTTATTATAACTAGCATTTGGGAAGTTAGCGATAAACTTAATTCCCCAATATAATGTTGGAGATTTGTGTTTGTAACGAATGATATTGCTGTATTAAATGCTAAATCAAAGCTCAGACCAGGATATTTGGGCCCAATAAATGACAATTTATTTTGGAACATTAAAAAAATTGTATCAAAAATAATAAATATAGAATTTAAAATTATTAAAGAAAGAAAATATTGTTTATAATTCATTGAAATATTTCTGTCTATACCCAATATTTTGAATAAAGCACTTTCAATTTTGTTTAAATATTTATTTGGTAATTCTTTTTCGTACTTTATAAATAAAGAAATAGGCTTACTTATAATATATGAAACTATTATTGAGAGAGCCATAATTACAACTGTTTGTAAAATAAAATTAATCATAAAACCACCTAAGCTTGAGCGATTGATTTTTTGGAGCTATTTTTTGTTCTTGTTTTGATATGGCAATTCATTTTGTCTCAGAGAAAAATAGATACTAAAAGGGTATTAAAAAATTTTAGATAATTTATATTATTATGTCCATTTATATTCTTTAAGACTTTCTTTAATTTTTTCAGCATTTTTTGCTACTTCATTGAGCCTAATTTCATAATAGTTATTTCCTTCAGTATCTATTGTAATAATCAAAGGTCCGAATTCTTCTACTCTAAACACCCACATGGCCTCTGGAACTCCGAGCTTGTCTAGCCAATAAACATCTTTAACTTCCTTAATTCTTTCAGCAGCAAGAGCTCCTGCACCTCCTGTAAAAACAGCATAAACTGCATTGAACTTCTTCATAGCCTCAGCAGTTTTTTTGCCCATACCACCTTTTCCTACTACCATTTTAATTCCTGTTTTTTCTATAAACTTATCCTCAACACTTTCCATTCTCATACTTGTTGTAGGTCCTGCAGCAACTATTTGCCATTTATTGTCCTTTTTAATGGCTACAGGTCCACAATGATATAAAACCAATCCCTTTAGATCAATAGGTAATTTCTCACCTTTTTCTAAAATCTCTAAAGCAGTTTCATGCGCTTCGTCTCTGGCAGTTACCATAATGCCAGATATATAAACTATATCTCCGATCTTTAATTTTTTCACAACATCATCGGTTAATGGGGTAGATAGATGATATTCATTTACCATATGCATCACCTCACTATAGTGCATCCTGTTCCATTATATAGTATGTGTTTGCTTGTTAATTCCCAAGAACCGTCGCTATGTATAATTGCTGAAGATCTTCTTGTTGCCCAACAGCTTGTAACTATGCCAATTGCAAAAGATGCTGGATGCCTATATGCATAATCAACCTTAACATCTAATGCAGTTAATTGTCCACCGAATCCATGTGGCCCTAATTCTAGTTTGTTTATTTCATTCAATAAATCTAGTTCCATCTTTGCTAGGTTTGGATCTGAATTCCTTTCTCCTATAGGTCTAAGCAATGATTTTTTCGCCAATGTCATAGCTATATCGCCTCCTGCAGCAATTGATATGCCTATAATCAACGGTGGACATGGTAATGGTCCGAACTTAACTATTGTATCAATTACTCCTCTTTTTAATTTATCAAAGCCTTCTATCGGCTCACTCATTATTAAAGTTGAAGGAAATTCGCTTCCTCCTCCCTTAGTCATAAACCAAACTTTTAAATCGTCTCCTTCTACAAGATCAAAATGCATCCAAGGTATGTATCTTCCTGTATTATCACCGCTGTTCTTTTTATAAAATGGATCGACAGCATTTGGCCTTAAGTAGCCCTCTTTTGTTACTTTCCTTAAAGCTTCTGATGCTGCCTTATAGATCTTAGCCCTTATAGGAAAATCCTCACCCATTTCTATAAAAAAGTAAGGGGTTCCTGTATCTTGACAAATTGGAACCTTTTTGCTACAAGCAATTTCTATATCTTGCAAAATCGCTTCTAGCTGTTTCTTAGCTCCTTGATTAGTTTCTCTTTCATACGCTTTTTTTAAACCATCATATACATCTGCTGGTATGCTTGTTGAAGCTGTCTTTATCATTTCATAAAATATGCCAACAAGACCTTCTTCTGTTATGCCCAAAATCCTCACCAATCTTTATTTTTATATTTGAGAATTATATTTTTGAATACAATGTATGTTAATAATTTTTTATTATACTTATTTAAGTTTATTTGCCCTTATTTAAAAAATTATTTATTATTTCTGAAACCTTTATGGCAGAATCTTTTATTTCTAATGGTTGTATTTTTTCTTTTTTTAAATTTTCAATTTCATGTAATATATTAATTTTTAAAACATCTTTGCAAGAATATACTCGAAAACCTTTTCTATTCATCATAATTTTAGCATTTTCTATTTGCTCGAAGTGATTATCTATGTAAACAAATATAGTTTTCTTCTTTAATACATTTGATTCTATTATATTTCCATAACCAGATAAACTAATTATAATTTCAGCATTTCTAATTAAATCTGAAGGGTTTGAATTGAAATACTTATCAGAACCGATTATCTTTACGTTGTACTTTTCCTCTAGTTTTTCCTTCAATTTTTCTGCTATAACTATGCCAGCATTCGTTCCTCCTATATTGATTAATATATAGTTATCTTCTGAATTAATAGAATTATTAAAATTACTTGTAAACGATGGGCCTAAATTTAGAAATTCATTATCATTATCCCAAATGCTTAAGTTAATTGCTAATGTAAATTTTCTTTTTATTCTATCTCTAAGTCCATTATTTAGCTTCGGTATTATAAATCTTTCAAAATAACTTTTAGTGTTGTAACTCACTTTAGTAAAATCTGTTATAAAGATAGATCTTTCCTTTGGAATATCCATAAACATAAATTCCCAAAATTCGTCAGCTATTATTAAATCATAATCATCAAAATTAACATACGATTTAATAAGATTAGCATTATTTTTTACAGCCTTATATAATTTGTAAGAGTTAAATAGATTAATTTTTACTCTACAGTTTTTTATCATACTGCCAATATAATATCCTAAGTTATTTAAATTATCAGAAATTTCTACATAATTTTCTTTTTTATCTTTGATAAATTTCAAGGCGTTTCCAGATGTAAGCCAGTAGATTTTACTTTTGATAAAATTACTTATATGATAATCTCTTGTTATATGCCCTAATCCAACACTCGAAGATGCGTAGAGTATCTTCATTTCTGACCTCTTTCAACTTTAGATTTAAAGTTTTTAGATATTTGTATTATTTTGTTAATTTAATGTATTAATTGCTGAATACAGATTTATATCTCTTATACCTTAATATTATACGGTGAGAGAGTGTTAGAAGAAGTTTATAATGTAGTAGCATTTGGGCCTCTCCCTAAGGCATTTTATCAATCCTTGTTTGAACCTTATGCAAACATGCTTAAGAAAAGAGTAAATATAGAAGTATTTTCAGATACTTCAAATCTGAGAAAAATAGAAGATTCATTAAAAAATGCTGACGTTGTTATAGGAGATCATACAATGAAAATTAAAATTGATAAAACTCTTTGTGATATGTTTGGAAATAGAGTAAAATTGCTTCAACAACCATCAACTGGTTTTGATCATATTGACGTAGAGGAATGTAAAATGAAGGGAATACCTGTTTCTAATATAGGATCTGCAAATTCTTTATCTGTTGCTGAGTATACAATCGCTGCTGCCTTGATTTTGTTAAAGAGACTTTTCTTAGCAACAAATAGTATTAGAGAAGGGAAATGGTTGCAATGGGAGTTAATGGATATAGGTACTTATGATTTATTTGGAAAGACATGGGGAATTATCGGAATGGGTAGGCAAGGCAAAGAATTAGCAAAACGATTAAATGCATTTAATGTTAACATTCTTTACTATGATAAATACAGACTGAATGAAAAAACTGAAAAAGATCTAAACGTGTCTTATAAACAGTTAAGTCAATTGCTTAGGGACAGCGATATTATTTCAATACATGTACCTTTGACTAATGAAACCAAAAATATGATTTCCCAGAAAGAATTTAGAATTATGAAACCTGGATCGATATTTATTAATCCTGCAAGGGGAGAATTGGTTGACAATAATGCCTTAGCAAACGCTTTGAAAAATGGTATAATAGGAGGAGCTGCCGTAGATGTTTTTCCTCAAGAACCTCCTGATTCAAATGATCCTTTAGTATCTTTACTCAGATCAGATCCTAATGTTAATTTAATATTAACGCCTCATATAGCAGGTGCAAATACTGATACTAGAATGAGAATAATAAAAGTTTCTGTGGAAAATGTTATAAGAGTTTTAATGGGGCAAAAGCCAGAAAATGTTGTAAACAGTGATTAAAATGGAAGAAATTAAACTTTCTGAGGCATTAGTTAGAGGTTTAATAAATTCTGGAATTAAAAGAGTTTATGGTATAATAGGTACAACAGTTTTAAATTTTTATGACGCGCTTTATGAATATAAAAATGAAATAAAGCAAATAACAGTAAGGCATGAAGGTATAGCAATCTCCGCAGCTGATGCAGAATATAGAACAACAAGAAGGCCAGCTGCAGCTGTAGTTCATGCAGGAGGAGGTTTCCTTAATTCATTGACAGGATTGGGAATAGCAATGAAAGATAGATCTAGACTCCTTTTAATTTCGGGAAGTGTAAAGAAAAGACTAAAAGATACAGATTCATGGCTTGAAATTAATCAAGAAGCCATATCAAAAGCTTTAGGATTAAAACATTATTACATTGATGAACCAGAAAAATTTTATGCTATATTTAACGAAGCCATTAATAATTTATTTTATGGGCTTCCTATGCCTGTTGTATTAGAAGTCCCGGAAGATTTATGGAATAAGAAAATTTATATAGAAGAAAATTTTCCAATGCTAACTAAAGGATCACAAGAAATAAATAAAGATGATATTATTAGAGTTAAAGAAGAAATAAAAAAGAGCAAGAGACCTTTAATACTTGTTTCGGGCGAAGTTAATTACAAGGATGCAAGAGAATATGTTTATAAATTATCAGAAATTGTTGATGGATATGTAATAACAACAGGAAATAGCAGAGGTTTATGTGAAGAAGACAATTATAGATGTTTAGGAAGAGTTGGTTATGGAGGAGGATCTTTATTAGCAGACAAAGTATTGAAAGAAACAGATTATTTGTTGGTCTTAGGTAATGAATACAATGATATAACAACTTATGGATATAACCTAACTCCACATAATAGTATAGTTGTCATTTCTTTAGATCCTTCTTCAGAAATACGACCTTCTTATTATGAGTCAATAAAAGCTGATCCCTTAGAATTTTTAAAAAACCTTGTTAAAGAGTTAGAAAATGAGAAATTAAAAAATGAGGATTGGGAAAAAGAAATATCAAATTATAAAAACGATTGGGAAAAAATTATAAACGAAACCTTAAAGAGAAAATATGATAATGAGGTT
Source organism: Caldisphaera sp. (assembly GCF_023256325.1). GTDB lineage: Archaea > Thermoproteota > Thermoprotei_A > Sulfolobales > Acidilobaceae > Caldisphaera. Next base: position 133,452 of record NZ_JAGDXI010000006.1, read on the forward strand.
AATCCAGCTAAGTTTTTCTATGAGTTAAACAAGATTTTACCAAGGAATAGAATCATTATTGGAGGTCAAGGAACACACATATTATATGCGTATGATTATATTAAGGTTTTCGAGTTTGGAGGATTCATAGCAGCTACGAACTTGGGTTCAATGGGATTTGCTTTACCAGCTAGTATAGGCGCAAAAATTGCAAATCCAGATAGAGAAGTTGTTGCAATAGCTGGCGATGGAGAAGCTTTAATGAGCATTCAATCACTTCAAACAATAAAAGATGAAAATTTGAACATAAAAATAATAGTTGTTAACGATAATTCTTATAGAGTTTTATATCTGAAGCAAGTTATAAATAAGTCTGGTAGAGTTTATGGCACAGTATTAAATAATCCTGATTTTGTAAAGCTCGCAGAGTCATTTAATATTAAGGGAATTAGAGTTAATAATGATAATGATATTGATAATGCATTAAAAGAAATTAAAAAAGATGAAGCAATTCTTATTGATCTTATTGTCAGTAAAGAAGATTTACCGCCAACTAATACAGACATGGTTTTAAAGATGGATCAGGTATGATAATTTTAAAGTATTTATTATCAAAAACATAGAATACAAAACATATATTAAAATTATTAATTAAATTTCATTATAGATTGAGTTTTATTTAATTAAATTTCATAAATAAAACATTAAAATTTATGGTAAAACTTTAATAATAATCAAAAGTAATCAATTCTAGGTAAGTTTTTTAAGATTGTTTACAATATTAATTTATTGAGGGCCCGTAGTCCAGTTTGGCAGGATGCGGGGTATGCTATAAGCACCCGAATCGGGTCCCTGTGGTCGGGGGTTCAAATCCCCCCGGGCCCATAATTTTTTATGTTCACAAAATTATATTAGAAATAAGCTGAGAATCATAGTTCTGATCTAGTTTCCTAATTTAACAATAAATATAATTAAATTTCTATTCATATAGCTCTATATAAGTATCAAAATGTCTCTAAAAATAAAATATTTATTTAATATTCTTGACTTACCTCTTTATTTTTTCATTATAATAATATATTATCAAAGAATAAGGCTTAATGGACTTTATCTTGGCGAAGATAAATGTGATAATAAAAGCCGTGGCCGGGCTTTGAACCCGGGACCTCTGCCTTACCAGGGCAGCGCTCCACCAGGCTGAGCTACCACGGCCCATTTATTAAGAATCTAGGAAGGATTAAAATGGATTTTGCTCATTTTTGATCTTATTATCTTACTAAAAATATGGATTCATTTCAATTGATTCTAAGTAGTAATTAGCATCTTCGTCTCCATAATAAATAATGATTATGAGGTAAATTTTGTTTCGTACAGATAACAACTTTCATTCTTAATCAAATTATCAATGTCCTACATTTTTAGTTTTCTTTTTAAGTTGCTAATAGGGACATAGAGATATGTTTATTAATACATTATCACTAGAGCACCATTTAATGTTTAGAATTAGCTATACAATATCTTAAAATTTTATAATTTAAAATGTTTTATGCAAAGGATGTCTAGTTTTACAATATTTTGTAAAGTATTTTCTATATTTTTTATATATTATTTGATTTTAGATAAAACATCGAGACTTTTGTATCTGACATCCTCACCTCTTTTAATCCAATATACTGAAGCTATTAAACCAAGTCCTTGAAACCCCATACCATATATAGCAAATCCCCATAATGGAAGTGATGAAGTTAAATAAGTTGATATAGTGTATGTTGTCATAGCTATTCCTCTAACTATACCTATATAAAATGCCCTATTTGTTGTTGGGAATAAAGTTGGTTCATAAATTGTTCTAACAAACCATGTCATAGTTATGAAAAATAAATTAATAAATGTCAAAGAATAAAATAAATACAATGACTTAAAGTTAAAAATTGTATATGCTAATATAGGTAGAAAACTAATTGTAGCAGTTAAAAATGAAATAAAAGTATATTTTCTCATATCAATTTTATCTATTATTGGACCAATTAATAATCCTGCAAAGCTAGCCCCAAGGTTAGCCCATAAAATAACTTCTATGAGAGAAGATCCTTTAAAGTAAAAATCCGCTAAAACAAAAGCCATTAAGGACCAAGTTAAGTAGTTTGCCAAACTCCAAATTGTTAAAAACAAAAACCTCTTTTTTAGTCCTATATTAGATGATAAAAAGTTTTCTTTAACGTTTAATTCTTGGCTAGTAGTTATTTTGCTTATTTCTTTTTCTGCATCTTTAATTTTTCCTTTTGCTGTTAGCCATCTAATAGATTCTGGCATTAAAAGCCTCAACATTATAGCAATTATCAATCCTATTATAGCCATTATAGCTATTGATATACCCATTATTATAAATGAGTTTTTCATGAAATAAACAGACAAAGCTATAGCTGCGGCAATTGCCGCGCCAATATTTTCGAAATTTGGAGATAGAACTAATATTTTTTCCCTATATTTAACAGGAGTAAGTTCTGCAAGCAATGATAGCCCTATAGGAACCTCTCCTTCAACTCCAAACATAGATATCCCATAACCTAATAGAAATAGTACCATTTGTAGTAATCCTTTTATAAATAATAAATCTAAAACAATTATCAAGCTACCAAGGCCATAAAGACCCATAGTTATTATATAAGTCTTTTTTCTACCCATAATTCTATCGGATATTCTCGTTAATATTAAATCTCCTAACAATGGAATAGCTGCTATAACAATCAAATAATATATATTTTGATATGTTGGAAAAAATGCGTATCCCAAAGTATTAATTATCCCCCATAAAAAGAAACCTATAGATGTTGAAAAGAAAATATACCAATGCATTTTACCCCATTTTGCCAAATCAATTTTTCTGATTAGATTTTCAGACATAATTTCACCTTAGAGAACAGTTGTTCTCTAAATATTTAAATTTTTTCATAGGACTTATTATAAATAAGTATTACTATTTTTCAAATACAAAGAAAAATTAAAATAACATGTCATATGGGCCCGGCCGGAGTCGAACCGGCGACCTCCGCCGCGTCAGGGCGGCGTCCTAACCAAACTAGACTACGGGCCCTCAAATCTATATTTATTGCTACCCTTTAAAATCATTTCTTTCATAAAGATATAAAATTTTTGTTTTTTAAATAAAATAGGGTTAAAATTGATAGCAGTAACCCTAGAATTACAAGATGAACATGTTTTTATTTCAAACCTAAACAACTACTTAAAAAATTATAAAAACAATTTAAATGACAAGAAAAATTTGCAAAAAATTAGTAAAATTCTTTTTATTTTAAGCAATTTTGTTTCAAAATGCCATCATAAAAAAGAAGAAAAATTCATTTTTCCATATTTAATAAATAAGGGTGGAGAAGAAGCATCTTTGGCAAACGAAATGATGAACCAACATAGGATCATTGAAAATCTTGAAAATCAATTAGAAAGTAGTTTGAATATGGTTGCATTAAAAACAATAGATCAAAAACTTTTAGACCTAATCACAATTTTAGATTCTCATATCCAAGAAGAAAATACTGTTGTATTCGCATATGCAGAAATTTCTATTGATGAAAAAGAAAAAATTCTAAATGAAATTAATGGATTTGAAAAAGAAAACTTTGAATTTTGTAATAAGGATAAATACCAAAAAATTTTAGATCAGTTACAATGAGAATAATTTATTATTAAATAATAAAATTAAAACATTAAATCAGTTGCAATTTATAACATTTAATTTTTTTATAAAGATCTTTATTAATAGATTACTCGCATAAAGGTTAAAGTAGTAATTTCATATATAGAAAAAATATATATAGTCTATTTAAGTTAAATATACCGAGGGGAGATAATGGAATATAAATGGAAAGCATTATCTGTCACAAGCGTTGGATCACTGATGTCAGCTATAGATAGCACGGTTGTATTATTAGCTCTAGTTCCTATAACTCAAGATCTTCATGCAAATTATGTTACAATAGTTTGGGTAGTTATAGCTTATTTGTTAGCAAGCACCAGTTTAGTATTAAGCCTTGGAAGAATGGGAGATATGTATGGAAGAAAGAAAATCTACAACCTTGGATTTATAGTCTTTACTATAGGTTCTTTGTTAGCAGCTTTATCATTAAACGGAATTCAATTAGTTATTTATAGGGCCATAGAAGGAATAGGATCAGCTATGATGATAGCTAACTCTTTAGCTATAATATCAACAGCTTTTCCACAAAATGAAAGAGGCAAAGCTTTTGGCATAAATTCTATAGTTTGGGCAACCGGAAACATTTTAGGGATAGTATTAGGAGGTTTTATAATAACATATACCAGTTGGAGATGGATATTTTTAATAAACATTCCGATAGGCATTTTCGGAACTATATGGGCTTGGAGGACATTAAAAGAAACTAAGGCATATAATACAAAGGAATCGTTTGATATAGCAGCTGCTATAGCATTTACTTTAGGAATATTATTAATACAATTAGGGGTAACGAATGGCCTATTATATGGCTGGCATGATTTCTCTACAATTGCATCATTTATACTATCACCGTTTCCTTTTATATTCTTTATCATATGGGAAACAAAATATGCCATAGATCCAATCATAGATTTGAAATTATTTTTTGGTAATAAAATGTTTAGCGCTTCTACTTTTACAGCTACAATTCAGAGTTTAGCTATGTTTGCTGTCAATTTTCTATTATTATTTTATTTGGAAGGTATATTTGGGTTAAGCGTTTTAACAGCTTCGTATCTAATAATACCTATGGCATTAGTTAATGCCATAGTAGGCCCAATAGGAGGTAGGTTAACTGATAAATATGGTGCAAGAATTATAAGCACTTTAGGTTTAGCATTCCAAGCAGCAGCTATATTAATGCTTAGTTTTATGAATTCGTCAACATCCTTATGGTATGTTGCATTTACTGAAGGCATTTTTGGAGTTGGAGGAGGTTTATTTTGGCCTTCTAATACAAGTGCTGTGATGTCCGGTGCTCCCAAAGGTAAATATGGTGCAGCGTCTGGAATATTATCTACTTTTAGGAATACAGGCATGATATTGAGTTTTGCTGTAGCATTAACCGCTGTAGCAAGCAAGCTACCACCTGCAATAGTTTATCAGCTATTTGTAGGCACACTAAGCACTAAACTTGATATTAATACAGCTAGTAGTTATTTAGCAGCTCAATCATATGCTTATCATATTTCTTTTGGTTTACTTGTTATATCAATAATATTGTCGTTAATGAGACCTAGTAAAACACAAAATATAATTGAAGAAAAAATAAAAACTCAACAAAGTATACCTATACAATAAATTTATTCTTTAATGTATTTGTTGCCCATCCTTACTATAATGTATTATTTGCGTAGGACAGCTTTGAGAAGCAGCATCAACACAATCTTGTAACTCATCACCTACTGTACCTTCACTTCTTGATCCTTGTTCTTTCTTATCTGCATCTGCTCTCCATTTATTAACAATTTCTGCCTTGCCATCAATTTCATTCATCTGAAATACGTCTGGACACAAACTAACACATACCATGTCTGCTATGCAATTCTCTCTTGGCTCAATCCAAACCTTTATTGTCATTTTTCTCACCGATTTTATATTATTTTTATAAGTTTTAAGTTTTAGTAAATACTAATACTTAACTTATAAGATTTTATCTATCAATATAATTATAAACTATACATATTAATAATTCATATATTCTTAATTAAATAATTTAAATGATAAGATATTTATTTTTGAAAGAAATATTTTTACTGGTGTCGCTATGAATATAGGATTTGCAAGAATTTTAATGAGCAAATCAATAAGAGTATTTTTGTCAGGAATCGTATCAATTTTAACACCATTTTATCTAAAATATTTAGGATTTTCACCATTCTTAATAGGAATTTCCATATTTGTTATTGTATTAGGTAATGTGGTTCAAAATTTGATTTTGACTTGGTTTAGGAGCAAAATAAATATTAAAACATATTTGCTTATAGTTAGTCTGCTTTTTTCTATATCAGGATTTATTCTATTTATATCTTCTTCAATATTTTTAATTTTTTTATCATTGTTTATAGGAAATATAAGTACAACCGGAACTGAGACTGGTCCATTCCAATCAATTGAAGCAGGTATTTTGCCTGATTTAGTAGATAAAAGCTTTGTAAATAGAGCATATGGTATTTATAATTTCTTAGGCTATACTTTTTCCTCATTAGGAGCCTTAACATCATCAATACCGGCTTATTTTAATTATGATATATTCTCCTTTAAAATATTTTATTTATTGTATGGAATAGGAGGTTTAATAATTTTTATAAATTATGTTAAGTTTAATTACAAAGAAGATAAAAGCACAAGACTTTCATTAAAAGATTTTGATAAAAAAGCTAAAAGAGATCTTTATTTAATTACAGCATTATTTTCTACTGATGCCTTAGGAGGTGGATTCATAGTACAATCAATAGTAGCTTATTGGTTCAACTTAAGATATGGAATATCATTAAAAATTTTGGGTCCACTTTTTACGGCAGTGAATATAATTACTGCTATTTCTTTGTTATTAGCACCTTTGATAGCGGAAAGGTTAGGAAATCTTAGAACGATGGTTATTACCCATCTTATATCTAATGTATTTTTAATAATGATACCTATTTTTTCATCATTTTGGATAAGTGCTATGTTTTTATTGCTAAGACAAAGTATGTCTCAAATGGATGTACCGACGAGACAAGCTTTTATTGTTGAAATATTTAAGAGAGAATATAGAGTCTCATTTAATTCTATATCAAATACTTTTAGAAGCATTTCTTCTTTATTTGGATCTCCTTTAGATGGTATAGCTTTAGAAAATGGTTTATTGATTTTGCCATTCTTTGCAGGAGGTTTCATTAAAATTTTCTATGACATTTCTATTTTCTATTTTTATCATAATAGGACAAAATAATTATTTATATTTTTGCGTCTCTTCGATGCTTTCTTGGTTTAAATCCTTAAAGTAATTGTTGTATATTTCTTCGATAATTATTTTTTCATCTGTTTTTAATTCTAATCCATTAATTTTAATGTATTTATCTATTTCTGTTATAGATATTATATTTGGTAAAACAGATGAAACATTTTTGTTTGATAATATAAAAATTAATGCTAATTCATACAGCATATAATTTTTTAATTTTTCTTTTAATATTTCTGCCCCCTGTAACCCTTTTTTAATCCAATTTATATCTTTAAATTTTCTGTGTAATTTACTGTCATAGTGTATTGGCCATTTCATTTCATTTAGTACGTCGCTTGCGTGAGGTACTCTAATAAAATGATCAATATTTTCATATTTTAAAAAGTCTTCACCTGGATATCTTTCTATTATGTTATATATATGTTCTAGGCTTTCATAACCAATTTCTATAGCTTTTAAACCCTCTTCTTTCCAACCTAATGTTGGACCTAAGGAGATTCCATAACTCAATATTTTGCCTTCTTTCTTAAGATCCTTTAGATATTCAAATATCTTTTCATTAGTTACTACATTCATAGTTGGATTATGAAGCATTAGTATATCTATATAGCTTGTTTTCAGTCTATTTAACGAATCATTAATTGCTTTATTCAGATAATCCAAATCAAATCTTCTCTTATTTGTTAATAAATCATACCCTACTTTAGTTAAAATAACTATATCGTCTCTATTAGTTTTAAATATACTTAACAATTCCTCTCCTTTTCCCTTTCCATAGATATCAGCAGTATCGAAGAAATTTATTCCTTTTTCATAAGCATACTTTAATATTTTCTCCGAATTGCTTGCAATACCCCATTCATTAGAAACTAAAGACCATAACCCTATTCCTATTTCTGATACTTCTTTATTAACATTTTTTAGCTTTCTATACATCATAGGTTC
>NZ_JAGDXI010000024.1 GCF_023256325.1 Caldisphaera sp.
CGATGAAAATTGGTTAAAGCATACCATAGTAATAAGAAATGGAACTGATGATCTTTCAATATTATATTCGCCTGTAACAATTAATACGTGGAAACCTGTAGAAAGGAAATATTAGGGGGTGTTATTATGTCAGATGATGAAAAATTTAGGAGTTTGGAAATGGAGAACAGACAAGGTTTTTGGAAAGCTAGCTTAAATCCTTGGCTAATTCGTGCTAAAAATAACCCAGAAAGAGTAGCTTTTGTATTGCATAGAGTAACAGGTTTCATAATAATAGCATTTTTGCTTGCTCACATTTTGGAAACAGATTCACCTGTATGGAGCCAGTACGCTCCAATTAATGGTTTATCAGGTTGGGCCGCATGGACTTATATAATGGGTATTGAAAGTGCTTGGTGGGCAAGACTAGGGGAATGGATTGTTGCAGGAGCCGTTCTTTTCCATGCATTAAATGGATTTAGGCTTTTATTAACAGAATTCTTTGGACTAGGCATTGGAAAACCAGTTGAGCCAAAACCACCATATGAAGCACCTACACTTAACGCTCCCCAAAGGACTTGGCTTTATATTGAATTTGTTGTTGCCCTAGTTTTATGGGCATTTTCAGCATTTTTGATATTTGGGTGATAGAAATGGAGAATAAAGCATCTAATATACAAATTTGGCAATATATAACTGCCATACTTCTTATATTTTTGTTAGGTTATCATCTACTGCAAAGAGTTCCATGGTTATTCAATGTATCTACATTTGACCAGACTTTAACAAGTGCCTTCGTTTATAATCAATACAAAGAAGCTGGATGGGCTCTATTACTTTTAGCTTGGGTTGCTCTATTTCATGGATTAAATGGAGTGAGGGGCATGTTATTTGAATTGCATCAAGGAAAAACATATAATACGATTATAAACGTGCTGTTCTGGTTAGTATTCATAGTATTCGCAGCAATAGCAGCACTTACAATAGTTAAATTGCCTGCATATTGAGGTGAGATATAATGGCATTAGATATTGAGGCTGCAACAAAATTACCTCCGAAAGTTATAACGGTAAGAGTTAGAAGATATAACCCAGAAACAAAAAAGATATGGTGGCAAGAATATAAAGTTGAAACGCATAAAGGAATGACAATGCTCGATGTTCTATTAGATATAAAGGAAAATACAGATCACACACTAGCAGTAAGATATAGCTGCAGAATGGGGTTATGCGGCAGTTGTGGAGTTAATATAAATGGTACTCCAATGCTAGCATGCCAAACTCAGGTTTCACAAGTTACAAGTAATGCAAGACCTGTTGTTACTGTTGAACCGTTGCCAAACTTCCCAGTAGTTAAAGATCTCATGACTGAATTTTCAGACTTCTTCAATAAACATAGAAGCGTTAAGCCATATTTAATAAGAAAAGATACTGAGGAACAAGAAAATCCCAAAGGACATCTAAAGATGAATCCAGAGGAGTTTATTGATATATTACAGTTCAGCAATTGTATTTTCTGTGGCCTTTGTTATTCTTCATGTCCAGTTGTGGCTGCAGATCCAGAATATCTAGGACCTCAAGCGCTTATGTACACTTTCAGATTTATAAATGATGTAAGGGATGAAGGACATAAAGAGAGATTTGCTATAGTAGATAGCGAACACGGTTGTCACAGATGCCACTTTGCTGCTACATGTAGCGCAGTATGTCCAAAAGCTGTTGATCCAGCAGGTGCTATCCAAGGATTGCGTAGCAAACTGTTTAAATATAGACTTGGATTCTTTAAGAAAAAATCTTCTGAAGTTCTATCAGCTCCACCAGAAAAGGGAGAAAGAGTTCCACTACCACCAGAAGCTACAACCTTACCAGGAGTTGACTTAAAGCAATTTGAGAAAGAACCTGTAGTAATAAAATTACCCAAAGAATAATTTTAATTTTTTATTTTTTATGTATAAATTTTTATTCTTTTGGTCACAAAAGGTTTGTCTTTATCTGCCATTATATAATTCTGAAGCGCCCTTCTTATTATTTCGCTTTTAGTTACATTCCTTTTCTTTGAATATTCCTCTAGTATTTCAAGCAAATCATCTTCAAGTTTGAACGAAACCACTTTCATTAATCACTCACCTATTCAGTAACACCCATCTGGTATTATGCAAGCAAGACTTTTATTTAATGCGCACTACATTTATCAAGAGTTCTCTTACAATAAAAATACAGAGAGCAGAAGAATATATTAGGCCTCTCTCAGTACTACTCTTAATAGGAGGAGACAGAAGTTGCCTACTGTACATCTATCTATAAGTGACCAAATGTATAGCGAACTTAAAAACAAATCAGATGAAATAGGAATTCAAATAACTGATCTAATAAAGCTATATATAAAAACTGGTTTACAAGGAGGTTTTTCAAATAAGAATGAAGACAACATAATAATAGCCAATATATCCAACAGACTAGATAAAGTCGAAAAAGATGTAAGAGTTAAAATGACATTACTCGAAGGCAAATATAGGCAAATTGAAGAAACTATGGATTATCTTATACAGAGAATAGATAGTCTCGAAGATTTGTTGACAGAATATAAAACCAAAAGAAAAGTTATACAGCAAAGTGAAGAACAAGAAGCATAAATTTAACATTTTATAGGGTTACAGTTCCTCTTAATTAAATTGCTGATACCTTGCCGTCTTATTTCGTTTAAGTCAAATGGTTCCTTAGATTGTTCACCCCTCAATTTCATTAAATCATTTTCTAAATCCAATTCCGTATATAAGCAACGATCATTTAGGGCCTGGTTAGCTTGACCAATTCCTCCTGTTCCATTAACTAGTTTTGGCAATTCACTTCTGTTATATACTATATCAACATCTAATAAATAAGATGTTGAAAGAATTGGAGACAATTTAACAACTCTTGTATTATTTCTTATCATTTTGTTTCCATATTCACCTTTAAAAGATAATAAAGGAATTAGGGAAGCTTCTGTGTAAACATTTTTAATTAAATTTTCCAATAATTCTGAATCTTCATAACTCATACCCATTATTTCTATTAAACCCTTTTGCTTACTAATATCACTTACATATTTTAAAATCGTATTTGTATCTAGTTCTCCATCTCCTCCTGGACCGTATACAGCTAGTGCCTTATCGAAATTTATATGATACAAAGCGCTTAATGATATAGAATCTGCTAATGGACTCCATAAATTTTCTTCACATCCAAGGCTTAATATGTCTCCGCCAACATCAACTCCTATAACAACATCTATATTATAATTTTCTGCTATATCATTTATTCCTCTAATTACCCCTTCTGTACCTTTAGTTAAATCAATAAATATGGCTTTTTCACCAACTGTTTTTACAAACTTAGTAATTTGTGGTTCAACTTCCATTCCATATCTTAAAGCATAAGAATCTGAACTAACAATTGCTGTAGAGTATCCTATAGGTTCAACATTAACCATCATTTCCAAGGGTATTGGACCAGGATATGGGTCCACAGCAAACCTTTCCCATACAACGCTTCCTACAATTGTATTACCGCCAGCTTTTTTTACCTTGTTAGAAACATGATAGGCACCAACGATATCTCCTCCGCCCCCTGCTCCAAAAATAAAAACATTTTTGTTTTTAACTAATGACTCTAAGCTTTTATATTTCAATTTTCACACCAATTTAATTATACGATGAGAATATTTTAATTTAGCGTTTTTGAAAATACATGCCTTAATAATTAAGATTAAACTTTAATTGAACGATTTAATTTTCTTATAAGTATACTTTGGGTAAAAACTAACTCAAATATGTATTTTTCTATATGAGAAAATCTATGTGAAAAGTTATAATTTAAAACTTCAATAGTAACGTTGCTCATCCAATAATATTACAATTTTCTTTAAAATGAAATTAAATTATGCAATTAAGAGTGCCTCCATCAAATAATATTACTGAACCTGTTAAATATTCAGGAGAAAAAGCCAAAAAAGAAATTATATCTTTTAATTCGTCAAATCTACCTAGTCTTTTTAATGGAGATAATTCTTTAACGTATCTATTCCAAAATTCCTCTTCATTAACATTCATTTTTTTAGCCAATTTTCTAATTAAACTTTCAGAACCCTCTGTTCGAAAACTTCCTAATAGTAATGCATTCGCTCTTATCTTATCTGGATAAAGTCTAGAATATGTTTTTATTAAAGGAAGCAAACCAATTCTAATAATATCGGATAAACTTGTTGATTCCATAGGAAAATATATCGAAAAACTAGAAATAATGATAAAATTTGCTTTTTTCTTATTATATTTATAAGAAAAATTCATTGCTTCCGCAGTAGAGTATAGATACATATTAAAAGAATAAACCCAATCACTATATGTAGCATCTATTATATTACATGGCTCGCATTTTGGATTTCCATAATTCATAACCACTACATCAATACCCCCTAATTTTTTGATGGCATAAGCAAATATTCTATCTATATCGGCCTTATTAGATAAATCACCTTTTATGCCATAGACCTTAACTCTCTTCTTTTTTAATTCTTCTTTAGCCTTATCTATATTATCTTTATTCCTTGAACTTATAACCAAGTTGCACCCTTTTTCTGCTAATGAAAGAGCAGCTTGATATCCTATACCTTTAGTAGAAGCTGTTATAAGTGCGTTACATTTATTATTCATAATTATCACCATAAAATAGAGGTATAAAAAAATTAAAATATATAGAGGTTTCAATAATGGCAATACCTATTTATGGAATTGGTACAATTAATGTAACAAAAAATTATATAAGTTATGTAATAACATTTGACTATTTCGATGAAAATAAAGAATATTATAACTTGGTCAGAAAAGAAACGCAGAAAAAGAATGAAGAAGAAAAATTAAAAACAGAAATGCAAAAACAAATTAACGGAGAGAAAACTATAATAAATGGAAATTACGTTTTTCCAGTTGTTAAATATGCTAAAATAGGATTTAAGATACCAAAAATATCATATGTAAATTTTTACATAGAAATGCCGATTAATTTAGTAATTGGGAAAAATACATATGAAAATATCTATGAAGAAACAACGGCAAAATATGATTATATAGTCACTTGGATTCTTCCAAAATGCGGAAAATTTGTAAAAATTGATTCTCCAGGAAACTATGAATTTGAGAACAATTATGCGTTTTTATTCGTTTCAAAAGGTACAAAAATATCTGGCTATGAAAGCTTAGTTTTCGAAATTAAAGAAAAATGTTTCTAAATTATATATTATCAAAATATATATTTTTCAATAGACAATTAAAGCAGGGGAATAATATGGAAGATCTAATTGTACTTGAAAACGTAACAAAAAGATATGGAAAGATAACCGCTTTAAATGATGTTTCATTAAAAGTAAAAAAAGGAGAAATAATGGCTATTGTAGGCCCTAATGGGGCAGGCAAATCAACCCTAATAAAAGTATCTCTGGGGTTGTTAAGAAAAGATAAAGGTACTGTTTTAATTTTTAATAAAGATCCATTTTATGACCCCTCGGCGAGAGAAAAGATTGGTGTTATATTTGAAAGGCCGTCATTACCTGTTAGTATGCCTATAATAGAATTTTTATCTCATGTTTCAAAAATATATAATAAAGACTTTAATACTATAAAAGAAGTTATAGATTTAGTAGGATTGAAGGGTAGTGAAAACAAAGCTTTCTCTCAATTAAGTGCAGGTCAGAGACAAAGAGCGGCTATAGCACATGCATTAATAGCTGAGCCCGAAATAATAATAGCGGATGAGCCTACAAGCAACTTAGATCCTGTAGAAAGAAATAAGATATTAGATCTATTTCTTAAAATAAATAAAGAAAGAGATCTCACAATAATTATATCTAGTCATGTATTGCCAGAAGTATTAAGAGTCTCATCAAAGATAACCATAATGAAATCAGGTAAAATATTAAAGGTAGGCGAACCTGATGATATTGTTAAAAATATTTCTATTTCCAGAATTAGGTGCAAAGATCCATTCACAATAAAAGATGTCCTAGAAAAAAATGGATTTTCATTAAATATTGAAGGAGGTAACATATATGTTAAGACTGAAGATTCCGAAAAGACATCTAAGTTATTAAATCTAATTTCAGAAATAGTAAAGAATGGACAGCAAATATATGGAATTGAATTGATAGAGCCAGGAATAGAAGAGATTCTGGAGGGGTAAACAATGTCATTGAAAAAATCTTGGGAGCTTGCTTTAATTGATCTTTGGGATTCATTGAGACCTCCTAGCTTTGATATAATGCTTATATTAGTTGCAACGCTAAGCGGCATATTGTCTGTACTTGAACCAGTTACAACACCACCAGCAGTAGGTAATGCTGTATTAGGAGCAGTTTTATTTGTTACATCACTTTACTTAGCTTTAAGAGCATCATCCGATCTTGTTAACTTAGTTCAGACAGGGGTTATGCCTTTGTATTTGACTTACCCGATATCCAGGAGAAATATATCATTAATAATTTACTTAACCCGTGTTTTGCTACCTTCCATAATATTATTGGGAATCCCCGCTATAGTAGCAGGTATTATGCTATATCCGGTTGTTGGCAAAAACATAAGTGAATTTTTAATTATGTGGATTGCATATTTGATTCAGGCCCAACTCTATGGATCTATATTTATTTTAGCTTCCAATAAAAGTAAGAGTACAGGTACAGCTGCTGTAGTAAGCATAACCGGGTATTTTGGTTATACAGCAACAAGTCTTATATTAGCCCTAGTTGGATCAATAGATAATATTAAGATCTTAACTAATATAGCAAATTCTATGGGATTATATAATCCTGTTTATGATATATTAAATGGTATTAGAACACCAACTTGGGAAATTTTCGTTGTACCAGTTATATTTATTGTTCTCTTTATAACATACGTTATATATTTTACAAGGAGGTTTGAAGTGTAATGTTTTGGTTTAAAAAACTTTTACCCAGAATTTTATTTGGAATTGGTATAGCATTAATTATAGCCTCTGCATTTGCGACACAGTATGGTGTAAAAACATCTTCTTCATGGAGTATAGGGTATAATTCGCAATCAACGCCTGCAATACTTGCTGCAGTGCTTCCAACAGGCTCAGGTATAGCTCAAATAAACATAACTGGGGTCTCGCAAGCACTTTATTTAAATTTAACTGGGAATCCTCTTACTTTATTAGGGGAAGCAGGAGGTTTAGGATTAAAAACTGTTAACACTATTTCTCATGATGATTTTCAAACAGGAGTTTATTATCTGGTTACAGGATTACAAGGCAACCCAATTACTGCAGAACAAGCATTTCAGGGATTAGTTAAAAATGCCCAAAAGATAGGAAATAGCTATGTAGTTAAAAAAAGTCTAAACCCCGAAGAAAGCATAGTAGTTCTAGCATTCCCAAATTCATCTACAGTTTTAATAACTGAAAGTTTTAAAGTTACAGGTTATGGTCATATTTCATTGATTAATGGATTAGAATTAGGATTAGCCTTAGCTATAGTTTCAATCATAATTGAAATTATAACAAGAAAAAGATAACATTATTAAAACTTCAATTTTTAAATAAATTTTAGTAAATTTTAATACTTTTATTGATATATTATAACCTATTATTTAATTTATATCTTGAAATTTAGAAACAAATACTTTTTAATATTTTTCATTATTATTTAATTGAGGTGATAAAGTTGGCTGAAAAGCAACAAAACACAATATATATTGGTAAAAAGCCATTAATGAACTATGCACTAATTGCTATTAGGTTTTTTAATTATGATAATGTTGATGAAATAAAAATTAGAGCAAGAGGTTCAAACATATGTAAAGCAGTTGATATGGTAGAATACCTTAGAAACATGTATTATAAGGATTTAATTTTAAAGGATCTAAACATATTCGAAGAAGAAGTAACTGATGATAAGGGAAACGTTAAGAAAGTTTCTTCGATTGAAATAACTATAAACAAAGGTAAAAATGCTCCTATGATTTAATCTTCAACGTTTTCTATTCCCAACTTCCTCAATATACCTCTATCTCTTCTAATCCTCTTCATTATAGTTTTTAAGTTCTTATAATAATTAAGCAAATCCTTAACATCTTCAATCGTTGTACCACTTCCCAATGCTATTCTTTTCATTCTTTTTCTATCAATTAATTCTGGATTATCGAGTTCTTCATAAGTCATACTTTCTATAATATGGATCCATTTTGTCATTTTTTCTTCTCCCACCTTTAATTGATCATCTTTTATCTGCATAGGTAATGAACTTGTTGGTAACATTTGCAATATTTTACTAAACGGTCCCATTTTTCTTAAACTCTTTATTTGAGCGTACAGTGTTCTCATATTGATTTTTCCTTTAGCAAAATCTTCTTGTATTTTTTCTATATTAATGCTTTCTTGAGCACTTTTGATTTTTTCCAAGAGGGCATCTATATCCCCTAAACCAAGAAGCCTTGAAACGAATTTTGTTGGTTTAAAAACCTCTAGTTCCTCTATTTTCTCACCTGTTCCAATAAATTTAACTCTAGCCCCAGTAGCTGCTATTGCTGATAACACTCCACCGCCTTTAGCTGTTCCATCAAGCTTAGTAACAATAAGTGAACCAACAGGAGTAGTATCATGAAATTGTTTAGCTAAATCATAGGCTTTTTGGCCTATTGCCGCATCTAAAACCAATATAACTTCATCAGGTTTAACCTTATTAGATATATTTTTCATTTCATCTAAGAGGCTTTTTTCATTACCATATCCATGCCTACCTGCTGTATCTATTATTATAATTTCGGCGTTTTTTGATTTGAGCTCTTCGACACCCTTAATTGATATCTCTTCGGCGTTTTTATTACTTGGATCTCCATAAAACATTGAACTACTCATGCTTGCAAGGGTTTTTAATTGTTCAAAAGCACCTGGCCTATATGTATCTGCAGCAACTAAACCAACTTTGTAACCTTTCTTAGTATAATAATATGCCAACTTACCTGCTGTAGTTGTTTTTCCAGATCCTTGAACTCCGACTAATAATATTATCCATGGGGTTTTCTTAGGCTCGACATCTATATCTAAATCTCCTCCAAAAAGTTCGCTTAGCTGATCATAAACTACTTTAATAAACCATTCTTTTCTACTTATTCCTGAAGGAGGTTCTTCTTCTAGTGCTTTTTTCCTTATATTTTCGCTTAATTCTTTCACTACCTTTAAGTTAACATCTGATTTTATCAATTCTCTTTGAAGATCTCTAATAAACTCATCAACAGAGTCTTTATATGTACTGCCTCCTTTCAAAAATTTCGTAACTGCGTTTCTTAGGCCATCTAGTACCAACAGCTAACCCTATTATTAATATATCTTCAGACTTAAAAAGCTCATAATTTACAAAAACTTAATTTCTTTTGTTGTTAACAAACTATTGGGAAGAATTATGATAAAAGAAATTGAAGTCATGGGAAACATATATAACAAAATTCTAAAATATACCAACGATTATAGAGTTTATAGAATTTTATCTTCTTACACAAAGTTTAATAGAATACAAGGAGGAATTGAAATATTAGAAGCTGCAAAATATATAGAAAAAACTCTTATTGAGAACTCTTCTGAAAATTTAAATGTTGAAATGTTAAAATTTGGAGGTACTTCTGTACCTGATTGGATTGGTGCCCCAACAGGATGGATCCACAGATTCACTTGGGTCAAAATAGGTGATGTTGAATTAAACAGTAAACAACATCCAACACTTCCCGTTGCTCATAGTCCTCCCTCTGATGGGAAAATTGTTGGAAAAGCTGTTGTAATCAAAAACTGGAATGATCCAAACGAATATAAAAACGCTAAAGGAAAATTTGTCGTATCTGATGGAATATCTTATATAGTTTACAGACTATCATATGAGAATAATGCTTTAGGTGTATTATTGTATTCTAAAAATTCTCCTCCAAACGCTGTTCCATATAAATCATTATTTTTGAGTAGGGAAGAAGCGAATAAATTCACAATACCTGCAGTATCTATACCCAACTACTTAGTTAATGGTATTGAAAACAAGGAAATATCTTTATATCTTGATGCTGATATAAAAAAAGATCCAGGCTTTCCATACGTTTTAGCATGGATCGGTGATAAGAATTCAAAGGGACCAATTCTTATGGCCCATATGTGCCATCCTAGCCCAGGGGCAAATGATAATGGAAGTGGTACAGCATCATTGATAGAAACAGCCCTTGTCCTAAGTGAAATGATACAAAAAAATGAACTGAATCCTCCTAATGAAACCATTAGGTTTATATGGTTCCCAGAATATACTGGAAGCTCTGTTGTGTTTGGTTCTTGGCTTTCTAATTTAGTTACTGAAGCAATAAACTTAGATATGGTAGGTGTTTATCCCAGTGATAAAGATGGCCCTCTAAAAGTTATAAGTAATAGCATCAGCAATATCTCCAAGTCAAGTGCTTCAATGTATTACTCAGCTAAATTAATCTCTAAAAAACTTAATTTTAATGGACTGGTATTGACTCCATACGATGGCGGTAGTGATCATGACGTTGCAATAGCATATGGAATACCATCAGTTATGTTAAATCAATGGCCAGATTATGCATACCATACTGATTTAGATGATTTAAATAGGATATCAAGAGAAATGCTCAAATTATCATCATCTATAGCTTCTTTAAGTTCCTACGTTTTGGCAAAAATTGATGTAGACACGTCTACATTCTATAACGATTTATTGAATCAAATTTTACTTAACCATTTATCAAACGATGATATAGAATCAGCAAAATTAGCATTAAAACTTTTGCCGGAATTATTTAATTTACAAAATAATAATATAGATATTAACATAGAAGCAAAGGGGGATAATATAATAAAGAATAAACCACCTATGATTGAGGGACTAAGGACTATAGCAAAACACAATATTGATTTAGCACTAAAAGCAGCGGATATAATAAATAAAAATCCCATAGGCACTACTGTTTATTTTAGAGAGGCATTCTTCTTATCAAAGGATAGGCCATTAAAAGAAGTTTATTTACTCTTATTAGCAGAATATGGTAAGAAATACGTTAACAATGATGATTTAATAAATTTATTTGATATTTTGTCTGATTCCAAAATTATCAGTTATTAAAACATCATAGGAAAAATTTTTATTTTTAAAGTATAAGCTTTTCATCTAAAGGCGATTGAAATGGAAGAAGTGTGGGCAAAGGCTTATTCTAGTTCTGCGAATCTAGGCTCAGGTTTTGATGTGGTTTCACTAGCTCACGATGCCTACTATGATATAGTTACTATATCAGCCAAGAGAGGAAAGGGGGATGTTAAAATAGAAAAAATTGAGGGGCCTTTTTCTTCAAATGTAAATGAAAATAACAGCGCTGTTTATGCAATTAAATATATGATGAAAGATCTAGGCATTAATAATTATGATATTCTCATAAAGATTTTCAAGGGCATACCTGTATCTTCAGGTTTAGGAGGAAGTGGTGCTAGCGCAGCTGCTAGTGTTTTTGCATTATCAAATGTATTAGACTTAAATTTAAGCAAGGAGCAACTAATAAAATATGCTGGCTATGGGGAAATAGTATCTGCTGGCGTTCCACATTATGATAATGTTGCAGCATCATTACTCGGCAATTTAGCGGTAGTTGGAAAAATTGACAACGAGATATATGCTTATAGTTTTGAAATAAAGGCCAACTTTATTATATTTAGACCAATTGATTTTTATTTAAATAACAAAACACAATACATGAGATCTTTATTGCCAAAATACGTTGAGTTTAAAGATCATGTACAAGATTCTGTAAAGCTCGGTATTTTAATTTCTTCTTTATTAAAAGGTGATCTTAAAGCAGCTGGAAAAGCTATGATTGATACTATAGTAACAGGCTCTAGATCAAAGGCTATACCATGCTTTAATGAAATAAAGGAAAAACTAATAAGCAATGGAGCATATGGTGTAGCAATAAGTGGTGCGGGCCCATCAATAATCGTACTTTTTGATAAAAATTCAGAAGAATTGTCACAAATAGGATTAAATACATATAAAGAATGCGGTATAAGTGCGGAAGCAAAAATAGTTAATCCTGCACCGCCTGCAAGCATTTTATATGGAGATGACAGGAGTTTCCCCAAATCTACCTAAATCTACTTTATCCCCCGGCTCTACACTCTCAACTGGTATAATCCTTACACCTAATGTTTTGGATTTAGTCCTAGCATAAGCTGATACATCAAGCAGTAAACCTGCAACACCATTAATATCATATGGTACAACAGCCAAATCTAATCCTGCCAAACAAACTCCGCTCAACATAGCCAGATGCCTTGCCGTTAAATCTCCTTCACTTGCCCTAGCCTTTAATTTTGAATCCTCTGCAATAGGTAACATGACTTCATTAAACCCAACTGTCTTTAAATTTTTTGAAGCTTGGATTAGAGCCTCGTTAACTTTCCTTAAACCATACGCAAATCCTGACTTAGGTAATCTTACACCTGAAACTTGTTCAATTAGACCTAAACTAGATTCTTCCATCCATGGAGAAACGCTAAGGTCTACGCCTGCATATTCTATGTTTAGTTTGTTTGCTATATAGATAGCCATGTCTTGAGCTAATTTTCCAGCTTCTATAACAGATGATATCATACCATTATAACCGTTTTTAGTATAAGAATCCTTTAAATAATTAGGATAAGTTAACGCTGCTGAAATCATAACTTTACCTGGTACTGCAGATGCTAGCGGATAATAAGGTGTTATAAAATATTTTTCATTTAAAGTATTAACACCTATGTTTGCACCCAATTCAGGATTATTAGATGCTAGTTCGTGTAAAGATTTTGATATCTTTAAAACCTCTTCCCAGCCACTACCTTCCATAATTATTGATGAAAACATTTTATTTGTTGCAATTGTTATTATAGCCTCACTTAGTTTATTATAATTTGAGTCTATTTGACCCAAATTTATTGAATATTTTTCTGTTAAAAATTCTATCTCTTTTGAAAAACTGTCTAAGTCATCTAAAAATGGAGGATTTGGAAATGATATTCTAAGATAAGTAGGCTTAATTTTATAATTACTTTTATATTCGTCTACAGCATCTGAGAAATTACTTAAAAATTTTTCTATCTCTTGCTTAGCACCCTCTATGTCACTAGGCAAAGGCTTACCATAATGTATTGTTAGCGTTCTTACCTCATACATAATATTCACCATTTTATCTGATTGAATTTAGACTTAAATCTTTATAGAAACATTGTATTAATACTTGTTGAAAACCTTAAAAACCCTTATGTATCAATTACTATAATGTGCCAACTCAGAGAAAATGAGTGGCATAAAACATTGAGCCCAAAAATTGGGCAATGAATGAGAATATATTATCGTGCCGCGGTCGCCCAGCCCGGTAGGGCGTCGGCCTGCTAAGCCGATGGGGTTACTCCCCGCGCGGGTTCAAATCCCGCCCGCGGCGCTTCAAATTATTAGCTATAGAAATCAAGAAGAGAATAAATAGTTTCATAATGACATTATTTTGATCTAGTTTATTAAATATTTTTAATTTATTTAATTTATTATCTGACCTCCTCCCTGCCCTGAAGGGCGAGGGTTCCCTCAGGGAGATCATGGGTTT
>NZ_JAGDXI010000012.1:0-407 GCF_023256325.1 Caldisphaera sp.
AAAACCCGTTTAAAAATTTTCAAATCTATGATTTAACTAATTTTCCATAGTTATGGAATTCATTTAAGTCATTTGTCAAACTTATATTCGTCATTTAAAATATGAAAAAGATAACCTTTATATATTTGCTTTTCATAATAAAAGTAGTGGTAAAATGACTAAAACTATGATCTCATTAAGAATAGATGGGGCATTATACGAAACTTTAAAACAAAAGCATATAAATGTAAGTGGTTTAGTGCAAGAATTACTTACGGAATGGTTGCAAAAACAAGAAAATGACGATCCGATAGCACAGCAAGAATATAACGATCGCTTAAATAAATGCATCAAAGAGTTCGAATATAATACCTTTTATCCTATCAGAAGCAAATATGCCGAAAAGATAATAAGACAAGCGTTGCAAA
>NZ_JAGDXI010000012.1:496-13330 GCF_023256325.1 Caldisphaera sp.
CTGATATTACTCCGTCCGATATTACCATACTTAAAGGGACTGCTACTGATTGGAAAAACGAAGAAAATAAAAAGGAAAATAACGAAGAAGCAAATGCTTTTTAAATCTTCTTTTATTTTTACTATTTAATATTATTTAATATTATTTAATATAATGATATATATTATTAAAAATCAAAGCACCTATAATCGATGTAAGCAGTGACATTAAAACTATAGACGAAAACTCAACATTATTCAATATAGAATAGGTTAATCCTACATTAGCCACTACTAATCCTATTTCACCCCTTGGTATCATACCTGTTGAAATTGCAAAACTTGATTTATGATTTTTAGTGGTAATAAATGCAAAGGGATAGATCCCGAAAATCTTAAAAACTATAGCTATAGCAGTCAAATAAAGGCTTAAAAATACCCCTAAAAACGATAGATTAATCAAATTGACCTCTAAACCTATAACAACAAAAAATATTGATCCAAATATGCTCAACAAAGCATCTATATTTTTTCTTAAAATTGTAACCTTTTTGCTTTCTGCCATTGATACTCCAGCAATATAGGCAGCTATTATTGGAGAAAAACCCAGGGTAGTCATAATTGCTGTCAAACCGAAAATGGTTACTAAAGAAGCTTCAAAAGCGTATTTATCATTAATCTTATTAAATATTTTGGGTATTATAAAAACAGATGTAGCAAATATAATACCCCACGCAATACTGTAAAAAAATACAATCCTTATTATGTGGGCATAACTAAAACCTCCTAACGTACTTATTGCCAATGCAACTGATAAAATAATTAATGAAACTACATCATCAAATGCCCCAGCAGTTAAAATAAAATCTATTCCTTTTCCTTTCAAATTCAATTCTTTGATCAATGATGAAACAACTGCAAGGCTTGTGGCACCTAAAGCAGATCCCATAATTATAGCTACATTAAAAGCGACAAAAAATTTTAATAAAAATGTACCAAAAATAAAAGGCACAGTTGCACCAAAAATAGCCCCCATTATTCCCCATATGCCAGATGATTTTAATGATAATATGCCAGATTCTAATCCGCTTGAATATATAAGCAAAATTACTGAAAATTCTGAAAATAAAAGTACATAGTTATTAATACTGAAGAGATTTATGTTAATAATTTTATTTATAAAACCTCCAATTAAAAAAGGAGATATTAGGATACCTATCAAAAGTTCACCTACAACCTTAGGAAACCTGTATTTAACTGATATACTCCCCATCAACGCAGCAAACAACATTATTAACGATATTTCAAGTAGAGCTATTAGTACTTCACTAAGCATTTATTTTCCCAAAGAAAATTAAATTCCTTGTAAATAAAAGCTTTTGTAAGCCATTAAAATAAAATATTTTACAATATTTGCAAAAATTCTAACTTTTCGAATAAAAATTTAACTTAGAACTAATTAACAAATTCATTTAAAATTATTTTAAAAAATTATTAAAATATTGTTTCAAATCTAAATAAATCCTTAAACATTTATTAAAATATTGAAAACATTTAGTTTTCTTTAATTTTATTTATTCGTCTATTTATAAATAGACAACAAAAACAGCAATAAAGTTTTAACGTAAAATAGAAAAGAATAGATTAAGTTCACTAAAACTTCTTTCTTATTGGTGAAAAATATGAAAAAATGTATTGTCTCAGGTGGTATACTTATTGAAAACGATAAAGTTTTGCTTATTTATCATGAAAAACTTAATAAGTGGTTATATCCTGGAGGTCATGTCGAACCTAACGAAACGCCCAGAGAAGCCGCTATTAGAGAATTTAAAGAAGAAACAGGCCTAAATGTTGAAGTTATAGGTGAGAAAAATAATTTATCATCAGAAGATGCCATAGAAGAGCCAAAACCTATAGCAATAATGTATGAAACTGTTAAATATCCCAATGAAACACATATGCATTATGATCTAATATTTTTAGTTAAATTTATAAACGGAGAACTTAAAAATGGAAGATGGTTTGATAAAAACGAAATAGATTCTATCGATACTTATGAAAACGTTAAAAAAATATTAAAGTTCGCCTTCAAATTTCAAAATGTTTAGGCTATATTAAAAATGTTATAATTTAAATCCTTATTTACATATTTAATCTCAAAGGAAAAATAAAAATTATATGGGAGGGCCAAAACTATTGGTTAGCTTTACTGAAGGCAAGAAAAGATCATTCGTAGCAGCCTTAATATACATAATCCTAGCTATATCAAAAATTTTACTAGGTATAACTTTTGCTAGCTTGATAATATTTGCTGATGGAATACACAATATAGCTGATTCTTTAACCGGATTTGTTGTATATATTGGCCTATTCTTTGCGGAAAAATATCCTTCCGATAAATACCCTTTTGGGCTGTATAAAGCCGAAAACCTAGCCTCTTTGTTTGTTGCTGTAGCAATAGCCTATGCTGGATTTGATATAATCATGCAATCCATTTTCACAAAAGAAGGTAAAATTAGTATGCCCATGTTATTAATTAGTGTAGAATTGGTATCAGCATTAGTAACATATTGGTTGACGAGATATTTGCTCTCTACTCCTGGAATCAAATTAGATGCAATTAATGCAGAAGGAGTACATTCATTACAAGATGCTTTAACTAGCATTGCAGTAATAATAGGAATAATTGGTGAATGGTTTAACATAATTTATCTACCCGAAATAATAGGCATTGGCATTGGAGGATATATCTTGTTACAGTCATATCAAATCGGTAAGGATTCTGTTCTTACATTGTTAGATAGAGGAGATGAGAAAGCAACAGAAAATATAAGAAAAATTGTATTAAGCATAGAGAATGTTATTGGAGTTCATGAAATAAAAGTTAGAAAAGCTGGCCCATTCCTATTTGCTGCCATGCATTTAGAAGCGCCACCAGCTTTTAGTGTTAAAGATGCGGATAAGCTAGCAGATATAGTTGAGGAGAAATTAAGAAAAGAAATACCATCACTATTATACGTTTCAATTCACATCGAACCTGGTTCATATACGGGAAAGTGGAAGTTAGCTATATTTGAAGATGAAAACAGCATGGTAGCAGATAGCATAGAAAAAATTAAAAGAATTAAAATTCTGAGCACACCAGATATGGATATAGAATCAATAATAGATAACATTAATCTAGCCAGAGGAAATGTTAGTAACGTTTCACAAATGTTAAGAGATAAAGGAGTTAATGCAATTATATATGCTGGTAATGAGAGTTTGCTAGCATTAAAGGCATATGGAATAGAAGTTTATTATACTAACGAAAAAGACGAAAAGGAAGCAATTAATTTATTCAGAGAAGGAAAACTTATTTCTAAATAATTTAAAGAAGACTCACATTTTAAATATAAAATGTATTATAATGATTTATTTAATTATCTGTTCTTAGGATTAGAAATTTAAACCCAGAATCATTAGTTTCAAAAGGCAAAAACAGAGGGGCGGATGAGTTGGAACAGTTTTAGAAGCTATTGATGTTGCGTTTGCATATAACAATCGTACTATATTCAATCACATAAACTTAGAGGTAAGAGAAAATCAAATAGTTTCTATAATTGGCCCCTCTGGGGTTGGAAAATCAACTTTGCTTAGAGTCTTAGGAGGATTTTTAAAACCAACGGAAGGGAATATCTATTTACTTAAACAAAAAATAACTAAACCAACCCCAAAAATAATGCTAGTACATCAATCAATAGTAACTTTTCCTTGGATGACTGCCCTTGAAAATGTAATGCTTGGTCTAAAGCATAGAAATCTGCCTAGAAACACTGCTAGAGAAATAGCTAAGCAAATGTTGGAGACTGTTGGTTTGGAAGGATTTGAAAATTTTTATCCTAAAGAACTTAGCGGTGGTATGAGACAAAGGGTTGCTATAGCAAGAGCATTAGCAGCAGACCCTCTTATTTTACTTATGGATGAACCTTTCGCTCATTTAGACGAATTAACGGCAGAATCTCTTAGAAAGGAGCTTTATGATATCCTTTTCAATGTAAATACTACTCTTAAGGGAGTTGTTCTAGTTTCACATAATTTAAATGAAGTTGTTGAATTATCTGATTTTGTTTATATTATAAATGGACGTCCTGCTACAGTTATAGGTAAAGTTAAAATAGATTTGGACAGACCAAGAAATCCAAGAGATCCTAAGTTCTTTGAATATACTGACATGCTTTACGATTATACTATTCCATCAAGGTAGAGATAATGAACATCTATGAATTAATCATATTAGCGACATTAGCTTCTACTGGAAGAGTATTTGGATTAATTTTATTATCAATAGTTACAGGCTGGATTTTTGGGTATATTTCAATAAAAAGTAAATTGTTTGAAAGCATATATATAGGTTTAAACGAGATATTAGAATCGGTTCCTGTCATTTCATTTTTCCCTGTTGTCTTGGTATTCTTTATATATCATATTGGCGGCTATATAGGGGCCGAATTGTCGGCAGACTTCTTAATTTTTACAGCAGTTGTTTGGAATATTTGGATGGGCATCTATCAAGCTTTTAAAACAGTTCCATTACCGATGCTAGAGGCTATCGAAAATCTAAGGATGGGTTTAATTGATAAACTTAGGAATTTATACATACCATTCTCGATACCCAGAATTGCTGCAAATTTGATACCCTCATTTACCGATGGCTTTTTCTATATTACAGTAAGTGAGGTATTTATTGTTGGCACAACATCATTTCATGTCTTCGGTATTGGTTCGCTAATTGTAAATCTAATAAATAGTAATTCTCTAAACCTAGTTTATTTTTCATTGATAATCCTAGGTATTGTAGTTGCTATAACAATTTTTGGTCTAAGAGAATTTGCAAAGCATGCAGTCGCAAAGTATTCATTGGAGAGCGAGATACCTATACCAAGATATAATAGGCTTAAGTATTTAGCAAAGTTTTATTCACCATTAACAACTCCTGCTAGAAGAATAGGTAGCATTACCACCAGATATTTATCTTCTCCCATGAGAAGAACGATAAGATTAAAGAAGTTAGAAGAAGAAAAAGAAAGCGGAAACTTAATTTATAGAATTATAGGTGCTATAGTGGGTTTAGCTATCCTGTCTTTGCTAATATATGGGGTTTTTAGCATATTAATATCAACAACATACAAACTTTGGATTTATTTACTAAATAACTCATTGTACATATTAATAAATTTAGCATATGATTATATAAGAGTAAGTTTAATTGCCATAATTTCTTTTCTAATTTCTCTATTTGCTGCTTATTATTTAGCATTGCATAAAAAAGCCGAAGCAATAGCAATTCCAGTTATTCAGGTTGTTGCCGCATATCCTCCTCCCGTTTATTTTCCAATAATTTATGCAGCAACTTATGCGATAATAGTAAGATTTTTAAGCTATTTATCAGTTGAATTTTTTGTATTATTACTGGGATTTTTAAGTACATTTTATTATATATTTTATGCGTTATGGCTTGGAATAAAGGCCATACCTCAGGAATATTGGGAGGTCATGGATAATTTTAATTTAAGTTATTGGCAAAAAATGAGGTATATTATACTTCCGTCAACGTTTCCATATATGATCAGTGGTCTTACATCTACAATAAACAGCGCATGGGGAGGATTAATGATAGGCGAATATTGGCTTAATTTAAATGGTCACAATTTAGAGGTAAGACATGGATTAATGAAATTAATAGATATTTGGACATATGAAGGTAACATCACATTAGCTGCTTGGGCCTCATTTTTGTTTGGCATAGTTGTTATAATATTTGCTATATTATTCACTAAAAGAATGATGGATTTAGCCAAGGAAAAATATGTTATGGAAGAAGGAATATTTGCTGCATAATCCAAGAAATAACAATTGCTAAATTTTATTAAAACGATCAAAAGATTTCAATATTTAGAATATTGATTACAACTTTTGTTATGTTTTAATATACTGCTTAATATATTCGTTTATCAAATTATCAGGATCAACGTCGTATGCAATAATTATTGTTTTGTTTAAAGACTTAAACGCTGATACCATTCTAGGACCCATACCCGCCGTTATAATTACATCGACATCTTTAATCGTATTTAAAATATCTAAATGTCTCCTTGCTTCTTCAGGTGAAGTTTCATTATCATTTTCATGTCCATGATGATGTTCATGATGACCATGAAAATCTTCCGCATAACTTCTTTTCCTGAACTCTTTATTAATAACTTTATTACTCGATAAATCCACATGATAAACTAAAAAGCCAAGAGATCTTCCAAAATGATCAGACATAGTTTCCCCATCATCTGAAGGTATAGCTATTTTTATTATTTTTCCTTGATCCAATCATATTCACCTATATAAATAATTTATCTATTTCAAATTATAAACTTTAGTATTTATGATACATCAATATTAAACACAGTTCGTTTATCATTTTTATTCTAATTTTGATATATGAAAATTTCGTTAAATTTCAGACTATTTCAAATATATGAAAATATATATAAAATTATAAGAAAAAGGTTTTTGCAAATAACCAATAGGGTTTAAATTGAGATGGCTAGAGATTAATTTAGAGATAAAAAACAATGATCCTGAAATGATAAGAAAGGTTTTTGCAAATTTTGTCTACTTTTTAGTGAAGGATTTTAAAGAGATATCTAGCAAAAAAGGTTCATGGCATTATATCTGGGAATCTATTCCATGGACAAGTACATTAAGGATAAGGTTTTATAATAGTAACGATATCATTGAAAAAATAAAGCAGAAATTTGAAACAGAATATGATAATTTTAATAAATCAAATCCAGATATACTAGGACAATATATTTATGGAAATAATGGCGAGGAAGGAGAAGAATATGAAGGTGAAGTAAACTATTACGGAACTAGAGGATGGAAATTAGTTATGAAAATGCTTGAATTTGGCTCAGAAGTAGCACTTGAACTTATAAGAAATAAAGATTTACTAGAAAGCGACCAATATTCTGGCTCTTATCCTGGCAGTATAGATCTATATGCAGATAGGTATGTTCACTTATTTTTAAATCAACTTAATTATTTCATAAAAGAAAGTGAATTTCTTATGAAGCAGCTCCCATTTAGGTATTACGTCGAAAAAAATGGAACGGCCCCCCAAGAGGCATTTTTAGTAGAAACTGATATTATGATCAAAAACTATTTAGAGAAAATCTCTAGCAAATATAATCAAAGGCGTATGACGTTAATGCGTAAAGAGGACTAATTTAAATATTCATGGAAAAACTTTCTAAATTTAGAATCTAAAAATTTTATAATTGTTAATTTTTAATAATATTAGGACATTTTCTTAAAACCTCATCTACATTTCTTATCATAAGTGTATCCAATAACCATCTGTTAATGTCTTCTCTATGTTTTTCCACATAATTCTTTGGTAAATTTTTAGTTATTTTTAAAAATTCCGATAAAGAACATGCTCTACCTAAATTTTTACCATTATCGTTAAAATAAAAACATAGCTCATCGGGTAATACCATATACCTTAGAAAATCACACAATTTTTCATTAACCTCCTCTTTAATCTTTAACCCGAGCAGATCTAACGCTGTTATAAATGAATGAAAGGCTTTCTCATATCCTCCCATAGGATTAAAATAATTATGTACGTCTCCCGTTGGACCGTATTTTGTTGCCATATAATATAAATGATCACTAATAGTTAATTTCCTATAGGTATCTAATATTTTACCTCCAAGAGCTTTTGAATAATAATAAAGTCTCCTAAGAGAATTAAATGCATCCCTTTGCAAAGGATTTCCTAACCATGCACTTAAATCTCTTTCATCTGCCCAACTAATTGTTCTCCATGGAGGTACATCATAATAATCCTGAGCTTCTTTTGCTTCATTAATATTTGCAAATTTTAAATGATTAAATTTTAATATTTCTTTTGGTAAATAATCTAAAAATTCGTATATGCCTGTGGAAGGATTATGATGTTCTCCAAAGGTTTCATAATCTATTGCTATTAGCAAAAAATCTCCAGGGGTTGAATTAATCCAATAAGAATACTTTTCCGCTGTCAAAGGATATTCCTCCCAATTTTTATTGCTAAACCTAAAACCTATATCGTCGCTTAGCCTGTAATTTCTGAGAACAATTTTATGACCGCATAATGGATTCTTATATATTTTATTTGATGATCTACCGTTTAATATATAATCGACTCCTTCAGTAACTACAACTTCGTATCCCATGTCTTTTAAAAAACAACCTATGTCATTATTGTATATAAATTCTGTGTTTTCTGCAGATTTCGGTTTATAACCTATATTTTCTTGGATTGAATCTGCTTGCATCTTTATTTGATCATAGAATTCTTTTTTGTCAATAAACCATGATAATGAATGATAATAAGTTTGAGCCAAAAATTCCACTCTTTCTGAGCTAGCTAAGTCCTGGAATAGTTTAATCACATCCTTGTTGCTTTCTTTAAGTTGTTCTAATAAAATCCCTGATATGCTAAAGTTAACTTTAAATCCATTATATTTTTCTATATTATTTTTTATAATTTTTGTTGCATATCTATAAGTTTTTTCTGTAACTCTATTCAATATTACTTTGTTACTATAATTATCAAAAATATCATTTAAATTATTAGGTATCGAAGTTGGTGGAAAATCATGCAACTTCTTTAGCCTAATTGGCTGATGCATTTCAAATAATAAAGCTATATCCAAGGCATGCACCTTGTTTAATAATGTTATTAAGAATTAAAATTTATTTATGTTATAACGTTCTATAATAAGACATTATTCTTGCCTTTTCATAGCATGATTTTAACTGCTCAATTTGGTTATCAATCCTAAAATTTTTATCAACCTTATTTATTGCATTAACTCTAATTTCTTCAGGAAGCATATTATTTTTTAAAACAAAATCCCTAATTGAATCTATAGGTATGTTATTAAAATTCTCAAACCACATTAGATTTGCAAAAGATTCCATGGCTAATCCAAGCTCATAAGTATCTTCAGGCTTAACGAGTATACCATTGCCTTTGCCACCTCTAATATCATCAATTATTTCTTTTAATCCGCCTACTGAATTAGCTATGACAGGAGTCCCTTGAGATAATGACTCTATAGCAACTAATCCAAAAGGCTCCCATCTTGAAGGCATTACCAAAGATGCGGAAACTCTAAATAATGCCTTGTATGCATCTTCGTTGATTTTAGTTGTAGTTATTATTGCTCTTCCTTTTCTTTCTTCCAACAAATGTTTAATGTATTGTTCATAACCGTAATCTCCTACTGATACTCCAAGTATAACCAGATTTACTGAGGGTGCATAGTCCAAGGCTCTTATAGCCAAATCTATCCCTTTCTGAGATGTAAGCCTTCCTACAACCAGCATTATAGCCTTAGAGGAATCATATATATCATAGCCAGTCCAACTTGAATTTCTAATATATTCCTTAATAATATCCCATGCAATTTCTTTTCCGACAAAACCATACTTTTCTTGAATCCATTTTTCAACTTTTTTTATATCCCAATCTGTTGTATTATATACAACGCATGACTTTCCTTCGATCCAATCACCATATCTAGAAAAAAGCTCTTCCCTTAAATAAGATCTGCTCACTGTTGAAATATAATCTGATACATAAACACCAAAAGCTTCTACATTACCATTTAACTGATTCCAAAGTTTTTCATATTGTATTGGTTCATGTTTAGAAACCCTCCATATTTTATGATAGTTGTTATCTAAACCTGCCCACTTGTCTGACGCGTAATGCCAGGGAAAATTAGGGGAACCTGATAAATGTATAGTATAAACCAATGGCACTGAAATGCCTCTTTTTTCAAGCTCATCTCTCAACGCAACTCCAGGTAATACTGTATGCCAATCATTTATATGGATTAAATCGGCTGGATTTTCATGCCATGCCAATATTTTTACTGATCTTGTAAGCAATGCTGATTTTTCTTCTACATTAGAATAAACATTCCATGAATCGAAAATTATTCCAGTAGAGTAATCAAGCCCTTTAAATAATATTATTTTAATTCCATTAATATTAGCTTCTTCAGCTCCAATACAATAACTATAATTCTTCCCATCCAAACCAATCCTTTCGCCGCAAGCTGTAAAATTTAATGGAGTAAAGTTATATTTTGATCTAATCGATAAATCCAAATGTCTACCATGAGAAGGCATTATAATTGTTACATCTATTCCTTCCTTACTTAATGCTTTTGAAAATTGATATACTGCCTCGCCCAAACCACCTACTTTAACTATAGGAGAATATTCGAACGTTATTATCCAAACCTTTCTAATTTTTCTAGGCGCGATCAGTTTATAATTTTGCAATTCTTTTCCCCTTAATTTGTGATTAGTATAGCTTAAAAGAATTGTATAGGATAAATGGGGCTCTTAAATGGATTATTCATTGTTTTAGGTAAGCAACCAAGGATATATGTTCTCAAATTATTCTTAAATCTAAATTGTATCTTCCTAATTCCAGTAATTCTAGTAAATATGTTTCCAGCTGTAAGCCACATTCTATCCCAATATTTTCTTCCAGTTCTTGCCGAATTATGTTTTATCTTAGGGCATCTCACCCTTACATAATTTTCTCCTAAAATATAAGGAGTATGACCATATCTAGCGAATACAATTTTTATATCTTTAATTTTATCCACATTATACTCACATAAATCATAATGAACTCTGGCATATGCCATTAATAAATTATATTTGTCTTTTTTCTTGTTAAAAATAAATGTAATGGGTTCTAATTCACTTTTTCCGTCTCCAGATTTAAAAGAAAACGAAAACCAATTATATAATGTTAAAGAATATAGTCTAAGACTATTGCCATTTGATAATATTGAGGGCCAAACATAAACTGCCACATCATTATCAGGATTTACGTTTAAAGGTAATTGATATTCTAAATTATATTCAAATATCAATTTATTAAACAAGTCTGAAGCTAATTTTTTCAAGTCTAAAATATAATTTATTATATTCTCTTTCGCGACCCCCCTTTCTATTTGATCCTTTAATTCACTTAAACATGTGGGAATGTAACCCTTTGCATCATTATTATTTTTATAATTGCTAATACATTCATCTATAAGCTTTTTTGCCCAAAGCTCATCATTTTTTTCTTTATTCATTGAAATCATTACTTAATCATCCTACCGTATAATATATTCTTTTCTTTACTTTACCTCTATTCTCAACGTTAATAACTTTTATCTTGCCTATTTCACATGTGTTTTTAACATGGGGACCTCCATCGGCTTGAATATCAATGCCTGTTATTTCGACTATTCTAAACTTGTCCACACTAGGAGGCATCTTTTCTGCAAGCTTTATAATCCCAGGAATCTTTAATGCTTCTTCTCTTGGCAACCAATATACCTTAACTTCAACACATTTTTGAATTAAATTATTGCTTTCTTCTACAGCATCTAGTAATGCTTTCTTCCAATCACTTACATTAGTTAAGTCGAAGTCATCTTTGGCTGATTCATAATCTATATGACCACCTGTTATCTTAGCTCCATATTTGCTATACATAACAGAAGAAAGTATATGACTAGCAGTATGTAATTTCATCATAGTATATCTTTTTTCCCAGTCTATATAACCTTTTATTTCATCACCTATTGAAATATTATTAGCGTTTTCCAAATAATGAGCTACCTCATCATTTTCCTCCATTTTAACGTCTATAACTTTGATCTTATAACCATTCTTTTTTAATTCAATAAAACCAGCGTCTGCCGCTAATCCTCCAAAAGGGCCCGGATGAAATGCTGTTTGATCAAAATAAACTTTGTTTCCATCAATTTTCGTAACTTTCCCTTCAAATTCTTTCATATATGAATCTATTTGAAATAACAGTTTTGTGGCCATTTTCTTACCTCAACTTAAGTACTATATTACAAAAATAAAACGTTTACCATTTTATAAAGAGCCGCCGGCGGGACTTGAACCCGCGACCACTGGCTATCCCTGCGATTTCGGTCTTGCACATACGAGGCCAGCGCTCTACCTACTGAGCTACGGCGGCCCATTCTGATCTTATTATTAAAACTGCTTTAATCTTTTACTGAAATGGGACAGTTTTCTGTATCCCACTATGTGTTCATTATGAATAGTTTACATAACATGTTTTACTAATCATTAATAGATTTAAATCTTTTCTTACCTGTTAATTTTGGTGCAAAAAAGTTGGTAGATTACTCAGGTAAAATATCTTATAGATCACAATCTTTGAAGCCTTCTGAAATCAGAGAAATCCTAACATTAACAGAAGGTAAAAATATAATAAGCTTAGCCGGAGGCTTACCTGGGCCAGAAGTTTTTCCAAAACAGCAGTTAGCAGATATAGCAAAAAGAGTTCTTGAAGATTTAGGAGATAATGCATTACAATACTCACCAACTTTAGGTGTTACACCATTTAGAAATGCCGTTGCATCATTTGCACTTTCAAAAGGGGTTAAGGTTAACGAAGATGATAGAGTTGCAGTAACAACTGGAAGCCAAGAAGCAATATATTTAATTGGTTTATCATTAATTGATCCAGGAGATAATATTATAGTTGAGGCACCAACATACCTTGCAGCACTAAATGCTTTTAGATTCTTTGGTGCTAATTTCATTTCAATACCACTAGATGAAGATGGAATGAAGGTTGAAATGATAGAAAGGGAAATTAAAAAAGCAAAGGATTCAGGGAAAAAAATAAAAGCTATATATACAGTTGCAACTAGTCATAACCCAACTGGAGTTATTATGAGCGATGATAGAAGAAAGCAATTAATAGAAA
>NZ_JAGDXI010000030.1 GCF_023256325.1 Caldisphaera sp.
ACCGTTTATTATTATAGGAGTGTTTTTAGCTACATTAAACTTATCTGCTAAAACGAAACATTTGGCTCTAAATAAATGAAGGGTGCTTAATGTATGATTTGAAAATAAATAAGCCTCTAAATTAGCTATTCCTTTTGCTATTAAAAAACCATTATTAATGCTCTTTAACGGTGAATAATTGCCATCCACAACTATGTCTGGCAATATTTCATTATTCATCGAAACATCTATCTCATAGCTTTCCTTCCTCATTACAGTTTTTACTTTATAACCATTTTTAATTAAAGTTTCTTTTAAAAGCAAATCAATATAAACTTCTCCAGAATTATCGAGTACCAAATAAATTGTTTCATTTTTTGGTATTTTAATTTCACCAAAAATTTTGGGTTCATCATACAATGCCTTGTTTATATCAATAGGCTCGTATCCTAATACATTTGAGTCTATTATGTTAGCAGCAGCTGAGAATTTCAATGCTAAATTTATATCCCAATTATTTTTTATTAGTTTTTCTTTTATTAGCAAAGATGCCTTTTTACCAATTTCATTCAAATAATTTTTTATATAATTATAAGGATCGTCGTTTTTTACCAATTTTTTTATATAATTAAAGGTGTCTACAAATAATTCATCCCTGTTTTTATTAGTTTTTAAATTGCGTGAAATTTCTTCTAATAATTCTGGTATTTTATCATCATTCCCCAGTTTAATTAAATCGTTAACCCTACTTTCTATCAGGCAAAGTTTACATCTCTTATCAATCATAATAATTAATAACCTCCGCAATGTTTTTTATATCATCGAAATTTACATCTCCCATAACTCCAATTCTAATAATATTTTTAGCTAAGTTACCCATTCCTGATGCTATGGTGTAACCCTTCCTTCTCAAATCTTCTATTATTGTTTTTGCATTATTTGTATAAAATGCTGAAACTGTATTGCTACTAAATTCTTCTTTTGCAACTGGTTTCAGTTTAACTAAATTTTTTAAATAATCTGTTTTCTCTCTGTGCATTTTTGCATAATTATCAACGCCTATCTTTAAAATATAATTTGTTGAATAATCTAAGCCCATAATAACGTTTATAGGCGGAGTGTATGGAGTTTCAAGATTTTTCTTCATATCAATAAACTTATTCAAATTCATGCTAGGAGGTATTTTGTCTAAATTTCTTGGTTTAATGTTATAAAATATAATTGAAGCGCCTGGGATTGACATAAATGCCTTATGTGAAGCTGTTGCTATAACATCTATTTTTTTCCCTATCTTTTCGGCAGGTATTCCTGATACGCTATCAACTAATAAAATAGCATTTAGTGAACTAGCTATATCTTGTATTTTTTCTACATATCTGTTAGCAACTCCTAAGCTTGTTTCATTATGAACCATTGCAATTGCTTTTAAATCATTAATTTTTTTACTATAATCTTCAACTATATCAGGAGCTACAACGTCACCAATTTCACTTTTTATTATGTGCAATCTAGCATTTCTTGAAATTAATGATTCACCTAATCTCTTGCTGAATTCGCCTATATCAATCAGTAGTACATCTTCATTCGGATTAACATAATTATAAACCATTGTATCTATTGAAAATGTTCCAGTTCCTGGAAATATAAGGACTTCTTCCCCAATAATTTTTTCCATTTTTTCAATCACAGATGAAAAAATTTCTTTAAATTCATTAGATCTATGGAAATATGGCTGATTATTAATGTAATTTAATACTTCTCTCGGTAGTTGTATAGGCCCTGGGGTTAAGTATTTCATTTATTCCAAACCTCCTTTAAAATATTTGCAGCAAACTCTTCAGTTAGTCTATCCATAGCTTCATAAGTTTCAGAGCCAATGTGTGATGTTACTATTACTTTGTCATTTTTTATTAATCTTCTGAACATTTCATCTTTAGGAGGTTCTTGCTCCAAAACATCTAGTCCAATGCCTTTAAATTTATCTATATTTTCTAATAAAGCTTTCGTATCTATAACTTCTCCTCTACCTGTATTTATTAATATTGCATTATTTTTAATTAAAGAAATAGTCTCATAATTTATCATATGATATGTTAAAGAAGTTAAAGGGACGCTCAATGAAATTATATCGCTATTTTTAAGAAGATAATCTAATGAAACTTGCTTGCCCTCATATTTTTGAACTTCTTCGCTTACATCTATAATATCATTAGCTAATATCTTCATACCTAATAGATATGCGTACCTTGCAGTTGCCCTTCCAATTCTTCCAAAGCCTATTATTCCTAGAGTCTTTCCATCAATCTCATTGCCTATAATTTTTCCTTTAGGCCATTCGCCATTTTTCACCATATCGATTATATTATAAAGTTTTCTTTCTAAAATGAATATCATTGATATTATAAGTTGAGCGACGCTTTTACTAGGTGCGTTTGGAGCATTTATAATCTTTATACCTTTTTTCATAGCATATTCTATATCTACATTGTCTAAACCAACCCCAAATCTAGCTAAATATCTTAATTTATTTGAACTATCAATTATTTCCTTGTCTATTTTTAACCTGCTTCTGAAAACAAGGATATCATAATTGTTTAAAACCTTAATGACTTCTTCCCTATGTATGCCTGGGCTATAATTTACATTAATTCCATTACTCCTTAACAGAAAAACTAGCCTATCAGGTACGTTATCAACCACGAGTGCGTCGACAATTACGAACACCTCTCCTTTTTTCACTTATTGTTTGGGTATATAAATTTTTCCCACTAAAAATTAATGTTCTAATTTTTTCAAAAATATTAAAGTTGGTTAAAATAGCTGCTTGTTAATAAGATTCTGCAACATTCTAGTTCTTTAATACTAATATCAACAATTTTAAAATTCTCTTTATGCAATGGACTGTTTAAAACTATCGTATGGTATTCTCCATTTTCACCTAAAGGATCTGCATTATCTTCCTTTGCTAAATTAATAAACCAATCCACATTACTTTTATCAATAATTTTTCCAACACTTTCTCTTAATTTTTTAGGTCTTGCGCCCAAGACCTTAAACGAATAGTTATCATTTATATCTTTCATAAGAATTTCTAATGTATCCAAACCCCATAAAGGTTCTTTAAGCTTAGCCCCAGCCTCGTTTACTAACTTCTCCATGTATTTTAAATGATCCTCAACATATACATCCCCAGCTACTAATGTATCAACATTAAGCTTTTTCAGCAGTTCTACAGTTTCATTGAATTCTTTCCCTTTATGCAGTCTTTTCACAATTATTGGAACTCCAATAGCGGAGGCCGATGCAATAGTTGATTGTAAGTTAACTATATGCGGACTAGGCTCTGGGAATTCATATATCAAAAACAAAAAAGCATCGACTGGCCATTCTAATTGTGCTGCCCTAAGCCCATCTTTTCCACCTGAAAACATAGATAACTTGACCATAATTCTCCCTCCATTTTTCAAATAGCTTATCTCTTTTAATTTATTTCTTAATATCTAAATATACTTGCACTCCTTTTTCTTTTAGTGTATTTAAAGCTATTGTGTATATTTTTTCCAAAGGGGCTTTACCATGATAAACATCTTCTTCAAATTCCATATTTAACCCCATTTTTAATCCTATTTTATAAGCTGGTGAATTTTCTGCATGAAAATAAGCTTCCATAATCTTAATTCCCCTAATATATGAACCAAGTATTAGGAAAGCCGCTACTATAGTTCCTAACCCTCTTTTTCTATGATGTGGGCTTACTATAAATGCAAGCTCTGCACTATCAATACTATATGAAAAATTTTCACCTAATGCAGCTATATTTTTCCCTTCATCCTCTCCTATAACTGCAAATCCATATTTATTTTTTTCTCCAAATATTTTTTCAACATGTGATGAAAAATCCTTATAAAAACTTAAAAATCTAAAATATATTGATTCATTATCCATAGACTCGTAAAATTCTATTATTTTTCTTTTATCTTCTTTTTTTGCGTATCTAAAAGTATAATTAATGCCCCCATCTTTGTATTTTCCTAATATGTCATCCAAAATATATCCCAGAATATATATAATATTTGTGATATTTATTTTTATTTCAAAAATAGTTTTTTACGCTGTTTGAGGTTGAACTATTTCTTGGGATACTTCGCTATGTATTATTTGTGTTGGACAACTCTGAACAGCAGCGTCTATGCAATCTTTCAAATCATCTGGGACGAAACCTTCTGATATGTTATTAGGATCTTTTCTCCACTTAGCAATTACATTAGATTTACCGTCTACATCTGACATTTCAAAAACATCTCCACATAGGCTAACACATACCATATCTGCTATGCAATTATCTCTAGGCTCTATCCAAACTCTTAGGGTCATGTTATTTCACCATTTTTCTTCTATTAATTAAAAGTTTTTATTTAGAAGTAAATATTTTTTAATAGCTTGAAAAGAAAAAATATATACTTTACAGGATTTTATTATAAGTTTATAGACAGGAAATAATTATTAATAAAACATTTTTAAAGTGTTAAGCTTGCATCTCTTATGCCAAAAAATATAATAAAACCAATATACTTCTTTATTTAAAAAGTAAATGGTTTAGAAGGGTGGGAGGGTGGGGATAAAGCTATATAAAGACAATTGGATGTACAGCTTAATACCATATAATATAGCAATGGGACCACTATCAACTCTAATTACATTACAAATCTTAAAATTAGGAGGTAATGTGATAGATGTTGCTTATACCATTTCGTTAGCTAATTTATCTAGTATAATTGGCTCTTTGATATGGGGGTTCACCGCTGATTATTTTGATAGGAAAAAGCAGATACTTATAAGCTTTTCAATGGTAGGATTATCATTAGTTCTTATATCATATGTTAGATCTATTGGATCCATTGAGCTAATATTTTCATTATTATCGTTTTTAAACTCGGCAAGCGCAACGCCTATTTCTTTATTAATAATGAGTACCGTTAGAAAGGATTTATGGACATCAGCTTATGCTAAATTAAATTACTTATCATCTATAGGATATTTAATTGGTTTAGTTGGTTCTTCTATTTTAGCATTTTATTTTAAAATTAATGAAATATTATTAATAATGGGGTTGCTGGTTCTCATATCTTTTGGATTATCACTATATTTTGTGCCTAAACCTGAATTACATATTGAAAGGACTGCTTTACTTCATAATTTAGAATCTTTCTTAATTAGATTAAAACAGATTCCAACAATTTTCATACATTTGCCATCAAAGCATTCATTCAAAATATTTTCTTTATCTAGATTAAAATCATTACCATCGGCTTATGTACCTTTATTATATATAGGTATGTTCCTATTTTACATTGCCTCTGGTATATTCAATACAGAATATCCTGCTGGACTTAAAACAGGAGGACTTTCTAATAGCTTAGTATTGATGATATTTTCTATAGGCATGGTTTTCCAAATAATTTCTTATTACATTTCTCCAAAAGTGATTAACAAGTTCGGTAAGGCTAGAAGTTCTTGGATGTCATTATTAATAAGGGGGTCATCATATTTTATGATAGGTTTATTAACTGTATTAATAGTTAATAAAATTTCCCTTATACTAACTGGAGTTATTTTCTATCCATTAGCAGCAGGTCTTGCCTTCTCTATATTCTATACTTCAACGAGCATAATGATTTTTGAAATTGCTAGAAGCGGAAAAGAAGGCTCTACTTTAGGGGTATATAGCACATTGACAGGAATAGCAACCACGTTTGGATCATTCATTTCTGGTTATATGGCTAGATACATGGGCTTTGGCTTAACATATATTGTAGCAGCTATTATACTATTGATTAATGTGTTTATATTTAGGACCATAGAAAGAATACCGAGATAATCTTCATGTTAATTTATTAACAGAGGTTTTAACTAGTAATTGGCGAAAGAATTGAAAGTGAATGAATTAGCGCCTAAAAGCGCTGTTGAGGAAATAAGTGTAAAGGTCATGAAGGTATCAGAACCTAGGAATGTATTTGGAAAAGATGGCATGTCTCATAAGGTTTCTGATGTATTGGTTGGAGACGAGAGCGGTACAATAATTATGACTCTATGGGATAACTCTATAAATAAAGTAAAAGAGGGAGAAACAATAAAAATCCAAAACGCCTTTGTTTCAACATTCAAAGGAAGCATGAGACTATCATTAAACAAAAGTAATGGCACAATAACAGTATCTGAAAAAGAAATAGAAAATGTGAATACAAATAATAATATGTCGGATAGGGTAGTTGAAGAGGAAAGAAGAAGTTACGGTGGTTATGGTAGAAAGCCTTCTTATAGAAAAAGATATTAAATAACAAAACTTTATATTTTTCAATCATTTTCTATATTATTAGTGGTTAAATTGGAAGAAAAGCTAAACTCACTTTTATCTATGGGAGCAGATTTTGCTGATATAAGATATATGAAAAGCAAGACATTAATTGCTAACAGCAGCGAAGTAAGAAATATTATTTCTAATAACGGCATATCTGAAGGATATGCAATAAGAGTATTATATAAGGGAAATTTTGGCTATAAATTTACAACCAATTTAAATAACCTTGATTTAAAAGATGTTTTATTACTAGCTGTGGGTGATAAAAAAACAAATGTCTACCAGTTAAAGCCAAAAAAAGATATTGTTATTATAAAAGAAAAATATCCTAATAGCAAAAAGCCTAACGAAATCATTGAAGATATATCAAAAATTAAAGAAGAAATACTTAATGCAGATAAGAGGATCAAATCGATAAACGTCAGATATTCTGAAAATTCAATTGAAAAACAATATCTAAGCAGTGATGGAAGAGATATAGAAATAAAATACAAAATATCATCTTTATCAATTTCAGCTGTAGCTAGAGAAAACAATATAAATGTCAGTTCCCATATTTCTTTATCAACATATCTTGGTTACCCTATAGAAGTTTTTGATATAAATGAATCAGTAAATAAATTATTAAATAAGGTATCCATGCAACTAAAAGGGAAATCAGCTAAGGCAGGAGAGGCCAAAGTTATTTTATCTCCAGAGGTTAGTGGAGTATTCGCTCATGAAGCTTTAGGTCATCTTGCAGAAGCAGATTTAGCCATATCTGGCATATTAGGCAAGCTTAAAGGTAAAAAAATTGCTAAAGATATAGTAAACGTCTCAGATTCTCCTTATCTTGATTATCCAACAGCTATAGGGATAACACCATATGATGATGAAGGAGTCGAAGGTAGAGAAGTAAATATAATTGAAAATGGTATTGTAAAAGAATTTTTAAACAATAGAACATATGCATTATATACAAATGAATTGCCTTCAGGCAATGGTAGATCAGAGGATTTTAGAAGCAGCATATTAATAAGAATGAGAAATACTTACTTCAGGCCTGGAAAATCTAGATTTGATGAAATGTTGGAAGATATAAAAGAAGGATATTTGATGAGTTCAGTCCTCGGCGGTCAAACGAGTCCAGATGGAACCTTCCAGTTTGGCATAGAAGAGGGATATAAAATAGAAAACGGAGAAATTAAGTATCCTTTAAGAAATGTCGGTATAGCAGGATATACATTAGAAACTTTATCTCAAATAACAGATGTTTCAAAAGATTTCAATGTCTGGCCCGGAGTTTGCGGTAAAATGGGACAAAGCGTATATGTTGGTACTGGAGGTCCTTATGTAAAAGTAGAGAAAATTAAGGTAGGTGGCTCCAATGAGTAAAGAAGATTTAGATTACATAATAAATAAAGCATCTAAAGAAAATGCAGAAGCTGAAATACTGCACGTTAAGATTAAAGTCTATGAAGTCTCTAAAGAAAAGAATGAACAGCACGGTATGGCATATGAGGAAGATGGGTATGGCCTAAGAATTATAAAAAATAAAAAGCTAGGCTTTTCTTATGGAAATAAGATATCTGACGAGTTATATGAATTGGCAGTGAGTTCTCTTGCAGCAGGAAAAGAGGATGAAGCTAATATTTTATCTTATGACTCAAGAAAAGTTAAATTAGAAGGTATATTTGACGAAAGTGTAGTAAATCCAATTGATAATTTGAAGTATTATATAGAATCGTTAGATTCCATATCAGATAAGGTTAATTTTATCAATCAAAGAGCTGTAGCAGGATATACAACTATTGAAGTTAAGAACAGTCTTGGTTTAGATTCTAAATCAAAAACATCATTTATATGGATAGGAGGGGTAGCAAATTACCTTGGTGATGAGGTAGGGCCTGAAATTTATGAGGGAGAATCGTCAAAATTCTTTAAAAAAATTAACATAGATAATCTATTAAATAACCTAGTTTTAAAAATAGATATAACTAAAAGAAGAAGAAAATTTGAAAACAATAAAAAGAATATAGACATTATATTTACTCAAAAGGCTATAAATGAGCTTGTAGTTCCTTTGCTTACGAATGGAATAACTTTAGAAAGTTACTACAGAAATAGAACACCGTTTAAGTTAAACGATATATTTGATTCAAAAATAAGTGTAACAGATGATCCTTTGATACCTTATTTACCTTGGTCTCGAGAATTTGATGGAGAAGGGCTACCATCAATTAGAACAGAAATAATAAAAAATGGTACATTAATGAAGTATCTCTCCAATACTTATTGGTCAAAGAAAGCTAACATGGAGAACACGCATTCAGCTTTTAGATCATTTAATTCGTTACCAGGAATTTCTACAAGTAATTTAGTATTCGAAGGAAAATCTTTTAAAGATGATGATGGAATATATATAGATCAAGTTCAAGGAGTTCATACAAGCAACTTCGATACTGGAGACTTCAGTGTTTCAGCTAACGTTTCATGGGATAAAGATGGAGGATTTAGAGAAA
The DNA here is from genome assembly GCF_023256325.1 of Caldisphaera sp. Taxonomy (GTDB): domain Archaea; phylum Thermoproteota; class Thermoprotei_A; order Sulfolobales; family Acidilobaceae; genus Caldisphaera. The sequence goes on from NZ_JAGDXI010000030.1 coordinate 8,839, forward strand.
TTATTATTTCTGGAAACATAAAAGATTTGCTAAATAAAATAATTGGGTTTAGTAGTGATGTTATATCCTATGATAAAGTATATTCTGGTAAAATGAAAGTATCAGGATTAAGCATTGCATAAATTAATTAGCTTTTAAATTATAATATTAATTGGTGAAAATTTGATTACAAAATTCCTAATAAATAGAGAGAAGCTAAAATTTAATGAGGCCCAAGCGTTTACTGAAGAAATAATAAAAAATTTGTTTAAAGAAATTAATTCTACATATATTTTTTTAACTTATCTAAAAGAAGCAGGAAATTCGATAGGTCTATATTATAAATATACCAGCAAAGAAAACACTTATAGGAGATTAACTGGAGGTCCTGAAATAAGCTTTCACGAAGATTATGAATATATAACTATTTTAACTAGTAGAGTTGAAACACTTAAAAAAATTAATGATAGAGCTAAAAATATCGCTAAATGTGTATCTGGGATTGAGCCGTATGCTGGGATTTCATTATCAAGGGATAAGAAACTTTTATATGGTATAACAAAGCTGGGAAATGTAGGATTAATAGAAATAATAACAAATAATAATACCAAAGATGTTAATTGGTGTATAGAGCATTTATTTGAAAATGTAATCGAAGAAAAAATAAATGCAAAATCAAGCCAAGAAGTTGCCAATTCTTATTTAAAAGATAGTTGGATTCTTTATGGAAATAAAAATTATGAGCTATCTTCATCTTCAACTAATAATGGATTCTTTATTAATTTGAATGCTAAAATTAAGGGCAATTATATTGAGCATATATTGCTTACAGGTAACTTTTACGCGTCTCCTCCAATGGAGCCCATAAATGCAGTATTAGCTTTGGAAGGTACCCCTATAAATGAAGTTTACTTTTATGGAATAAAAGCAAGATTTAAAAAAATTGAAATAGAAGGATTAAATAGAGAAAATGTTTTTTATGTTTTAGATGATCTCTATAATAAATTGATTAATTTTGAAAACAAATAATCAATAGGTAATAGATTTTCTATAAAAGAATTCAAATTTTTATCTAAAGTAAAATTTTTTCAATCTCACTTTTTTAAAATTTATGATAACAGTTTAATACAGTAGAACTAATCGAGAACTTTCTATTATTATAAAGTATTTACATGTATAAAATACTAATTTATAGGTCTAAAATATTTAGTGAAAAATAGGGTATATGATGGAATTATCTTTTGATGAAATGACGTTCTTAGCAGATTGCCCAGCAACCCCACTATCACATCTGGAATCAAATGGACAGCATCTAATTGATAATAATCCATATCAAGTAACAATATACATAACCAGAGAATGCAATTTAAATTGCACTCATTGCTACATATCCGCTGGAAAACCTTTAAATGATGAACTTGGAAAAGAAGAATGGAAGCATATTATAAAAAATCTTAGCGAATTAGGCACAAAAGTTTTATATATATTAGGTGGTGAACCTTTATTAAAGGATGGAATATTTGAAATAATTCATTACTCTACTACTTTAGGGTTATATACTAGCTTGAGTACTAATGGTATATTAGTATCAGATAAAATCGCAGAAACTTTAAAGAAATCTAAAATTAATGAAGTTCAAGTAAGTATTGATGGCCCAAATGAAAGTATAAATTCTATAATAAGAGGAAAGAATAACTTTAATTTAGCAGTAAATGGAGTAAAGAATTTAATAAAAGCGGAAATACCTACATCTATCAGCTATGTTATAACAGAACACAATAAAGATTATATAGAAGAAATGATTGATTTAGCAGAAAACCTTGGAGTAAAGTCAATTAATTTTTCTCCAGTCCAAATATTCGGAAGGGCAAAATTAAACAACTTATTATTAAAAAGAAATTCTGCTATTGAAGCTTATAAAAAAATCAAAGAAATTAAGGATAATCATAAAATCAAAATAACAACCAATGGTTTTAGATTTTATTTGAATAATATTTACGATGTATATTTATCTCTAAAAAATAAAATTAAAGCTAATTATTATTCTTGTCCCGCCGGTAGGTCTAGATTTGTTATTGATGCAAATGGTGATATATATGGTTGTGAACTTTTAATAAATCCAATGTTTAAAGAAGGAAATGCTACAAAAAATGATCTAAAGGATATTTGGAAAAATAAGTTCAAAACTTTTAGAAAAGATTGGTGGCTAAATTTAAATGATTGTAAACAATGTAGTATATCATCATTATGCCAAGGCGGTTGCCTAGCAAGAACAATAAATAATAATATGATAAAAGATCAAAACTGCGTTTTCAAGTTTTAATTGATTTTAATGCTTGAATTAACTTATATACGTCATTTTCTTCATTCGGGAAATGAATTGAAACCCTTATACCTCCTATACCAGCACTTGCTCTGCCTGAAACTTTAATAAAGAATTTCCTATAAAGTTCATCAACAACTTTATAGTTATCATAGATATTAGGATACAATTTAAATGTTAATATTCCTGATGCTTTTTTATCATCTAATGGAGAAACTATTTCTATTCCGTTCTCAATCAAATGTTCAACCAGTATCCTCCTTAATTTTAATATATGGGTATTGATATTTTCAATTCCTATATCATTAATTAGTTTTAATGATTCTCTAAGACCTATTAAGGACGGTATTGAAAAGAAGCCCCCTGTTTCATATGATTTTGCACCTTCTCTTTTCAATTTGTATTCATTAGCTGGTGATTTATTTGCATAACCCCAGAATTCATCCCAACTCATCCCCACATCTAAATTTAAATATCCGTAATTTGGAGGATTTGTCAGCTTAAGTGCTCTGTCACTTATATAAAGAACCCCTACTGAAAAAGGAGATAATAACCATTTTTGGGTTCCAAATGCGACAAAATCTGCTTTGTTCTTTGATGCATCAAAAATTGATTGTCCAATATGCTGTATTGCATCAATTACTAAAAAGCCATCATTTTCATGTATAGCATCAGCCATTTCTTTTATATCAAGCATAAGTCCATTAACCCAAAAAACGGAGCTCGTTAAAATTACTTTCGTTTCTTTATTAATTTCATGCAAAATATCATCTATATTATAATCTCCTTTTTTGTTTCTAATGACTTTTATTTTGACTCCTTTTTCTTTCCATTTTAATGATTCCGAATAAACCGTTGGAAAATCTAGGTCGAATACAATCATTTCATCTCCTTTTTGGAGATTTATTGAATTCATAGCAGTTTGAATAGCTGGGGTTGTGCTATTACCTATTAAGGCTATATTTTCCTTTTTGCCATTTATTAACTTTCCCAAATTGTTTTTGATATCATCAATTATGCTACCATAATAGTTAGATGTAGTTAGCTCATCTGGTGTAGATTTCAAATTTTCTAAGTAGTCTTCCATTGCTTTTATAGATCTATAAGGAGGATCTCCTACAGATGCCCAATTTAAATAAGTGTACTTATTAAAAACTTCAAATTCATTTTTCATCAATTTTGATCCTAATAAAGTATTCAAATATCCGTTTAATAACCTTTACCCATAAAAAATTATAATCTAACATAAACAAATTTAAAAGTTTAAATTTCTGTATTTGCAAATAATATTGGGTGAAATTTATGAGTAGATATCAAGTTAAGATAGGAAATTTGAACGTTATAATTGATGATTCAGTTCTTTATACCAACAGCGATGAATGGATCAAAGTAGAAGGTAAAAATGCAAGAATAGGAATTACAGATTTTGCCCAAAAACAACTAAAAGATATTGTAGGCGTAGACTTACCGAAGAAAGATTCAAACATAAGCAAAAATGGAACTTTGGCAGTATTGGAATCTGTTAAAGCTACTGCCGAAGTATACTCTCCAATAGATGGAAAAGTTGTAGAAACTAATGAGAGGCTTCTAGATGAGCCGGAATTAATTAATAAAGAACCCTATGATAATGGATGGATTGCAGTTATAGAAATGAATAATTTTAATAAAGAAGAATTTCTTACTCATAATCAATATGTAGAAAACATATCAAAAAGAAAATGATTTCTCTAATTCCAAGTTTACATTAATTTATATTAGCAGTAATATTAATTTATATTAAAACATAATATACTGTATTATACAACTATAATAATAGACCTTTTAAATTCAGATATTAATGTTTAAATTGTGAATTAAGAGGCGTACACCGAATTGACTGTGGAGACTATAACTCATGATATTATAGTTTTGGGTGCAGGCCTTGCAGGTCTTAGAGCTGCTGTTGAGATAAAGAGAAAATATGGAGATAAGCTTGA
>NZ_JAGDXI010000008.1:0-12050 GCF_023256325.1 Caldisphaera sp.
GTAAAGAAATATTTAAATATGTATTAATCCAAACATTTGCATAAATCCCTGGATACCCTGGGCCTGATGTATATGTGTTGTAAGTTATAGTAATCAAATCAGAAAACGCTGACGACTGCATACCATTTGATGGTGGTGAGAGAACTTCACCATAACCATTGTAATTTATTGGGGTAGATATGGGTTGCTGGTGAATATATATATTCATATACTGCTGTGTTCCTAATAGAAGACTGTAAAAATAAAAACTTGCATTCGCATAAGGTTGTGATGGTAGTTGAGAGTTAGGAATAACTTCAAATGATGAAGGATGAATATATTCTAAACTTGATAACGTTAAAATTAAAACTAATGATATTGATAAAATTATAGCAAACCTTCTCATAATCTATACCTCCATCCAATTATTACTGCAACTATTATTAAAAATGATCCTAATACAATTGCAGGAATATTTATGTAATTAACTGGCGAAAAACCATCAAATATAACACCACCTCCAAGGTTTAATGTTCCCGAAGTATTTACAGCATAAAAATCAAGGACGTATTGTGAACCGTAAAATGCATAAAATGAATAAGTATATATTATTAAATTTGGCATTTTGGTATATTGCGCAGGTAATTGAGCTGAGTATGTTTCATTGAGATATTTTACAACTAAATAATTGCCCTTTATGTATGCTGATTGTATTGTAGTGTCATTTGTTAAAAAGTAAATTGTGACTTTTGTCATTGCATCGTTTATGTGTATAATACTATTCATTTGATTATAGAAAGTGTTGTCTATTTCAATCAACCAAATATAATCAAATTTTATATCTGGTGCATAAGATACAATTGCTTCAGGTGATAAGCCAGTTAAATATTCATTTCCATATGACACATTTATACTTGCATATATTTCATATTCTGTGTTTACATTTAATATTATATGATAACTCATATTTAATATTAAAATGTAATTTGAATTGTTTTGCCAGTAAGAGTAATTTGCATTCGCATTATATTTTTGTTGATTAATTAAGAAAAACGCTGAATTAATTATAATATTTTGTTCAGATGGAACAATAGCTTCAAATTTCGCTGAAAGGTTTAGATATTTATTGTTTAAATTTACATATTGACCACTTGGATACATACTAATACAAGTCAAATTACCATTTATTTGACCTTGAGATACTGTTATAATTGTAAATGTTGTTGATAAAATTCCTAACAATATAAACAAAACTCCTAAAACTGCAGAAATAGACGTTAAAATATATTTCATAATTTAACCCTCCACTTCTTTTTTATAAAAAAGAAAATAAAAAAATTTGAAAACATTTAAATGTGCCACCTCCAAGCATCAACTACACCAAGTACGATTAATAATGAACCTAAGATGTATGTTATGATTTGATTATTGTTGAAATTAACCTGTCCCATCTGTGATACATTCCATGTTGATGACATTTCGAACAACTGTTCTAAACCACCATTCTGACCATAGTTATACACTGCATAACCATTAATTGTGTATGTCCCTGGCTTTAATATTACATGCATGTACAATGCAGGATAGTTGTTATACGTTGTTGTATTCGTCAAACGCCACTGAGCTGTGCCAGTTGTCGATAAAATTACATACGCATAACTGAATCCTGCAAGTGTGTTTCCTGATGCATTGTATTCTACGTAAATAAAGTTAAGATATGCTCCTGATTGTGTAGATGGAATTTGTATGTTTATTTGGCTACTATTAGACATTGAAAGTGAATATGTTGCTACGGGAGACCATGAACTTGTGCAGTTTTGTAAAATGAAGTATCCTGGATAGACAGTAGATGGTGAGAATTTACCAAACACGGGTTTTCCATTTGCCATTATTGATCCTGAAACTGATTGAGTTCCTGTTGTAGTCTGTATTGATCCACTGTAATGTAATATTGATTCCCATGAAATTTCATATATATGATTGCCACCAGTGATAGGATTGCTAAAATTAAAACTGCTAAACGCCATTATCTTATATATTGGTATAACTTGACTATATTCAACTACTCTTATCGCCCAATTTGTACTATAAACACCCACAAAATTAGATGTATTAAAATCCGAAATCGTTACTTGCCCAGTTGCATATGTCCCCGAACTCTGTACATAACTAAAATAATAATTTGTTGAAAATGTTACTGTAATTGTAACTGATGTGGAACTTGGAAAAATTGTTACATTAAATGGTGTCGTGGCGCTTGGATATGAAGAAGTCATATTATATGTTAATGATGGTGTTGTTGTTGCAGTTGTAATATTTACAACCGAAAACCCTGGAACTGTTGCAGTCAATGTAATTAAAAGTGCACCAATTAAAATCATTGAAATTGCTCCTATATACTTCATTCTCGAACCTCCCTAAACTTTTTTCTATTTTTCATTTTTATTCACCTCTAAAATAAAAAAAGTAAAAAAATTATAATTGTTGGTAGTAGTATACTTTAAAAAATCTAATTTTACCCTGGCTATAAAGTTCTTCCATCTCTTGGGCATTTAAAACCTTTCCTTCGGGAAGTCTTACCATTATTTGTAATACATAAATTATATCACTAGGATATAACTTTATCTCTATTCTATTTACCGAAAAGTTTGTTCCACACAATGAATTAATAATATCTACTGTTCCTTGATGTCCTAATGCATTTATTATATCTTTATCCTTTATTGCTTTACAAAACTGTTCCTTACTTATCTCTTCTATTGCTATTAGCCCTTTTTTTCCATTTTCTAGCCCTACCATAGACAAACTAAAGGTATTGCATATATATTTTTTTAAGGTTTGGGCTTTGGCTTCCATGTATATAATATTATTGTCAAAACTTATAAACCTTATGACAGATCTCTATAAGTTTTGATGATTAAATATTTTAAGATTTTTTAAAAAATTATAACTTATGAAAGAAAAACTTAACAATTTAGAAAAAACAATTTTATTGATTTTGCTTTTTTCTAAGAATGAATTATATGAAACTGACTTTATTCTTTATGATTTAATTTTTTTAATCAATTATCAAACTGATAAGCTTAATATAAATGATTTTGAATTTCATAGTTATGGAATTTATAGTAAAAAAGTATCTGATGCATTATTTAAATTAATAGAAAAAAATTATATTGAATTAGATGATGATATCTTAATTTTAACATACAAATCAAAAAAAATAATTCCTTTTCTTTTAGAAAACACAGACAAAGAATTATTAGAATCAATTAAGGAAAATGTAAACCTATTTAATGATTTAAATCTTTTTGAAATCCTTACTTATCTTTATTATAAATACCCTGAATATTTTAACAATATAAAAAGATTAAAGATTATAGAAAAGAATAAAGAAAAGCTAGCTTTAAACTTATATAAAAAAAATAAAATTTCTTTAAATGCATTATCTGAGATTCTAAATATTCCAATTGAAAAAACTATTAATTTACTAAAAGAAAAAAATTTAATTTAAAGAAAAGTTAAATATATTTTGAAAAAATTGGATCTTCTTTTAAAATCTTTTTCTTTTTTAGATCAATTCCAAATCTCTTTCTAAAATAGCCCACTAAATATTGATGTGGTACAAATATGGAAAATAAAGCATATCTATCAAAAAGTAGTGGTTTGCTCTCAGTTAGATGAATTATAAATGTTCTTTCTAGCTCACCCCTTTTATAAACATCTACCACTAAATAGTAGTTTTCCCCAATCTTCTTTATTTTTGAATATGTGGTATAGCCTTTTAATTTCTTTTTTATTAACCTTTTCCATAGACTGGCTATTTCCTTTATGCTTACCCTCTTTAGTAAATTTTCTATTCTTCTATTTGTCCTTAATTCTATCATATAACTTATCTCGAAAATTCTTAGGTAATATTTTGTCCAATCAAAGATTACTTCTATATCACTACCTACTATTTCCCAGATTTTTCTATCTAACTCACTTAAAACTTCTTCTACCATAAGTATACTATTATTGTCAAAACTTATAAATCTTACGGACAAAATACATATTATGGCAACACCAAAATATTCAATGTATATAGAAAAGCTTACACTAATTATATTGTTAGGTATATTTCTATCTGAACTATTTGCACTTTTATTAATACATATATACAATAATCCTACAAATATAACAAATATTACAAATAATACAAATATTACAAATCTAACGGTACAAAATCATCATTTTTAACATTTTTTAATATTTTTTCAATCTCTTTTTGTTCTTTATCATCAACATAATCAATTAAATATTTTCCATAAAATTGTAAAACCTTAATATAAGTATTATCCAATAATCTCTCAATTTCTTTTTTCTTTTCCTTATTTATTTTCTTACCCAATCTCATTAACATTAACCAAAAAAATAATTCATCCTGTAAAAACAATAATTCCAAAAGATCTTTATTATTGAGATCTATTTTTTCATATTTTTGAATAAAATCATTTTTTAAAACTGTTATATTAAAAATCATTGTTAAAATTTTGTCTTCTAACTTTTCCATGTTATATTGATATAAGAAAACATTTAAAAGATAAAAGTATAAATAATTTATGGTAAGAAGAAAAAAAGAAACCTTTGTTTTTGTTTTAGATAAAGAAACGGCAAAAAAACTTTTTTCAGAGATGGGAGACAAAATAAAAGTTTTAGGGGAGGAAAATAAAGAAAGAAGGAAGAGGGGAAAAGGAGATGGATTAAAAAGGGCAGAAAATAGCTGGAATATAATAGAAGAAGCTGTTGTAAAAAAATTATTAGATAAAGGTGAAATGACGGTTTCAGAATTAGCTAAAGAAGTATCTAGGGAATTAAAAAAGAATAGAAGTTATGTTTATCTAATTATTTGGGCATTAAGAAAAGCGGGGGCACTTAAAGAAGATAAAAGAGGTAAAAACATATATGTAAGGTTATAATTTTTTGTTATTTAGACTTTTTACATGTGGGGAAATTTGTGGGGAAATGTAAAAAGACAGACTACATCAAGACTATTTTTAATAAATTTTGGACTACTTAGAGAACCAAATTTAAAAATAATTTATAAATAAGGTTCTCTTAAGAACTATTAATAATAACTTAATAAGACAGTAGATAACTTATTTTTAGATCTGTATCTAAACAAATATAATAAAATCTCGACATGATCATCATATTCTAAACTTTTAATATCAAATAAATAAGGATCCATAAGAAATTGATCAAATATAACCTTTTCTATTTTTTCAGTATCAATTTTATCATAAATTGCTATTCTAACAATAGTAATTTTTATTCCTAGCATATCTAAATATTGGTTTTCAATAACTATCTTATTCAAAAAGTTTAATTCCTTTAACTCTCTCTCCAATTCTTTTAATACTTTTTTATTATTTAAAATAATCTGTCTTAATGCCACTTTAGGAATCTCTTTAAAGATTAAACTGACTTCATGGACTATCAGTTTATCAAAGACCTTAATGTAATCATCTGTTTTATCCATAAAGATTTTAAATTTGAAAATAGATTTATAAATTATGATCTGCACAGTTTGTAATGTAAATTTAGTTTATAATTCATTAACGGGGGAAGTTTATTGTCCAAAATGTGGTTTAATTTATGGAACAATTTATACACAGATAAAAAAGAATTTTCTAGAAGATCATAGTTTTTATGTAGACTACACGGAAATGAATTTATCAAAAGTAGAACCAAATGAATTAAAACACATGTTAAAACTAAAAAGTTTAAATAAAATGTCTCATAAAACAAAATCAAAGACAAAAATGATAAATTTATATAATTATGCCAATGAATTAGGAATTCAAATAGACTATAAAGTTTTAGATTATTATAATTTACTTAAAAAATCAAATATCAAAACACGATATATCTATTTATTCACAATTATGTTGTATGTTTTATCAAAAGGTTTAAAAATAGATGAAAATAAACTAAGAGAGACATTAAAAAAACATAGGTTGTCTAAAAGAAAATTCAACAAAATCTTAAGAGAATTAGCAAAAGAATTTAACTTAAAGATAGACCTAGACTATACTAATTATTTACAAGAATACCTAAAGGAAAATCCAATCTTAAATAACTATCTAAATGAAATAATAGAAACTATTGAAAAAATAAAAAGAATAAATGATGATATGGGGAAATTATTATTAAACAAAACACTAGTTTCATTAGCAATTTATTATATTGTAAAAAAATATAACTTAAAAAATGTTAATGTAAAAATTTCAAAAACAACACTAAAGAATAACTATAAGCTGATAGAAAAGTATTTAAAAAAAGAAAACAATTAATAAAAAATGCCCAGAAAAAAGGATAAAGATAGTATACCTTCAGACTATAGAGATTTAGACACTGAAGATGTAGACATACCTTCAGATATAGAATTAACTTCAGGAAGCTTAGGAGACACAACAACAAAAAGCATGATAAATGAAGTATTAAGAAGGGTAGGTGGAACTGCTAGGAAATTAACTGAAGAAGTTTTACAAATTGGTTGGAAAGTAAGAACACAATTACAAGAAGATGCTTATGTCTTAGGATATAAATCTGTCTATGATTATTTAGAAGACCTATCACAATTATTTATTGAATATAATGAGGTAAAGGACTTAACAAAAATGAAAAAAGAATATGAAATAAAACTAAAAATCCTAGACTATTTAATAAAAGAATTACAAGACCTTATAACATCTTATGATAAAATGTTCAAACTTCTTATTGTTTCATCTAATAGACAAAATCTCAATGAGATATATCAAGACCTTAGAAAAGAAATAAATGAACACTTAAATTTAATAAACTCTCAAATAAATTTATTATATAATGAACCTAGACATTCCACAGGACAAGTTGGAAGAACTCAGGAAGAAGGTAAAAAACTTAATAAATCCAAAGAATAATAATGATAATATGGGAGACTCAGAAGTTGTTATTGATCTAATAAAAGAGCTTTTAAACAAACAAACACAATCATCAGGTTTATCAGACATTATGGAATTGATCAAACTAGACTATGTTAAAAATTATATGGATAAAATTGTTAATCAAAAATCTAATGATATGGACACATCACAACTTTTGTTATTCCTTTTATTGATGCAACAACAACAACAAGGCCAAAAGCAGGGTATAGATCCTTTATTATTGATGTTATTGTTAAATAAGGATAAAGACAGTGATAAATTAATGCAATTATATCAATTAATGCACAGCCAAACCACAGAAAATAATAAAATGCTATTTGAGACCTTAAAATCTATGACTGAAAAACAACAAGAGCAAAATAATGAACAATTAGAAAAATTAGTAAATACAGTACAGACATTAAAAGACTATATAGATAGAAGGATTGAAGACTTAAATATGCAGATAAGTTATTTACAACAGACAGGGAATAAATCAAAGCTAGGTGAGGTACTAGATGAACTAAAAAGCTTAAATGAGGCAAAAAAAGAATTAAAAAAAATATTATCAGCTGAAGAACCATATGTCTCTTCACAAGGAGGGGTAAATTGGGACAAAATAAGTAATACAATATTGGATATAATGGGTAGCTTAATTAAAGGTTCTACATCTCAGCCACCAGCATATAATCCACCTGCAGAAAACATGGTATCACAAGTAGCACAGACTACTACACAAGCCACACAACAAACACAAAATATTGAAGAATTAGTAAAGACTGTAGAAGAAGCACCTAAACCACAAGAATAACTTTTTTAGTATTTTAAACCTATAAGAAATTATGGATATACTTAATAAGGGTATAGAATATTTACTTGGATTTCTCACAAAATTAGATATAAAGACAGTAAATGAATATATAGAAAAAGATAAAAGTTTAGTACCTTTACTAGATAAATCAATAAAAGAAAATGTTATCACAATAATTAAATTTATTTTGCGTGGTTATTGGAATCAAATAGATAAATATTTACACAATCCAGACTTAATTATTTCAATTATTAATAAAAAGAGGCCAGATATTGCACAAGTATTAAGATCTGAAAAAGGTAGGAAGTGGTTAATTAAACAGCTAAGGGAAATTTATGAATATCTTTATAATTTTACTTGGCGTTAGCATCCTTCTTTTTATTCTTTTATTGGCTACTTCTTGGATTTATCTAATATATAATATTGGTAAAGAAATAATCGAGGATATAAAAGAAATCTTTAAGAGAAAATAATACCTACCTGAACAGAGACCCAGTGTGGATTAGAACCTCTATTAATTACATCTAGTTGTAATTTATCCCCAGCCTTTACATTTATGTATACAGGAATCTGTAATACTGTTCCATTACCTGTAAAGTATCCTTGTGAAGGAAATATTTGTTTAGAATTTAAAATCAATCTAAATAATGTTGTTCCGTTCACACCGGATGGTATTTGGATTATAATATTGAAAATCAATCCATCTTCAGGTACATTATAATCTAATACTACTTCTTGTCCAGGTTCTAAGTATACTCCCGACTGTTGTATCTCTACAGGTTGTGTTTGATCAGCTGAATATACAAAATTAACAAACTCAGTTCTAGCCATAATAACTTATTGCACAAAAATTAATAAAAGATTATCTTATAATAAAATAATAGAATGAAAACAACCAAGGTGTACTATGAGATTGAAGATCATGGTGATAAATATGTAGTATTCTTTTACTTATCAGATGGTACCGTACTATTCAAAGAATTTTATAAGGATAGCCTTGTGGACATGGACCTCTTCGAGACCCTGTTCGGAAAACTTCAAATTTATAAAAATTAACTACATATAAATATACATGGCAAAGATATCTGTACATCTATATGAAATTATAGAACACTTTTTATTGGGTCTATTCGTAGGACTATTAGGCGCAATAGTAATGTATTTCGTATCAGGACCAGCAATAGCTATAATGGGATTAACCTATGTAACAGCTACTGAAGTTGCAGAATTAACATTAGGATTGATATTAGTAGGATTCACAATAAAAGCAATATTCAAATATATTGAGGCAAAAGTAGATGAAGAAAGCGCAGTTAAATCACAATAAAGTATCCTTTACATAGACTATATCTATTAAATTTTTTTCTATCTTTTCTGGTTTTATATCCTTGTCATCAAAATATTTGAAGAATCTTTGTATTGGATAGGTTTTACCTGATGGATAAACTGTTATATATACTCCCTTCTTAAATAAGACAAAATCTATAAAAACAACTTTAACCTTTTGATGAGACCCAAGTACCTGGCTTAATTTCATCTAAATATTTATTTGTGTGAAGTAATTAATAAAACTTTCTACAACTGACTCAGCACCTCCCGGTGTTATCTTAGCATTTGATACTAATGGTATATATGTACCATACATATTCATAGTTAATATATCAGATACTGGAGCTGAATAGAATTGAGTAAAAACAATAAAGACTGTCTGTAAGTTTATTGCCTTAATATTTGGAACTGAGAATATTTTCTGGAAGTTTGGAGAATTATATAAGAAATTAGTTACAGTATCACTCTCGTGGTATCCTGTATTATTTAAAAACCTAACAATATTAAGTGGTGGCAATTTTATATCTAACTTATCATGTATTACACCAACATAAAATATGAATTTTGAGACAGATACTAAGTTAGTTATATTTAACACAGAACCATATGTATTAAAGTATTCTTCTAAATCAATAATTCCAAAGAATACTGGCTTTATTACACCTGTAGTAAACTTAAATTTAAATCTAGTATAATCTGTAACTGGGTATCCACTAAAGATCTCTGTAGTTTCAGTATTCATATAGAAAGGTGCAGGTAGAGAGAATATTGCCAAACCTGGCTGTATTGTAATATTAAATGTTAAATTAAGAGACCATGGAATTCTTGTAGGTTTACCCATGGCTTTTGGTACTAAAATTAACTTTCCAAAATAATCCTTTGAATCTCTAGTTGATACGATCATAGTGGTTTATATATAAATGGATTAACTTGGGCCAAATTATATAAAGAATACAAACCTTCAATTGTTAACCATATATTCACTGTATTTGGTGATAGATTTTGCATACTTATGCTGACTGTTCCTGTAAATAGAACTGGTTCACTTATCTCTTCATGATCATATATAGGTATTGTCATGTTAGGATATGTTGTAATTTGTGTAAATATTGGACTTGTTATCTGAAACAAAACTAAGCCTGTTGGATTAACATCTATTGAAATTCTATTTATCTGTAAGTTCTGAACATAGACAACAGTATTCACAATTGTGTATGGTAGGTTAATTGGAATATTTATTGTCACTGAACTCTGAGGATTCACTATCGTATTAATAACAGTAGTATATTGTCTCTGGATATTTGTAACTAAAGGTACTTGTTGAGCAAAGACTGAATTAGAGAAACTATTAACATCTTGATATAGTAATACTTCCTTGTGTTTCTCAACTATAACCATAAATATTTATATGACAATAAATATTTTAAGATGGTTAAGTGTCCATACTGTGGGTCCTCAAGGTATAGGTTCTTAGGACAAGAGATGATAGAATATTTAAATGTCCCTGCAAACCTATATGAATGCAAAGATTGTCAGAGAGTTTTTGCTACAGTTAAGCTAGACAATAAAGTATTAAAATTAAAGGCTAAAGAATTACCAATATGTGAAGTTGTAGACTCTAAACCTTATTGCGTGACTTATGATCTATTAATGAAAAATGCCACAAAGTATAGGTTTCTAGGAATTTATTTCTTCTTCACTAAGAGATATCTACTTTATCTCTTAGACTACAGATTTGAAAAATATGATGACTTATTCTTAGCATTTTATGTAGACAATTATAAGTTAATAAGATTTGAACTCAATAAATAATATATGAAGAAAAAGGATCTCATATTTTATGTAGAAAAATTGGGTATTAATCTAGACATACTCAAACAAGTAGGTAAGACTTATAGGAAGATGTTTAAGGATAAGATCCTAGAGACGAATAAGTTTATAAAAGTACAAAACAAATAATATATTATCCGATAGGATATGTGAGGTAAAGGGTGGACATATATCCAGTTAGTGGTGTGGGGGTGGGGTGATATAATACCCTACCCCGATATGTAGATGGGGTGGTATGCCCTGTCTGAATAAGGATATCTACTATATGGTTATACTGCTATGTTGTTAACCCTTAGGTGAGTACATATAGATATATAAGTGTTTTGCTGGTTGTCACTGCGTGACAGATAACGAACCCCGATTTGTGATGTTGAAAATGGGGGGTGCGTAACCTATACGCTTTAGTGGTGACATATAACATTTATAAATTTAACCCATAGTACTACACTCCTGTTATAACATTAGATTTATATATAAGTTCTGTTTGTGATATATTTATAAACCTTTTTTGATTATCAATGAGATCCGTTCAATTTATAAAACTTATCTCTTAGTTATTGGTTCTATAAACTTTCCCGACAATAAATTTATATGACCCTAGACCAATACCTATCCAAAAAAGAGTTGATCCATGTGAGTGTTGGAGACATCATCGGCGAGCTATTCTATAACAACCTACCGAGATCGAATGGATATGCAAAAACACGTGGATATATTCTACACAACAGGTTGGGGTTCACTAATGATCAGGTCTTTTGCAGATATATTGAGAATTCTAATTATTATGTTAGACTTTGTGGTGCTCCCGACAGGATTTCTCTTGAAGACAAGCTATATGTTGATGAACTGAAGACAACTTCTAATAGAGATATCACATTCTCAAAGACTGTTGGTGAATATCAAGTTCAATTCTATATGTTTCTAACTGGTATCCATAATGGTAGAGTATTTGTTTATCAGACTTCAGAGAAAAAGCTATATAGTTTTGAGGTTAAGTATAATGAGGATCTAGTTAAGCAGACTTTAGAAGACTACTTGAAATTATATGAGGCAAAACAAAAGTTTAGAAAAAATCATCATGGATAGTTTTTCTTACATTCTATATATATAGTTGATTTAGTTTTTCACAAACATATAGTATGTCATCGAGATGCTTA
>NZ_JAGDXI010000008.1:12106-12925 GCF_023256325.1 Caldisphaera sp.
GATCAAGATGTACGAGTGGACCTTTGCCTTTTTGTATGGGAACCTTATCCCAAGATTTTTGTCTGTATCCGATACAAAGATTTCTCCTTCAAGGATTTGATACTCCATTATTATTTATTGTTTTCTTCTGTTATTAAACTTACTATCTATATAC
This sequence comes from Caldisphaera sp., assembly GCF_023256325.1. Taxonomy (GTDB): domain Archaea; phylum Thermoproteota; class Thermoprotei_A; order Sulfolobales; family Acidilobaceae; genus Caldisphaera. The sequence continues at coordinate 12,261 of NZ_JAGDXI010000008.1, forward strand.
TACACCAAGGAAATTAATTGTTATTGTTGTGGTTGGATTTATACCATATTGTACATATGGAGTTGGAGCTAAGAAGACATGTGAATAATTAAATATTGTTGAAGTCATATTAACAGTAATAGTTGTTTGCGGTGTTGTATCATAGTTTTTACCATCTGGAGAGAAGTATTGGTATACATAAATAGTTCCTGTTGGTCCTAAAGCTTGAAAGAATAAAATATTTGTTAAATATTGCGATAATTCTTGAACTTGTATATTATATGTTGAGTTAGCATTTATTACTACATTAGTTGTTATAGTGGAAACTATTGGTGGTGATGATTGTACTACAGGATAAATATCTACCATATAATATTATTAAATTCCAAACTTAATAAAGTAATATGGATGCCCTAATCAAACTCTTCAGAGATCTGGGATGTGATTATTTCTACGAATATGAACAAGCTTATGGTTTTATTCCATTTTATAACAAAGTAATTGTCCACATAGGAGCTGACTGTGGATCATCAATTATCTATTTCTTATTGAGAGGAGCAAAAAAAGTAATTGCATATGAGAAAGATCCAGACTTATGCAAAAAATATTTTGAAAACTTTCATCAATATATTAAAGATAGAGTTGAATATAAATGTAAACCATGGGAAGGAGAATTAGATAAGGGT
>NZ_JAGDXI010000050.1 GCF_023256325.1 Caldisphaera sp.
GGAGTAAATGAAGATAATACGAAATTAATTGGTGTTCCTGCTACCGTTGCATATGATGAGACTGCAACTGGAGATAAGGAAGAAACAGATGTTGTTGTAGAAGTGGAAGTGGTTGTAAAGGTTGTGGTTGTAGAAGTTACAGGTGGAATAGATGTTGTGGTTGTAGAAGTAGATGTTGTAGAAGTGGTTACAGAGGGTTTTCTAGTTGCAACATATATTCCAGCAGCGGCTATTATTATTACAACAATAATAACACCCACTATAACTCCTTTTGAGACAGATCTATTATTCCTACTCAATACTAACCCACCTTGCTAACTAAATTATATAAAAAGAGTTACTTATAAAAGTTCATGATAAAAAATATAGTATTTTTTCTTTAAACTAATCTATTAATCAAACAATTCTCAGCAAATAATTCATTCTTACCCACTTAAATATTAAATATTTAGCTATATTAAATTTCATATAATTTTCAAAAGAGGGCTTTTATTTTTTATACAAAACAAAATAAATTTTAATATTATTGGAACTAATAAAAACAAATTATTTGTAATCCTAAAATATTATTGATAGATTTAGAAGTTTGTAACTATTACATTTAGATCAAATTTTGTATTAATTAATTTAAAATACCTTTTAAATTAACATCACGGAAGCCCTCTAATAAAAATATTTCCTTCTGTTGTAACATATCCCCATGGCATTGCTTCTGTATTAAAAATTCCAGAAACCATACCTTTATAGTCTATCCCTATAATACCCACAGTATCTTTCCCAAACTTTTTATTTATTTCTTCAATTGAAAAATTCATTGAATTGATTAAATCTTCATTAGCTTCATAGTTTCGTGAAACATTATAAGAAAGAAGTGATGTTATTATTACTTCTCCAATTCCAGTTGCTGCTACAGCCATCTTTTTGTTAGCATAAAAGCCTGCACCAAAAATAGGGCTATCTCCTACTCTTCCTGGTAATTTTAAGCTCACTCCACCTGTGCTAACTCCAGAAGAAAGGCAATTGTCTTTATCTATAGCAACTGCCCCAACTGTATCATAGCCAACTAATTTAGCTGCTTTAATTCTTTCAATAATAAATTTATCTTCAGCTTTCTCCTTTAATTTTTTCCATAGCTTTTTTGATCTTTCTGAAGGGCCTGGATGTTTTTCCATATTAATTCTTTTTGCAAGCTCATCAGCATATTGTCCCGCTAAAATTAAATGAGGTGTATTTTCCAAAACAAACCTAGCTAACTTTATTGGATTTTTAGGGTATGATACCGCTGCAACTGCACCCGATTTCATTGAATTGCCGTTCACTAACCCTGCATCCATAGTTATATTTCCTACAATATCGAGTGTACTACCTAATCCTGCATTTAGAAGATTAGAGTTTTCCATAACCTCTATAGAACTCGTCACAATATCTAAGCAGTTTCCATTTCTATATGCCTCGTAACCAGCATTTAATGAATCCTTAATTATATCAACTATTTGATTTATATCATCAACATTTTTCCATGTACCAGCTCCAGTATGTATAGCTAATATAGGCCTTTCCTTCAATTAGCTCACCATCTTCACTGCATTTATTAATATTATTAAAATTAAAAACTTTATAGCCATTTTAATTTAATGGCATTAATTATTTCATAATAAAAAATATATAAAGCTTTTAAATATAACCTATTTCTTGCTCTGAAGGACTAATTCTTCAAGTCTCAAGGATTAATTTTCTTTAATGGAAACCATTTTTATTCTTTCCTTAGGTATTTGAAAGTAAAATCATTTCAACTCCTTATACTTAAATTTGATCTAAGGGAGAAAACCTAACCTTTTTTAATTGGTAAGGAGTAGAGGTTTACTATACTTCCCAGTAAAGCATATCCAATTTGATTGCTGGCATTATCTAATTTATTTTTAAGATAAATCTTAAAAGTATTGCCATTTTAAAAGACAAGGTTTGCCGCTTATTTTATCATAACTAAATATTAAATAGATTCCAGGAATACTACACTTAATACTATAAATATAATATTGTTGTTTCAATCAATAATAATTAAAGAATTAAAATATACTGGGCTAATATGAATTTGTAATGCATAGCTTAAAATTTTATATAGAATGTATGACTTGGCACGGACCCGCCGGGATTTGAACCCGGGACCTCTGGCTCCGAAGGCCAGCGCTCTATCCTGGCTGAGCTGCGGGTCCATAATTTAAGCTTAGAACAATCGTTATTAATGCTTTTTAATTTAATTTATTATATTTTATTTGGGATCTATTATGAACGAAGATTTAACAGAGATTGTAAAAAAGGTTAAAGAAGTATTAAAACTCAACAAATATGAAACAAGCGCGTATGTAACGCTAATTAAACTTGGAAAATCAAAACCAGTCGATATAGCTAAAAATTCTAATATACCAGTTCAGAGAGTTTATGATGTGCTGAAGAACTTGCAGAAAAAAGGTTTAATCACTGCAAAAGAAGAAAATTTTTATGAGGTTGTCGACCCATCATCATCCTTACAAGCAATAGCTCAAAATATGATTGTTGATGCAAACATTAGAGCTAGAGAATTAGAAAGCTTAGGTAAAGCCTTGTCTAATATAACAAAAACTAAAGTTTTTGATGAAGTTAAAATAATATACGGTGTCAAAGAGACCATAGGAAATACTATAGCTATTGTCAGAAAATGCGATGAGAAACCTTTTTTCATGGTATATAAAGTACTTGACAAACTTGTTGATTTGTGGCCATTACTTTATGAAATAATATCAACAACAAGAAGCGGAGCTACATTACTAATACCATATGATACAAAAATTGAACAAAAATATATTGAAGAATCAGAAAAACATGGATTTAAAATAGTAAAAAGCAAAGCAGTATTTATGGATTTATTTGTTGGATGTAATACTGTTATAATTGGACTTCCTAGTCCTACTTACGAAGTAATAAGCATTATAATAAATAATGAAGATTTTTCCAACGCTCTCAAAAACAGAATCCAAGAAATTATGAGTAAAATTTAAAAGAATTAAATAATTATTTATTACCAGAAGATAAATAAAAAGATGTGAAAAATATGTCGTTCTGGGAATGGAGGAGAAGATATCAACCTGGATGGGCAAGAGCATGGAGGCATAGAGGATGGCTTAGACCAATGATAATATCTTTGCTTTATAAAAAACCCCTTAATGGGGTAGAGCTTATGAATGAGATAGAACTAGTTACTAATGGAGCTTGGAGACCTTCTCCTGGGAGCCTCTATCCTATAGTTAACGAACTTATCAATGAGGGCATAGTATTTAAAAACCAGGAAGGTAAGTATGAACTGACGAGCGAAGGCAGAGAATTTGCAAAAGTAACCTTGACTGCATTTTATTATTCGCCAGATCCTGATTACATTATTGAAAGAATTAATGATTTTCTAAGTTTTTTTGAAAGCTTAATTAAAGAAGATAAGAAAAATATTAAAGTAGATAAAGAAAAATTAATAATGCTTAGAAACAAAATAGATAATCTAATTAGGGAATTAGAGTTTTAAATCCTATACTATAATCATACAAAAGTTGAAAATAAGTAATTATAAAAGCTTTAAAATTATATAATTTATTTATAAAAATTTAATAATAAACAACTTATGGTCTATTGGAATAATAAGGTGTTGGAAAGCCTTGATAGTCTTGCACGAAATTTTGTTGAGCAAACAATCTATTATATTCCCTCTTAACGTCATCATTTACTAAATGTAAATATAGTTGCGTAACTTTAATATCACTATGCCCCAGTAATCTTTGTAGAGCAGGTAAACTCATTCCCCTCCTCAAAGCTTCAGTTGCAAAGGTATGCCTTAATACATGAGGTCTAACTTTTTTTGGATCAATGCCTGCTCTAATGGCCAAGCTTTTTAATCTTTTGTAAACTGCTTGATATGTCAAATCAATAACATTCTTCCTCTTATCTTTATATAAAGAATATGCCTGCAATAGAGCTTGCCTACTTAAGGGGCCAATGAAAACTATTCTTTCTTTATTATATTTGCCTTGAACTCTTATTTGCCCAGTATTAAAATTAATGTCATCCCATGTTAAATTTAAAAGCTCTCTTACTCTTAGTCCTGTTTCTGACATAACTGATATTATCAAGAGATCATCTAAATCCCTAATAGAAGAAACAAGCCTTGTTATTTCTTCCCAACTCAATGCATTGCTGAAACTAAGCCTCTTATTTGACATTATAGGTAAATCATCATCTATGCCCAACCAATTAATAAACCTTCTAACAAATATAGAATAATAATGAAGTGTAGTTTCATAATTCTTGCCTGTTTTCTTTGACATTAATTTCTTCAAATTAGAAAGCCAATTTAAATATAGCTCGGAGCTAATATCACTGATTTTTTTATCCTCTCCAATGTAACTTATGAAATTTTTTATTGCTACTCTATAGGATTTTATAGTAAGATGAGAAGCACCTGAAACTTCTAACTCTCGTAAAAAGAGGTTAAACGCATCATTAATATTTGATATGTTTGTTTTTACTCTAGGTATGTTTATTTTTGACAACTCTTTCCCCCTAATGCTATAGTATTTTAAAAATTCTAAAGAGAATTGCCCAGTAATACTTTTTAATTGTTTCGCTATTTTCTAATAATTTGCTCTCTCCCTTAAATTATATAGTGCAATTAAAACTTTACTTAATACTATTTATATAAAATAAAATTGTGGTAAAAATGAATGACAATATGTTAAGATGCCCATATTGCAAATCATATAGATTAGCATGGAGCGATGAAACTGGTTACTTAGTTTGCCAAAATTGCGGAGCAGTTATCCAAACTTTAATTGATGATAATAGCCGATATTTTTATGAAAAAAATAAAATAAGGCATCAAAAAAATAGAGAAGAAGTTTTATATTATAATGAGGATTATAACATGATCTTAGAAGATAAAATTAGGAAAGCAATAAAAAGAGGAAAAATTATTAAGACAAATTATCATGGTATATCGAGTATATCATCTATTATTGATCAAAAAGTTGATAAAATTAATGATAACAAAGATTTTAAAATTTCTTATCAAATTCTAAATGATTTTCCTGTACTTAAATCTAGAACAAAAAGAAATAAATATGCAATAGCCCTTTATGCTTTATATAGATCTTATGGCTATTCTAAAGAAAATTCAATTCTGTTAACATCAAAAGAACTTAAAGTATCTAAAATAACTTTAAAAAATATAATACGTAAACACAAGGATCTCATAAATGAATATGAAATCAAAGTAAGAAAGAAACTTTTAAATAAATAAAATTAAACTTAATAGGGTAAAATTAAACTCATCTATGAGGAAGAAAATTGAAAGAAACAATTATGGATCCAGCAGGGTTTGCTAAAGAAATTCAAATACCTCTATACAATGAAATATTAGAAAAAATAAAGTCAAGGTATCAGAAAAAAGGGGGTAAAGAATACGAAAGAGAAATAATGTCTATTGAGCTCGTTTATAATGTTATAAATTCTAAAACTTTATCTGTATTAAAATTAGAAAAATTGTTAAAAAACTTGCATTATTTTTATTGGGGACTTATTGAAGTAAATTATGATAAAAAAAAGATTTATGAATCAATAAAATGTATTAAAAAGTCTAGAACATTACTAAAAAAATTTTGGATAAATTATAGAAATGAAATCTTGGCTGCAAATAATTCGAAAGAAATGAAATCTTTATCTAGAGAAGCTAGAGGAAGAATGATATCATCTATTAAAAAATGTAGTAAATCATTAGAATATCTAAGAAACCTTGTTATAACTATGTCTTCTTTTCCTGGACTAGACCCATATAGAAAAACATTAATTGTTGCTGGGCCTCCTAATGCAGGAAAATCTACGATAGTTTCAACAATCACGAACGCAAAAACAAAGATTGCTTCATATCCTTTTACAACAAAAGATATTATTATAGGCCATTTTACTCTAGATAATGGGCAAGTTATCCAAGTAATTGATACACCAGGATTATTAGATAGAAATATAAATGAGATGAATGAAATAGAAAGAAAAGCTATCAGTGCATTGAAATATCTTGATGGCCTTATATTATTTTTAATGGACCCATCTAAAGAGGCGTACATGAATTTGGATAAACAAATAAACATAATAAACGATATCAAAAGTATTATATTAAATAAAAAAATTATTTTGCTAATAAACAAGATAGATTTGTTAAATGAAATTGAAATAAAAGATATAGAAAAAGCAATCAATGAATCAGCAAATAAACTAAACTTTGAAGCTTATTATAAAATAAGTGCATTAAATAAAAAAGAATTAATAGATTTGATAAATAATATAGTTAAATCCAACCTCTTAGCTTCATAGCCCTTACAACTTTATCTACTGCAATTCCGTAAGCTGCCATTCTTAAATTGTGCTTCTCGTGATCTAGTTTACTATCCCAGAACTTCCAAATCATATTCAAATTATTCTCCATTTTTTGTATTAATCTATTCTTTGCTTCATCTTCTGTAATCCATCCCCCCATTCTGTTATTTACCCATTCTATATGACTCATTATAACTCCTCCACTATTAGCAAGCGTATCAGGAACTATTACAATTCCTTTCTTTGTTAAATATTCTTCAGCTTCAGGTGATGTTGGTCCATTAGCACCTTCAACAATTAGCTTAGCTTTAACTCTTGGAGCATTTTCTTCTGTTATTACATTTTCTATTGCTGCAGGTACTAATATATCAACATTAAGCTCTAATAATTCTTGGTTACTTATTTTCTTTTCATAATTTGGATAATCCACTACGAACATACTCTTCTTTTTATCTAATACAGCTTTAATTTCATCTGCATCAAAACCCTTACTGCTATAGATACCTCCTTTAACATCTGATATTGCAACTACTTTAGCTCCCATTTCATTTAAAAACTTAGCAGTATAGAATCCTACATTACCAAAACCTTGAATTGCCACAGTCCTCCCTTCTATTGAACCAAAAACCTTTTTTGCCGCTTCTCTAGCGACCGTTGCAACACCAAGACCTGTTGAAAAGATTCTAGTTTGTAAACCACCCAATTCTAAAGGTTTACCAGTTACAACCCCATAAATCTGCGCATCATACCTACTTGAATACTCATCAATGAACCAGGCCATCGTTTGGGGATTAGTATTTACATCAGGTGCTGGAACATCTCTATCAACTCCTACAAACTTGCTTATACCAGCGAAATATTTCCTTGATAGAGTTTCAAGCTCTCTAGGACTCAATTGGAAGGGATCGACTTGAATTCCGCCTTTAGCACCGCCATATGGTATATCAGCTAATGAATTCTTCCAAGTCATCCACATTGCCAATGCCATTACTTCGCTTAGATTTGTTTCTGGATGATATCTAACTCCTCCCTTATAGGGACCTAATGCACTATTGTGCTGCACCCTCCAACCAGTAAATATCTTTAAGCTCCCATTATCCATTTTAACTGGTATCTTAACTTGAACTATTCTTTCTGGAGTTGCAAGCATCTCATATATTTCTTCAGAATAACCTAAGATATCGACCGCACTTCTAAGTTGCTTCTTAGCCTCTACATAGGGATCTTTACTAATTGCCATACTTGTCGCCTCATTTATTATTGTGAATATATTACTATAAAAATATTTGCAACATAAAATTAATAAAGTGTAGATTGTGTATTGTCTGTAGATGATTTTAATATTGGTGGGAAAAAATTAGAAATCATGGTTTTATATAAACATAACCATTATTTACCAATTCTATTATTTTTAGAATGCCTGATTCAACATTGTTTAGACCACTTATTAAATCATTAAACGATATACCAAGGGATCTTAACGATATATTGCATACATTAAATTTAACACCAGATCCGATAAGTTCCATTACAGTTTCATATGTATATTTATCTACATTTCCTTTTAAAAAATTAATAACACCTCTATCAGTAATAACAACCTCAACATCTATTTGTGATTGCTTTGCTGTATCTAAAACACTATATATGCTTGAAAACAAATTCTTTAATGATTCTTGATTATCATAACTTATATGCATAACTAACTTAATTCTATTCATTTGAATCCCTATTTATAAATACATTCTTAACTTTAAAAGCTAAATCCAATAAAATTTCTAATAAGTATTTTATTTTAAATAAACTATACTTATTTAATTTTTATCAGAAAATTTAATAGCAGACTTAGAATAAGATTCTAGAAAACTTAGTAATTAACCTTGCTTTATTCTTAGTTATATAGACCATATCTTCGATTCTGACTCCGTATAAACCTGGATAATATATTCCAGGTTCAACTGTAACTATCATGCCCGGTTCCAATACATCTTTTGAATTTGGCCTCAAATATGGTGCTTCATGAATTTCCACTCCAACACCATGACCAAGACCGTGATTGAAATACCTTGTTATATTCTCTTTATCAAATACCAGTCTTGCAGCTTTATCAGGCTCCCATGCTTCAACTCCAGGTTTTATTATATCTATAGCATTAGATTGAGCATCAGCAACTATCTCAATTAATTTTTTATAATCTTTTCCACCTTCGCCATACCACAAAGATCTCGTCATGTCACTCAAATATCCATTCATATTAGCTCCGAAATCAATTAATACAGGCCCTGGTTTCTGTAATCTTACATTTCCCGGATTGTAATGAGGAAGCGCAGTATTTTCATAAAAACCAACTATAGTTGGAAAAGCTTCTGCCCATGCACCTTGGCTCATTAGCGATGAATAGAAAGCTGCTTCAACATCATTTTCAGTTGGATTATTGTCTAAAATATCAAGAGCTTGTCTTAGAGCTTTTTCTGATGCATCTATAGAAGCAATTATATGCTCTACTTCCCAGTCATCTTTAATTTCTCTTAACTTAATTATATCATTGCTAACGTCCTGAACCTTAATTTCATCGCTTAAATACTTTCCTACAGTATAATTTGACCATAATAAATCGGATGATATTTTATTTCCACATTGTGTAGAAATGCCCTTTATAGCTTCTAACAAACCACCTTCTATTAAATCTGATTTTGATATTGGAGGCTCTGTACCTTTTTCCCCTGGCCTGTAAAAGGCTTTTAATGAAATATCTTTTGGCGCTCTATTAAGCATCCTAAAGTAGTCAAGTGTTGAAGTAAGCAAATAATCTTGGCATTTATTTGAGATTATCAATACTTCTGTTGGATCTCTAATGCCAGTTGCATATGTGATATTTTCTTTACCTGTTAAAATTAGTACGTCCAAATTATTCTTTTCAAGTATAGCCTTTAATTTTTCTCTATTCTTATCCCATCTAGCTTCCAAAACTTACACCTAGACAATTCTTATTCTGTTAACCTTTTTATTTTGCCAGCTATATTTTCTCATTCTTTTGCTCTTACCGAATCCACATGCGGCACAATAACCTTTTGCTACATTAAAAGATCTTCTACCACATCTTCTACATACAATATGAGTTTTTCCTTTATTATGTAATCCCATTGAAGGAGTTCCCTTTGTCATAAAAATCACCCTGCAGGACTAACTGCTATTACATTATCTCCTCTTAAAAGCACTAATCCCAATGGCCTTGAATTCTTTCCTTCAAGCTCTTCTGCCTTGTCTAATATAAGATTTAAATGCTGATCATAGCTAGTCAATATACCTTTAACCTCTCTATTTCCTTTCATTTTTACCAATACGCTCGAATTCAAATAATCTCCTATTACTTTGAACGTGTTGGATTGCAAATGCGAATTTTCTGACATGATTTTCTCCTCCTAGCTATTAGACACAACCAGATTATTTAAAATCTTCCTTTTTATTTTTTTAATAAACCAAGAGCATCTATTAAAGTAAACCAATTCTTTTACGAAACATTAAAAACCTTTCCCTTAAGAATCTATTATCAATAAATCCTTTAATATGGTCCCATGGAAATGGCTCGTTTCTTTCCTTTAAAGCTATGCTAGATAATCCTTTCTTCATTATATTTCTCCAATTTACTTTATTGTTTCCATTTACTGAAACCTCAATTAAGTACTTTAGTACATCTCTATCAGATAATGCTATAGAACCTTGAATTATTGCTAGATATGGATCATAGGTAGTGAAGTCCTCATAATAAGAATTTTTCTTTATATAATTAATCTTTTCATCCATTTTATCTTCATTCTCCATAGGTAACCATTGAAGGGGAGTTCTTGGCTTTATTATTAAAGGATTAACGCTCAAATGAATTTTTTTAATTCCAACCATTTTTATAAGTTTTGTTAAATTAACAATACTTTTCAAATCTTCCTCTTTTTCTCCTGGAATCGATGTTATAAAATACAATTTTAGATTCAGGTTATATTTTGCAGCAATTTTAGCTGCATTTATTATTTCTTCATCAGAAATTTCTTTTCCTAATGCATATCTAACTCTTTCAGAATTTTCTGGCGCTATAGTCAAAGTTAGTTGGCCCAAATCTGATAATAATCCTATTGTTTCATCATCAAGTAATTCAGCTCTTAGTGAAGGCAATGATATTTTTAAATTCTTATTTTTAGCCTCCCTTAGGATATACTTGAATTTAGGATGAGAATTTATTGTGAGACCTATAAGAGATACTTTCTCATTATATTTTTTATTTAATTCTTCAATTTCGTTTATAATTTCTTCTTCCTTTCTGAATCTCGTTGGCTTTGAAATGTAGCTTTCCATACAAAAGGCACAATTAAAAGGACATCCTCTCATTACTTCAACTCCTAATGTAAATATGGTCTCTTTAGTTAGAATTCTTTTAGTTGAAGAATCAAAATTATTTGAATATGCAACCTCTACTTCATGTTTTCCCAAACTGGGAACATATAAGCCACGATCTGGCTCTATTTTTTCGTTATAAAATATGTCAACCAATTTACTCCATACAGCTTCTAGATCCCCAATAATCTCTATATCGGCGATATCAGCTATAGGTTCTGGGTTTGCAGTTATAGTAGGTCCTCCAATTATAATTTTAGGCTTATTTCTTTTACTTGAAATAATCTCTATATTACTACCTATTAAAGCCTTTATTATGTTGACATAATCTAATTCGTAATGAACAGGTATTATAATATAATCAAAATTTTTCAAAGGCATTCCATTTTCAAAGCTTCTTAACGGCACTGGTTTTCCATATAGATGTGGCATAAAAAATCTTTCCAAATAAATATCTTCAATTTCACTAATCAGAAAATATATTTTATGAAATATTAGAGATGACATAGCAACACTATAAATTGAGGGATAAAATAACGCTACCTTTATCATACTTTTTCTATATTTTTTATTAATTAATCCTTTTTCTACTATTTCCTGCATTTCAAATTCCTACCATATGATGTAAAAATATAGTTTATAGGAACTAAAATGCTCCATATATTTCCTCTCTAACATCAGGATCTACATAAGCACCTATGTAAACCTTGTATCCCTTATGGTTAAGTATTTTTGCTTCTTCACCAAAAACTCTGGTTTTAATCTCAGGAACCCAATAAAACTCGTTGTTTTTTAACTTTACACCTTCAAAGAATTCGCAAGAATCATCGTCTACAGTTAACTTTCCAAATTTAATACAAAGTCCTATGAAAGGATATTGAACGTGTGGCCTCCAGTTTGCACATAAACTACAAATATTTGACTTACTCATTTTTATCTCCTTGTCTTCTTCTTTGCTTACTCACGATTTAATACCTTTTTTATATAAGATACTTAATATAAAAATTTGAACTATTGGTGTATAGCTGATTGCAAAGCCATTTCACGATTAAATTTCCTTATTTGGTACCATGCAACTATCATTAATATTCCAGGTATTATAAACACTATTGTTATTAGGCCAACGATTATTTCTATTATACCTATAGCTAAAGCTGGACCTGAGGCCTTCTCAGGTAAATTATGGGATAACGGCATATATACAAAGGGAATTCCAAGTAATCCGAGAATTAAAAATACTATACCATAGCCATATAAAACGTTTGATAGAAGACCTTTCAAACCAGTTTCTGTTAAATTTATTGCTGAAAAACTACTATAAGCTTTAGTTAAGTTTGTGAAATAGCTTGAAGGCAATGTATTAATTACATAACCTGCATATAAAATAATCAATGCAAATAAGATAGCTACTATTATAGAGGCTATAACAATTCCCTTTCCTGGAACTGCTTTAGTATTTGATTGCATACTATCATCCCTTTAATTTAATATAAATGGAGTTATTTATAAATGCATGAAAACTTCATATTAATAAACCTTATGCCTATTTATTAACAAAAATATGAAATTCATGAAGCAAAACATATAAATAATTTGTTATTGTTAACTCCCCGGTTAACAAATATTTCAAACCCATTCTACATGTACACCAAAAGGCACATAAATTTTAAATTTATTTTATAAAATGATTTCACGGACCCGGGGGGATTTGAACCCCCGACCTTCGGCTCCGCAGGCCGACGCCCTAATCCTGGCTAGGCTACGGGTCCACATCCTATCTAAATTAATTTAATTAAAGATTAAAAACAAAACCTTTTAATCTGATTGCATGAGACCAATCCAAAATAAATATCTAAACCGCCCCTCACAGACCCGTTGATCATCATGCACTTATCTCAGAAATAGCGAGCGTCTGTCATAGGGGCTATTTTATTTCATTGTTTTTTGCAGTATAATATTTTTTGCTTTTTATGCATTATAGCAAATTGCTATTTTAAAACAAAGATCAATTATAAATTATATATGAGATGATTGCATATTAATTAAATGCGCGGGGGTGCCCGAGCCTGGCCAAAGGGGACGGGC
>NZ_JAGDXI010000044.1 GCF_023256325.1 Caldisphaera sp.
GAGAAGAGGTCAACTGAGCCTGAAAGGGCAGTGATGATCCCTATGAGTGCTGATTTACCTGAACATGTGTTCTGGGACCTCTGTGGTCCCCTTCGTTGATTTTGATACTTTTTCAATTGCTTTTGCAAAATCTTTAGGTATCACGTAATCCCTGTTTTCCCTGATCGCATTCATTCCGGCTTCTGTGCAAATTGCTTTTATATCCGCACCTGACATGCCTTGTGTTGTTTCTGCTAAATATTTAAAGTCCACATCCCTTAAGTTCATTTTTTTAGTGTGTATTTTAAATATCTTTTCCCTTGCTTCTTGATTTGGCATTGGAATCTCTATTATCCTGTCAAATCTCCCTGGTCTGATTAATGCTTCATCAAGAATGTCAGGCCTGTTTGTAGCGGCAATAATCTTTACATTTCCAAGTGGATCGAACCCGTCCATTTCAGCTAGCAATTGCATAAGTGTTCTCTGTACTTCCCTGTCCCCGGAAGTTGACATGTCAAGTCTTCTTGAACCTATAGCATCTATTTCATCTATGAACAATATGGATGGAGATTTTTCTCTTGAAAGGTCAAAAAGTTCCCTTACTAGCCTTGCTCCTTCACCGATGTATTTTCTAACAAGTTCCGAGCCTACGGTTCTAATGAATGTTGCATTTGTATTGTGAGCAACAGCCTTAGCAAGAAGGGTCTTACCTGTCCCTGGTGGGCCTACAAGTAAAATACCTTTGGGTGGTTCTATTCCCACCTTTTTGAAAAGCTCAGGATTGAGCAATGGTAGTTCAACTGTTTCCTTTACTTCTCTTATCTGATAATCTAAACCTCCTATATCTTCCCAATGAACTTCTGGTATTTCAACCTGAATCTCTCTTAATCCGCTAGGCGTTATTTCTTTAAACGCGGAGATAAAATCCTCCATAGTAACTACCATTTTTTCTAAAACTTCAACTGGTATTTTCTCCTGCTCTATATCAATCTCTGGGAGATATCTTCTTAGTGCATGCATGGCGGCCTCTTTTACTAATGCTGCCAAATCTGCTCCTGTATATCCTTTTGTAATTTCTGATAGCCTTTCCATATCAACATCGTTATCTAATGGCATATGCCTTGTATGTATCTGCAAGATTTCCAATCTTCCTTGCTTATCAGGTAAAGGTACTTCAATTTCCCTATCAAACCTACCAGGTCTCCTTAATGCTGGATCTACTGCATTTGGCCTATTTGTTGCTCCAATAACTATTACCTGGCCCCTATTTTCAAGCCCATCCATTAGAGCCAATAACTGTGCCACTACCCTTCTTTCCACTTCCCCTACAACTTCGTCTCTCTTAGGAGCTATTGCATCTATTTCATCGATAAATATTATTGCTGGCGCATTTTTCTTGGCCTCTTCAAAAATCTCTCTTAATCTTTGTTCACTTTCTCCGTAAAACTTACTCATGATTTCAGGACCATTTATTGCAACAAAATATGCATCGCTTTCTGTTGCAACTGCTTTTGCTAATAATGTCTTACCAGTTCCTGGAGGACCGAAGAGAAGAACTCCCTTAGGTGGCTCAATTCCGAGTCTCGCAAATAGTTCCGGGTGCCTTAATGGTAACTCAACTAATTCTCTAATTCTAGACACTACTTCCCTTAAACCGCCTATATCCTCGTAAGTCACCTTAGGAACGTTTATTTGTGTCATTGGCTTTTCAAGAATATCAACTGAAGTTTTTTCACTTATTATAACAATTCCTCTTGGTCTTGTATCTATTACTGTCAATTGGACAGCCTGACCTATAACAGGAACGACTATAACATCTCCTTCGATGACAGGAGTTCCAACAAGCTTCTTTTTAACATATTTTTTAAATCCCTCATCAACTGATATCGAATGAACTGTTGGAGCCAACTTTACTTTTGTAGCCTGTTTTGGAATAGCCTTTCTAACAATTACCTTATCTCCAATATTGATGTCTGCGTTTTTTCTCAATATACCATCCATTCTTATTATATCTAGGCCTTGGTCTTCAGGCAATGCTGGCCATACAACAGCAACTGTCTTTTTCTTACCTTCTATTTCTACTATATCTCCTGGTTCAACATTTAGCTGCTTCATTATATCAACATCTATTCTTACTCTTCTTTTCCCAGTATCTCTTGGCCTTGCTTCAGATACTCTCAAAATTATTTCTTTCGAATTGTTAGATTGATTCTCTTCTGACATAATTTTACCCCACCATCTCCACAAAAAAACTATGTTCCAGAGCCTTTAAATTAGCATTTTATATTATTTTTATAAATATTAATATTTTATATTATTTAAAAACTAAATTCACACGCTTTAGATTGAATAAAGTAAGAATTAAACAATAACAACAACTATTACTCATTTGTATAAATAATTTTAGATTCGTACTAAAAATTATTTTATATATTTATTAATAATAGAAATTATAACAATATATGATAAGATTTATTTAACCTACGCATAATATAACATAATGCATAGGGGAGAATGGTTTGCCTGAAACCCAAAATACAATAAACCAAGGTAGAGTTGATGTTTATCATATAAATTGGGATTCTAAATCAGACGCTAGTTACGTAAAAAAGGAACTTGTTAATGCATTTAGGGCTAGGGCAAAAAGAGTTATAATTCATGTTTATAACTCTTCTGATTATTCCTATATGGAAAAGCTTAGAGATTTTTTAGGCGAATTTTTATCTCAAACAATCATAATTGTAAGAGAAAAGACTGATAGCAATTTAAGGTGATAGAAATGGTATTTGATGTAATATTAACTACTGATAGGACAATGATGAGTGATCATCATAAGCATGAGTTCTTAGGATTTATGACTACTGGACCATCTATTGGCCTACCAGAGTCGATCTGGAAATGGATAGCGGCACCTAAGCCAAAAGTAGATAAGCTGGGTAGGCCAGCTATAGCACCTTATGGTATTAGAAAAATAGAAGCCGCTTTAATTGATTCTGGAATAAACGCATCAGTGATTGATCCAGATCACATAAATAAGCACTTAGATACAGTAAAAGTAATAATGATAGGCCATCATGATTATTTTGCATATGGTCCCCCAAGCAGCGAATGGTGGAGTATAACAGGCAAGGAGCCTATTAATAGAGTTTCGTTTAGAAAATTCATGGAAAGCCCTGCTATAAGGAAAGCTAAAGAGAAAGGGGTAAAAATAATTGTTGGCGGCCCTGCTGCTTGGCAGTGGTTATGGTCTCTTGAGGAATGGAAAAAATGGGGGGTTGATACAGTCGTAGATGGGGAAGCAGAAAAAGTTTCCGTTGAACTAGTTAAAAAAGCTCTTAACAATGAAGATTTGCCAGATTATGTTTTTATAGGACCCCTTGACGTTCCGTCATTGGATGAAATACCTAAAATAAAGCATGCAAGCGTAAATGGGCTAGTAGAAATAATGAGAGGATGCCCTAGAGGGTGCAAGTTTTGTAGCGTAACTCTAAGAGCGTGGAGGTCTATACCACCAGAAAAAGTTATAGAAGAAGTAAAATTAAACCTGAGTGAAGGTGTCGATCAAATACTTCTTCATAGTGAAGATAATTTACTTTATTTTGCTGATGGAATTAGGCCCAGGCCAGAGAAACTTTTGAAATTACACACAATGGTAAGAGAAATATCAGATTTACCTATAGCATGGTCTCATGTTAGCTTAGCGGCTGTAAAATATGCAGAAGAAAACTATAAGTTAATATCTAAGCTTACAGATATCATGTATAGCGGGAATCAAGATTTCTTAGGAGTAGAAATAGGCCTAGAAACAGGTAGTGTTAAGCTAGCCAAAAAAATCATGCCAGCTAAATCTGCCCCTTATAGCGCAGATAAGTGGCCCGATGTAGTTGAATCCGCATTCTCAATTTTAATGGATCACAATATTATTCCTGCGGTAACATTAATTGTCGGTCTTCCTGAAGAAGAGCCAGATGATGTAATGGCTACAACAGAGCTCATAGAAAGGTTAAGACCATATAGAAGCTTAATAGTTCCTATGTTCTTTGTCCCAATGGGTCAATTAAAAGAAAGGGATTGGTTTAGAAAGAATTTCTTAACAAGAGAACACATAGACCTACTTAAAGCAACTTTAAACCATAGCACATATTGGGCAAAAGACATAGTTAGTAGATTTTATATTAAAGGATTCAAATATGGCCCTGTAAGGTTTTTACTAAATTACATAACCGACTACATACAGAAGAAGGCTTTGATAGCTGCTGAGATGGTGGAAAAAAGTTGGGAAGAAGATAAATTAAAGAATAAAAGCAAAGAACAAATACCAACAAAAATACAAGTATAAACTATTTTAATTTTGAAGATAACATAATAATTTAATTCTTTTTTAATTACATCATGCTATTGGGAATTAAGTTTGAATAGAAGAAATTTATTAATGATTGCAGTGCTATTAATTATAATGATTGCAGTGTTCTCCATAATTACAGAAAACCCAATTAAAATCATCTATATAATATACAAAGGTAACATTTTATTACTATATTCATTTTTATTAATAACTTTATCGGAAATTATAAAATCGTTCAGGCTCTATTACATATGCAATTCATCAAAAAAATGCAAAATAAATTTTATCGAAGCTATGGAAATTCAATTTAACGGATTCTTTGCAGGAACGATTACCCCAGGAAATTTTGGAGGGGTTCCCACAATTGCTGGATTAATAAGTAAATACTCTCAAACTCCAATGGGAGAAGCATTTGGTATTTCTTCTCTCCAGTCATTTTTTGACGGCATAATACCATCAGTTGTATCATTTGTATTATCATTATATTATCTACCCAAATCTATAGGTATAACTATTTTCTCTTTTTTAACTATAATATTTTGGATTTTAGTTTTTAATGTTAACATAAAAAATTTCTTTATGAAACTTATTAGTAAAATAGGAAAAGATAATATAAAGCAAAGAATAATATATGAGATAGATAGATTCCAAAACTTACTTAGAATTGCTGGAAATAAGAAAATAATAATAAATTCCATAGCTATTACATTAGTTGCATATATAATCCAAGTATTTTCAATAAGTATTTTATTAAAAAATTTAGATATAACTTATTTAAATATCTTTATAGCTCTAATGTTTAACTATTCTATGGCATCATTTCCTACACCAGCTGGAGAAGGAGGGGCTGAATATGGGCTTGCATTATTATTGCCTTTAAATGTTGTTATTTTATGGAGATTAACTTATGTTTTTTCAGGTCTAATATCGGGAGGCTTTTCTTATTTAACTTTTAAGAAGCTAAAAAAATCATAAAAGCATATTTAAATATTTTCACCCTTATTTTATCAAATGATCTGAGGTGAAAAGAAATTTCAATAGAAGAAAATAAAAGAATAGTAATAAGTCCACCAACACATCCAATATTTATGGGATTTTATCTAATGGCAGGAGTTATTATAGCATTAATAGCCTTTAGATTTCCAGTATATATAGCGCAGTCATCTACCTTAAGTTACGCTCTTCCTTTAGGCATACTATCTGCAATACTAATAGTATTGAGTCCAGCTTTGAGTTTTGTAAACCTTATAGTGAAAAGGATCAGAACTGGAATAATAGAAAATGTATTAGAATTACAATACGTTGATTTTTTTGGGATTCCTATACCAGTTCCTAAAATGACTTTTAGAGAAGAAACCATGTCTATTGCCGTTAATATAGGAGGAGCTTTAGTTCCCTTATTTGTGTCAATAACATTATTCATATTAATGATTTATTCCCCATATTCAAAAATATTTTACATGGCTTTTATTGTTTCTCTTCTTATTAATACTTTAACAACATATTTTTTGGCAAAGCCTATAAAAGGTGTTGGAATAGCAGTGCCAGCATTTATACCGCCCATTATATCATCAATTCCAGCAATATTAATCGCTGGAATAAGTCCAGCTGCTGCTTCAGCAGCATATATTAGCGGATCCATGGGCAGCTTGTTGGGAGCAGATATATTGCATTTAGCAAAAGAGCCTGAAAAAATATTTGCTCCTTTAGTAAGCATTGGTGGAGCAGGAATTTTTGATGGAGTATTTATAACAGGTTTAATTGCGTTTGTAATAGCATATTAATCATATTTTTATGTTTATCTCATAGATTGACTGTTTTGGACTATAATCTAATACCCTTCTGACTTGCGATATCTCGAAACTATAATTACAATTTACTTTTAATTGATCCAAAATTATATTTAAATTTTGTTTTTTATTGTCTAATAAAGTATATAGATGTATATTACCTTGATTTTTTATTAGATTGCATGCTGCTCTTAAAAAAGAAAGAGAACCTGTAGGATGATTCATTATTATTCTATCAAATTTAGTTTTAATAATATTGTCAAGGTTCATAGAGTCACTTCTTATAAAAAATGTTTCTCCTTTTAATGTCTTTTTATTAATTTTTGCATTCATAGATGCAAGACTTATAGCATAGGGATTTAAATCAACACCTATAACCCTTGATATTCTTTTCTTAGCAATGTTTAATGCAAAACCTCCTACGCCTGTAAACATATCTAATACAAATTCTCCATCTTTTACCATATCTGCTATCCTATTATGCTCCCCCCCAAGTCTTGGGTTGAAATAAACCTTTTTTATATCAACGTAGAAAATCAAACCATTTTCTTTATACAAAGTTAATGTATTATCCTTTCCATAAAGTAATATGAGTTTTGGTACTCTAAATTCCCCCTCTGTATCTATTTTTGCATATACACTTTCTATATTAGGATTAATCCTAGCAATTTCACTTGCTGCTTTTCTCAATATTTCCAAGTTACCTTTATAATTTATTATTGCTATTTTACCTATTATTAGATAACTAGATATGCCTTCTATAATTGCATTTAATTTCTTTGATTTAAATTTATATTCTTCAAATAATTCATTACAAATTTCAAAAGGAAAAAATTTTCCAATCTCATTTAAAGATTTTTCATTTACTATAGGTATCAATAAATAATTGCCTTCTTTTCTTGGCCTTAAATCCTGATTCAATAAACCCATCTCTTTCAATATATTAATAGCATTATTTCCCAACTCTTTATACACTTTAATGCATTTACTACTTGTTTTGCCAGGCATTACAATTACCTATTTACATCCAATTTATTAATTCTACCTGATCTATATAATTTTGTAGGCCAGGATAGTGGCTGACGGGCCTATTGGCCTGAGGAAACACCGCCCTCTCGGTGGCAGCTGGGCCTCTGGCTGAGGTGATACCTCAGGCAACGGCACAGAAACGAAACGGCCTCCATTATATGATAATGATGCAGCAAGATCTTCTTGGCAACAAGAAGATAGTAATCTGCTGAAGATAATGGAGGATGCGATGAAACGGCCGACCCCAGCGGAGCAAGGTAGAGGGCTATGAGGAGCCACGCAAGCCCTCTAAATCCGCAGAGTCAAATGCCACTAAACAGAAGGCGGGTTATTATCCTGGCCTACAAATATTTACGATAGTTAGAAAAATAGTTTATCTAAAAGCATAAAGGTATCGTAATAAAAGATTTTTATTATAATTATAGATTAAGATGAGGTTTTATAGACTACTTATATCTTATTATACTTGTATGGTGGACAGTTTGTCAACCGAAAAATATGGAATCGTAATAAAACCCAATAGTACAATAGCAAAAGAAATTGCTTTAAAAGTTATAAAAGTTCTTACTAAATACAATAAACAACCAATTTTAGAAAAAGAAAGCAAAGAAAACTATAGCGATATAAACACTATAGACGATTTTAACATTGAAATAAATCCACCTAGCAAAATTATTGTAATTGGAGGCGATGGAACTTTATTAAGAACTGTAATGAGAGAAAAGACAGGAAACTCAATAATAATGGCTATTAGAGCTGGGAAAAGAGGTTTTATGTTGGACGTGGAAGAATATGAAGTAGAAAACAAAGTCTATGAATTTATAAATAACAAGTTCACTTTGGTTGAGTATCCCAGATTACAACCTATATTTAACGGAGAAACTAAAAATTGTGCTATGAATGATATAGTAATTTTTACCTCAGATGGATCGTTAGTTAAGCTTGATGCATATTATAATGGCGATAGAATCTATGGTGTTGATGGAGATGGTATAGTTGTATCAACAACAATTGGCTCAACAGCCTACAGCCTAAGCGCAGGAGGGCCTATAATTGATCCCAGGCTAAATTCTATAATTTTAACCCCATTAAATCCAGTTCAACTTCATATAAGACCTGTAGTACTTCCATATAGTGGATATATTGATATTAATATAAAAGATGATAGCGGAAATTATTTCATAAATATTGATGGACAAGAAAAAATACCAAGCAGGTCTAAGTCTTCTCTTAGAATAACTTTATGCGATAAACCAGCAAAAATAGCAAGATTTAGATGGTGGGAAAACTATTATGAGAGACTATTCTCTAGGTTATTATCATACTGGTAATAATTGCATAATATTAGATACTGGAGCTATATTTTCAGGGTTTGTATTAAGTAATTTGGATAAGAGTATAACTACTTCATCTGTTATACAAGAAGTAAAAGATGAGGCATCCAAAAATATATTAAATATAATTATAAATGCAGATAAGCTATCTATAATAGATCCTGATGCTAAATTTTTATTAAAAATAAAAGAAGAGGCAAAGAAATGGAAACTTTCTAGCAAACTAAGTAAAACTGATCTAGATGTTTTAGCGCTATCTTTACAATACAAAGAAAAATGCGAAGAAGTTTATTTAGCAACAGACGATTATTCGATTCAAAAATTAGCTGTAAAACTTGGAATTAAAATAATAAAAATCAAGTATAAAGGTATTAAAGAATTAAAGAAATAAATACAATATTAAATAATTTTAAATGATTTAATTGCCGTCTGATATAGTATGAATTTTTAGTAAAGATTTTTCATAATTCCTATCTATTACTTCCCCTCTAAGATCGAAATATGTAGCATTACTTATTTTTACTTTTACTCTCTTACCAATTAAATCGCTATCACCTTTAATTGCAATAGGAAAATAATTATTTAATCTTGCCATAACATAATTCTTCTTAAATCCATGAGACGTAACTAATGCTTCGTATTCGTTACCAACGTACTTTTTATATATATCTAAATCTATTTGCTTAATTACTTCATTTAAAATTAGACTTCTTTCCTTTTTTATTGGCTCTGGAACTTGCTCCATATATGCTGCCTTAGTTCTTGGTCTTATACTGTATTGAGCTAAGTAAACTCTTTCAAACCTTAAATCTTTAACAAGTTTGACCGTGTTTTGAAAAGCCTCTTCATCTTCTCCTGGATGTCCAACTATAATATCTGTAGCAAATAAAGAATCTGGATATTTAGATTTTATTTTGTTATGTAATTGCTTATAATCATCTATAGTATAATTTCTATTCATTATTTTTAAAACTTCATCATCTCCTGATTGAACTGGTATGTGGAAGAACTTGAATACCCTTTCATCATTATAATAACTAAGTAAATTATCAATTATTTCAATTGACTTATCTGGTGTCATCATTCCAATTCTTATTCTATAATCTCCTTTTACTTTATCTAATATTGTGTTAATCAAATCATCAAGTCTAAATTTAGGATTAAAATCTAATCCATAAGCGGCTATATCTTGACCAGTTAATCTAATTTCTTTAACACCATTTTTTACTAGCTTCTCAAAGACTTCTATAATAATTCTAGGCTTATATGATCTTAAAGTTTTTCTGGCCAATTTCGTAATGCAAAAACTACAATTATCAACACAGCCTTCTTCTATCATAATTGTTGCAATGCTATCCTCTATAGGAGGTGTTGGAATAAAATCTGTGTTCCTCTCACCATCAATTAATACTATTTTATCTTTATTATTAACAACTTCTAATATCCTAGTTACGTTTTGAGGAGATATTAGGCTTGCATTTTGGACAACTCTATTAATTAGAGATGGTCTAGCTTTAGCTAAACAACCCGAAACTATTAACTTTGAATTGCCGTAGTTTTTCTTAATTTCATTAAGTCTCTTCAATATCTTTGCTTCCGTGTCTAATCTAACAGCACAAGTATTAACTATTATAATATCTGCTTCACTTATCTCTGATGTTTTTTCAAAATTGTTTTGAGATAATATAGAGTCCATAGTTGAGCTATCAAATTCCGAAAGAGCACAGCCAAATGTCTCAATGTAGTATTTTTTCAAGCGTTTCACTCTCAATAGCTATTTGCTACTAATTTATAAAACTTAAATTGTAATAAATTTTTACATTAACATTTATTATACTATATTGAGTGAAAATTTAATCAAAACTTAAAATTATAACTTTACACTTTACTCAAATTTTAAATTCAAATATTTCTATTATAATTTATTATAAAGAAGAAAAATAAGTAAAAATTAAGAATTAGTAAAAAATAATATAGTCTTAATGCTATTAATAAATAAGTGAATATATGAGTAAAAATATTAAAGAAATTTTCTCCAATGTAAAGACTAAAACGATTAATAAATTTTTTAATTTCTTATTTTAAAGTAATATTGACTTTGTATTTTAATTTTATTTATTGTTAAAAAATTTTGGGAGCCTAACTCCGGTTTGCCCTTTATAATTACCCTCATAGGGCTTTTCTGAAGGTGTTTCCATTTTAACTAATATTAAATGCAAAAACCTATCACCAGCATAAAGCTTTACCGGAAATTCACTACCTATAACCTCGATGGTTAATTGACCTTCAAATCCTGCATCTGTAACAGTGCTAGGTATATATATTCCCGTTCTTGCCCATGTACTTCTTAAGTTGACTAAACCAGCAAGATAAGAAGGTAACTTAATATATTCAAGAGTGTGAAGCAAATAATGTCTATGAGATTCTACTACAAAGCTATCCGATGAATTGCACTCGTAAAATTCGTTAGCATTTCCAGGTTTATTCGGATCTAGAATAGTATTTGTTTTTTTAAATGCGCAATATTCTCTTCCAAGCTTTAAATCTACTCCATTTTCCCTTATTGTATCATCACTCAAAGGATCTATCACTAATTCTCCTGATTTTAAAAGAATCTTAATGTCTCTATCGCTCAATATCATATTTTCTCCCAAACCAATAATAATTAGCTTATTATTTATATTTTTTAGATCTTAAGGTTAAACTTTAATTTATATCAAATCAAATTGCAGCTTTTATTAAACCAACATATAATGGATTCGGATTTAGTGGTCTACTTGTGAATTCTGGATGTGGTTGTGTTCCTACAAAAAACTTATGATCTTTTTTAGATAATTCTATAAATTCGACTAATCCTTGATCGCTCCAACCACTCACTTTAATTCCTGCATCAATTAACTTATCTAAGAACTTTAAATTAACCTCATATCTATGTCTATGTCTTTCATAAACAATTTCTTTTCTATATAAATCGTATACCGTGGTATTTTTAACAACATTTATTTTTGACGCCCCAAGTCTCATCGTGCCTCCCATATAATCTATATTCTTTTGGTTTGGTAACAAATCAATAACTGGATAGGGAGTATTTGGATTTATTTCTGTAGAATTTGCATCCTTTAGTCCTAATACATTCCTAGAAAACTCAACTACTGAAAGTTGCATTCCAAAGCAAACTCCTAACATAGGTATGTTATTTTCTCTTAAATATTTAATTGCCTTTATTTTGCCTTCAGTTCCTCTAGCTCCAAATCCTGGTAAAACAACTGCTCCTTTAACATCTTGTAAAACATCTTCAACTTTTATTTGCCCATTTTCAATATCGGTCGCTTCAACCCAAATTAATTTTGGCATAACACTTGTAAAAACTCCTGCACTTTTTAATGCCTCTGTTATACTTATATAGCTATCTTTTAATTTAGTATATTTTCCGATCATAGCTATAGGGACTTGCTTATCTATTGATTTTAGCTTATTAACAAATTCTTCCCATGATGCTAAATCTGCTTCTCTCTCCTCTATATTAAATCTTTTTGTTAAGAATTTACCATATCCTTGGCTTTCTAAAATAAGAGGGACTTCATATGGTGTAAAAGTGTCATGATCGCTAAAAACCGATTCTTTCGGAAGATTTGAAAATAATGCAATCTTATATCTAGATTCTTCTTCTAGAGGTCTTGAACTTCTTACAATAACTGCATTAGGTTGTATTCCAATCCTTCTTAACTCCTGCACGCTGTGTTGAACAGGTTTAGTCTTTTGCTCCCCTGTTGCAGATAATATTGGAGAAATAGCTACATGAATAAATGTTACATTATCCGGCCCTAAATCAACCCACATTTGTCTTGCTGCTTCTAAAAATGGAAGACCTTCTATATCTCCAACCGTACCGCCAATTTCTATAACCATTACATCTACTCCTGTTTCTTTTGACAAAGTGATTATTCTATTTTTTATTTCATCAGTAATATGAGGTATTATTTGAACTGTTTTTCCTAAATATTCTCCTCTTCTTTCTTTAGTTATAACATTAAAATAAACTTGACCTGTTGTTATGTTATGTTTTTTAGTTAAATTTATACCTAAGAATCTTTCATAATGCCCTAAATCTAAGTCTGTTTCTCCTCCATCTTCTGTAACATAAACTTCACCATGAGCATATGGATTCATTGTACCAGCGTCGACATTTAAATACGGATCTACTTTAATAATGCCAACGCTATACCCTCTCGATTTGAGCAATAATCCAGTACTCGCTGAAACTATTCCTTTTCCTATACCTGACATCACTCCTCCTGTGACGAATGCAAACTTTGTACCCATCATTAATGCCTTTTAATAATTTAGTGTCTAACCCTTTTAATGTTTTAATCTCACTAAACTTGTGGGAGATCAGTTTGAGCATAATGATCTATTCATTAATCTTTATAATACTTATTGAATTAGTGGTAATACTTTATCTTTATATATCTAATTGGAGAAAATCAGTTAAGCTTGATAGCATTAGAAGTAGCATACAAGAATTAGCCAATGAAAAGGCTAAAGTTATAGCAATGGAATCGATAGAAAAAGCAAGAAAGGAAGCTATACAGCAAAGCAGAGCTGTTATTTCTGGGAAGGTCTATGAACAATTTGCGCCATATATGCCTAATTTTAAACACAATCCAAAAGAAGCAAGATTTATTGGATCACCCATAGATTATGTGGTATTTGACGGATTAGAGAATAATGAAGTGAAGTCTATATATTTTGTTGAAATAAAAAGTGGAAAATCTAACTTAACTAATAAAGAAGAATCTATAAAAAAAGCTATTGAAAGAAAGGCCGTTTATTTTGAAACAATATATATTAATAATGATTAATTTTAAGCATTTCGCAATTTTAAAATTTTTTGAATGGGTATGTTAGCAAAACTTTTATATAAAAGGATAGGAAAAGATAGATGATGCAAAAATGGAGATCTATGATATGCACTGTCACTTAAACGAATTTCAGGAAAATGAATTAGAAGAAATATTCAAAAGTAACATAAAAGTAGTCGCTGTATCTGAAGACATAAAAAGTTTAAATAAAATAATCGAGCTAAGCTATAGTTATCCTAAAAATGTGATACCATGCGGAGGTTTCCACCCATGGATGATCAAAGAAGGCAAAACGGAAGAAGTAAAAATAATTCTAAAAATAATTGAAAAGAATGGACTTAAATGTATTGGAGAAGTTGGAATAGATAAAAGATTTCTTAGCGAAGATACCTATAAAATGCAAGAAGAAATTTTTCTTTTATTCGTAAACCTAGCAAAAGAATTAAATGCGATGATTAACATACATTCCCCGAACGCATGGAATGAAGTTCTAAATATTCTGAAAAATAAAGAAGTAAAGAAAGCCATGTTCCATTGGTATACTGGCCCTTTAACTTTAATTGATCAAATAATTAGAGAAGATTATGTGATATCATTAAACGCAGCGCTAATGATACAAAAAAAGCATCAAAAAATTATAGAAAATACCCCGCTCAGTAGCGCAGTATTAGAAAGCGATGGACCATACAATTATCATGGAGTAAGACTTTCTCCTCTGATGCTTTATAAATTCATTGACTTTATATCAGGCATTAAAAAAGTAGAAAAGAATACCATAATTTCAACAACTTCTAAAAATGCTATGAAATTGCTAAGTTTGTCTTTCTAACTAAAATGATTTAAGAATTTAAAATTGTTGATTTTGCGTTATCACATAAATATGCATTTTTAAGAAGTAAAGAATACTCAAAATCGCTTATCTTTTTCTTATAAGATTCGATACAAATTCCTTTTCTAAAAAGCGGAGCATTTATTACAAAAGTTTCTGCTTCCCCTCCTTCAAATGCTGCATGGAATCCATATTTTTTCGAAAATTCTATAATTCTATCTATTATTTCTTTATTTATTTCTATTCCTAAATATTCTATTGGTATGCCATATGTAGTTATCTGAGTTATAATAAAATGTATATTATAATCGAGTAAGTCATACATATATTTTTCAGGATTTGTACCCCACTGAGGATCAAAAAGATCTATACTTAGTTTCTCTGCTAATATCTTAAATCTATTTAATTGGTATTGGCTTGCTATACCTCCTATAACTAATGTATTAAAATCGTTTTCTTTTTTTATTCTTGATAATTCATAATAAAGTTCTTCAACCTCCTTTTCCTTTTCACCACTTAAACTTAATATATGATGTACTTTTCTTAATCCCATTGACTCAGTTTGAAGAGAAGTAAGTTCGACCATAGGAAAATGAAACATATAACTATCTTTTCTAATAGGTTTTATGCTAACTATACATGATATTTCGTAACCGAACTCTACTGCTTTGTGCAAAGCATAAGTACTGTCTTTACCTCCTGATAGTAAAGAACAAACTTTCTTAGACATGAATTTTATCCTCTTGTTTTATTTGTCGCTTTATGGATATATTCTCTCTCTAAATCTTGGGAAGGGTATGGAATCTCTTATATGATCTAGTCCAGCTATCCATGTTACCAATCTATCTACACCAAGCCCATAACCGCTATGAGGTACTGTGCCATATTTTCTTAAATCTAAATACCATTGATAATCGCTTGGGTTATAACCTTCTTCAAC
This sequence comes from Caldisphaera sp., assembly GCF_023256325.1. Lineage (GTDB taxonomy): Archaea > Thermoproteota > Thermoprotei_A > Sulfolobales > Acidilobaceae > Caldisphaera. The sequence goes on from NZ_JAGDXI010000044.1 coordinate 15,109, forward strand.
TATTCTTTTATATAGTTTTTCATAACTATCTTCTCTTTGGCTACCTCCTACTACTTCTCCATATCCTTCTGGGGCTTCTAAATCAAAGCCCAATACAACATCTGGTCTGCTATCATCTATCTTCATATAGAAACTTTTCAGATGCTTTGGAAACATAGTTAGGAAAAATGGCGTATCGAAGTATTCTGTTAGTACTTTCTCTTCATCGGCCCCTATATCATCTCCCCACTTTATGTTAATTCCTTTATTTTTTAATTTCAATATCGCCTCGTCATACGTAATTTCTGGGAAATTTGTTTTTAATGAGTTTTCGAGTATATTTGTGTCTCTTTTAACTATCTCTAAATCCTCCAGCCTATCTTCTAAAACCTTCTTAATGGCACTCTTAATTAATCCTTCTACATGATTCATCATATCTTTCATACCCATCCATGCAGCTTCTCCTTCTAAATGATAGTATTCATAAAGATGTCTCCTAGTCCTACTTTTTTCTGCCCTAAAACTTGGAGTTATTGCCCAAACTTTTTCTAAGCTGAATATCATGACCTCTAAATAAAATTGTGCACTTTGGCTTAAATATGCTTTTTTGTTAAAGAAATTGACCTCAAACAGAGTAGCTCCACCTTCAACAGCACTTTGCGTTAATATTGGAGGATTAACTTCCCACCAGTTGTTTTTCTTAAAGTATTCCCTTAATCCTTCCAAAACTGATTGTCTTATTTTCATTATCGATGTTAATTTTCTAGATCTCAACCATAAGTGTCTTATATCTAATAAGTAGTCTATGCTTTCTCCTCCCTTTATTGGAAAGTCATCCGAAAGCCCTATTATTGATAAATTTTCTATTTGCAATTCTTTACCGCCTGGAGCTCTTTCATCATTTTTAACTATACCTTCTATAACAACTGAAGATTCTATGGTAGATTTTTCTGCTAAAGAAACTAAGTCTTGTGGAGCATTTTTCCTAGGTAAAACTGTTTGAATTATACCTTCAGAATCTCTTACAACTATAAATATATTATCTGCTAGATCTCTTTTTCTGTAAATCCATCCTCTGACCTTGGTTTTCTCTCCTTCATTTAACTTTAATATTTGCTTTGTACTATTAAATCCTTCATTTTGCTCGCCCATAATTTATTCCCCATAATTTATAAAAAACTATAGGTTTAAATTTTATAGGTATTTAAATTAAAGAAATTTAAATTTTGAAAAAAGCTTAGAGATAAAAATTATAAAGGGTAATTTGCATTGGAAAATGGGACCTGAGCCGGGTGTGGTCGCCGAGACCTATATTAGGGCCCGTAGTCTAGGTGGTTAGGACGCCGCCCTTACACGGCGGAGGTCGCCGGTTCGAGCCCGGCCGGGCCCATCTACTTGATTTATAAATTAAAAGCAATGCCGCAAAAAGGTGAAATATTGGACAGAAATTCAATACTGATAACAATAAGCTGGCTTATTTGGGGCGCAGGATTCTACGTTTATTATCCATTTTATTCTATATTGGTAGCCAAATATATTGGAGAAAATAATTTAGGCCAGTTTTTTACTTATTTAGAAATAATTAGTTTGCCTTTCCCAATATTAGGTGCGCTTCTTTTCAGAAAAATTGGAGAAAAAAATACCATTATTTTAGGTATGTTTTTATCCGGCTTAGGAATATTTATCATACCATATGCAAAAAGCTATTTTGATTTGTTGTTTGCATCGATAATATCTTACTTGTTTTATATATCATTGCCTAACTATTATTCTTTAATGAAAAATAAAGAATCTGGAACACTTACTAAAATATGGGCTATATCTGTTTTGCCTGCTGTAATATTCCCTATTCTAGGAGGATCATCTGCACAAGTGATTAGCTTAAAGATTCCATTTATTTTGGGAGGATTATTAACATGCGCATCGGGATTTGTTATTTTTCCTATTAACGATAAAGTTGAAAGAGGATCATTTAGAATATCTATTAAAAAAGATCCGACCCCTTTTTTATCTATAATCCCTATAGCATTGGTTACACCGTTTCTAATGCCAGAATTAGTAAGAGTCTATCATATGAATTATTTTTTGATAGGCCTAATAGATTCGTTATTAGAAACACTAGGCATGATTTCAGGTTTCTTTCTACCTAGGGTTAACAAATTAGGACTTCCAATATCTCTTCTAATTTTTTCATTAATTTCATTTTTTTATTTCTATTGGCCCTTTTCCTTAGTATTCGGAATGAGAGAAGCAATTATACCATTAAGCTTAGATTATTGGAGCAGCCCTAAATCCCCGGAAGGAATATCATTAATAAATACTATGCAATTGCTTGGATGGGTTGTAGGATATGGTATTAGTTGGATTTTAAAAGCACCAAAAAATAGTATTGTATTTTCTTCAATATTTTCATTTACGTTAGGATTATATTTAATTTTTATAATATTATTAGAAAAGAAGAATGGCAATAGAATTATGAACTAACTGGCGCTATATACATAACAAATTCTTCTGGACCTGATATACTAAACTCTATCTTTAGAGGGTAATCTGTAGTAAATTCTAGATTCACACTTTCTGCTATAGTTGTTATTGGTTCAATTGTAGATCTCAATGAACTCAAGCTATAAGATGACGTTGATTCCTCATCAATAGAGACTTCTTGAAGTGGTGAATCTTTTTTCATAATCCATTGATAATATTTTTCTTCTCCACTAACTTCAGCTGTTATCTGATTATCTTTTCCGGTTATTTTAATAACATCACCAACTAACTTTGCATCTTTTACAAGAGTATCTATGTCATTTGCTGATACTATAAAACGAACTGTTGGATTCATCTTAATTTCTTTTACTTCATTTTCTTCAGATTCCCCACTCGACACATCAAATGATCTCTCTACACCTGTTTTTTCATCAACCAAAGTTACTCTCATATAACTATCTCCAGTTGAATATTGGAGAATTATCTTATCATTTCTTGTGGATCTTCTAAGCACCTTGCTCAATTCACTCATGTTAACAGTTAGAGTAATATCAGAATCTACAGAAAGTTCTTCAAAGGCAGTTGATGAAACTTTAAAAATTCCTAAAATTGTTTTGTCTGGGCTGAAAAGCCAAGACGTCAGCCCATCGCTGCTAAAATGAAATAATCCTTCATCGTTAATCCTAGCTAAAGCTTGTACAATTTTTTTAAATTTGCTACCGGAAGTATAAACTGCTTTAATTGAGACCAAACTTAGCACCTAATTTATATAGTTCTATTAAACTAAATATAAATTATTCTATTAATACATGGACTTATGAAAAGGATATCTATATGATTTTATTCAATCCAATCCTGAGTCTGAATTTTTTCAGGAATATATTGAAATGCTAAAAACTTTAATCCTTTGCTTGCCATAGCTTCTATTTCTAGTTTTGCTTTTTTATCCATAAACATATCTATTTCTCTTTTCCAAAGCTTTGAATGGAACCATGAATACTTCATTAACTCTTTAGCCCTTTTTATGTCAACATCTTTAGCCTTTATTATAAAATTCCTTCTTTCTTCGTCGTTCAAATATGCCTTTTTTGTCCCATAACCAAATATGTCGCTCATTGATACTCCCAAAAATTTTGCTTTCGGTGTAGCTAATCTTTCACTTTCATAACTTAACTGTATACTACCTACCTTAAACACGCTATAAATATACCACCCATAAGGATCTGAATCAGTTAATATATATACAGGTAATTTTAGCTCATCGTGAAGCCTTCTAACAAACCTTCTAGTGGCTCTATCAGGCTGACCTGCACCTGTAACTAAGAGAGCCTTATACTTTTGCCAGAAACCTGCCCTATGAAGTTGTTGAAATACTGCATCTTTCTCTACAACTAAAACTAATTCAGCATCATAATCTAAAAACTCTATTAAATCTGGTGTTGATTCTATAGCATAAGCCCCATGACCTAATTTAGATAAATCTATAATATCATTACCGCTCCTTATTCTCATATTTCCTACAACTTTTCCTTTTTCTTTACTTAATATTAGCATATCTTCCCTCAATAATCCTGTCATAACCTCTACGTCTCTTATAGATGCATCGCTTTCTGATTGTTCTTCCCATGTATTTTCTTCTTTGATCTTTCCATTCAAATCCTTAAACAATATTGTGTGCTTGCCTCTATAGTATAGATCTCTTATTGTTGGGTATTCGTTTTCAACCAATGCTTGATAAATAATTGAAGCCATTAATAACGTTTGCATAAATTTCTTTGTTTCATTCATATTTAAGAAGTTCCTCTCTATTTTCCTTATACCAAGCTTCAAAATGCCTTTACTAGGGTCAAAAACGGTGTTAGCTAAAGTTCTCATTGGTATTTCTAATTTAGGTGGACTACCTTTTTCTATACTTTCAGATAATTCACTGAATTTCTTGTGAAATATTTCAGCTACTTTTTTTCTAGCTGCTATATCAATTTTGTCTATATGAGACATTCTTTTTTACACCTCATTGTTCTAATTTAACATTTGCTATAACAGATCTAACTATCTTTTCTGGATCTTCTTCTTTTCCATCAATTTTAGGCAATTCTATAGATTTTGACACTATTTTTACAAGTTTTTCAATAATTTTCTCATTATTATTTTTCCCGTCAGTACCCCATTTATCCGGGGGAATTGATAATATGGATAAGCTTCTTGCAATTTCTGGAATATATTTTGATATAGTTACTATTTTTTCTCTTAATGTACGTTCGCTGTTCTTTTTTGAAATATATAACCTTAAACTCCTTGCAATTTCTTGAACAGCATTTTTAATTTCACTTTCCAACTCTTGAACTTCACTAAGACTTTCTTTACCAACACCTTTATAAGGTACCTTTGTACTGGCAACGTGAACTAAAACAACTAATGGCATAGGCTCTTCAATATTATATAGCTTCCAGTTTATTGAGCTTACTACCTTATATGAAACATCTTCTCTCTCTTCATATAATAATGGAATTTTGTTAGCATATCTTAACAGCACGGGCTCCTCTGTAGGAATTATGTTACCTCCATAAGCAATTCCTGCCTCAACTATAAATGGGTGACCTTCATATGCCCTAGCCTGTCTTGTTATAGCCTTTACCCATTCAGCATTAAATAATCTCTTCAAACCTACTTCAATTAATTCTTCACCTATTGGACTTAGATAATCACTTCTTGGAGGTCTAAAGTTTTTGTACGTCCTTAATCCAGTAGCCACTACTTGCAAAAGTTTTGAGTTTCCTTTTTCAATAAGCATTTTAGGATTCATGTTTGGATCAATACCTATGCTTTCAAGAAACTTTCTTGCAGTTATTTCACCTATACTCTGAAATTCTTCTACCATAAATTCTAGCATTGTTTTTGTTTTTGTAAAAGAAACCATGGCTTTAAGTTGCTCTATATCAATGCCATGAGGGTGTGGCTTTGCTTCACTTGGAGGTTTTGGCATTTTTTTGGTAACCCTTGGAAAATAGTATATTTCATTTTCTGGGGTTTCAAAAATTATCTCAGCATAAGGAGCTATAAGTGCTGTTCTTTTTATGTATTCAATAATTTTTTGTTTTGCTCTTACCCAATCACCTTCTAATGTTAGATAAACTTTTGTACCATGCCAATTACTTCTTTTAAGAAGTTGACCTTCTTCAATTATAACTGGCTCATTTTTCTTAATGTCTATTAGTAATTTTTTATAATAAATATTATCACTTGAATCTGTAGAAGATACAATAAAAACGGGTTGACCTGTTGTCATCTGAGAATACAATATTGCTGCTTTAACACCGAGGCCGTACATACCCCTTGTTTGTCTAATTACATACTTACTACTATACAAAACTTTACCAAAAGCATTTGCTATCTCATTTGGAGGCACTCCAATACCATTATCTTCAACTGCGACCTCGTATTTAGCAGGCTTATCATCTGTAGCTGCCTCTACTTCTTTTATTGATATCTTAACCTCAGGCAATACATTATGACTGTCCGTTGCATCTAAAGAATTTTCTACAAGTTCTCTAACAGTTTGATATATAGCTCTTGTTGGATTTGAAAAGCCCGCTAATTCTTTATTTTTGGCAAAAAACTCAGCTATACTCATCTCTCTATATTTTTCTTGTGCTTTAATTCTTTCTTCCGATTCGGCCTCGGCGCTCATTTTTTCCACCTCTTAAATTCTTTTAACTTACCGGACTTAATACCAGTATAAGGTATATGACTAAGGTTTTAATAATTTAATAAAAAATTTATATTATAATTTTTAAAATACTTTAAGGATAGATGCAGCCAATATAGGTAATGTTATGGTCGCATCTCCATAAACTATAGATTTTTTGGCCTTAGGTTTAATTTTTCCCCAGGTTATTGCTTCTCTTGGCATAGCTCCGCTTAGGCTTCCATCCCATTCTGACGCTGTAGTTAAATAAACAACATAGTCTAATCCATTCCTAAATTGACTCCACCAAATAGCATGATGCTTGCTAATTCCTCCTCCAATAATAAGTGCTGTAGCTTTTTCTTTCTCATCAAAAAATATATCAGAAAGTTTTTTCATATCTATGAAATAGTTTACCTTAAAATCTTTGTATTTTTGCGATTCCATAAACAAATCAGTACCGAAAGCTCCATCAGGCCAGCCAGGTACAAAGACATCTACGCCTGAGTTTCTCGAGGCCCTTAAGAAACTATTTTCATCGCTTATCATGCTTCCTGCCAAATTCAAAAGCTCGTAAACCCCCCACTCATTTTTTATTTTAACTGCTTCTTTAACTAGTTTTTTAACAAACTCTTCTACTCTAAGACCATAATCATCAATTCGTATAAAGACATTTCCTAGCCTATGTATATTGTTTTTATAAAGATTTTCATCATCAGATTCAAAATATCCTTTAAAGTATATGCCTCCATTAGATCTTGCTATATCGTGATCTAATGCGCCACACGTAGTTATGATTACGTTAAATGCTTTCTTTTCTATCAGTTGAGTTATAATACCCCTTAGACCTGTTGATATTAAATTACCAGTAAAAGTCAAAATCCTTACATTTGATTCCTTTAGACCTTCAGCTAATATATTTGCAGATTCGTAAATATGGCCAGCCATAAACCCATAGATGTCTCCATAAATCTCTATCAATTTTTCAACTGGCATGTTTGGATCTATTCTAACATCTTTAACTGGTTTAATTTCCATTTCCATCACATTTTTACTAAATAGTATACATAAATAAAAGCTTAACACAAAAATCTTATTATGGGATTAAGTACTATATAAGCATTTCTATATTGAAATGAAAATAATTTTTAGCATAAAAGATCTATTTGGTGAATGAACTTGAGAAAGAGAAGTCTGTCTAATTTAATTGGCACTGTTATTTTAATTAGCGCAACATTAATTGGAGGTGTTCTTGTTTACAATTATTTCCAAAAATCTTTAACTACAATGGAAAATATGGGACAAGGTGTAAATATAATGGCAAACTCACAGACAATTAGCAGCAATAGCCAAATTATATATATAAAAATTACAAACGATATGCAGAGTCAAATTAAAATAACCGGAATATATGGAATTTATCAAAATGGAACGCAAGAAAACATAACACTATCGTCAAACAATATAGTTCCTGATGTAATAAATAAATATATTAATCCTGGTGAGTCAATATCATTTGTTGTTTATACGTCGTCTAGTTTGCAATCAATATTTCTACAATATAACGATACACAATCAAACACAATTATGTCAACTCAACCAGTTAATCTAAAGTGATTAAATTGAGACTAGGCTTAGAAAAAGCCTTCAAAATAATTAAAAATAATAAAACCGAGGAAAAAGATACAAAAGAAAATTTTTATGAGCAGGAAGATAATCTTTTTAAAAATCCACCAAAATGGTCAGTTATTGCACAATATAAAATAGGCCCAGTTAATTATTATGTATATAGAGGGGAAGATAATCTAGTTCACCTTTACATAAATGAACCAAAAATAGAAATGAATATAGATTTACTGACAGGATTGAAAAAGGATACAAACGAAGAAGAAAGATATCTAATTAACAAATATAAAAGCGGTTATGGAAAAATCTATCCATTAATTATTGACCCTCATATAGATGAAATATCATATAATGGATATACTAATAATATAAGCGCTATACACAAATTAGTTCCATCAAGATGGATCATGGTTGATATAAAATTAGAAAAAGAAGAATCTGATTCCTTAGTTATTGAACTTGCTAGAAAAGCAAATAAAGTGGTTAGTCTTACTACCCCATATATAGAAGGTATAACAGATGATGGCAATAGGATATCTGTTTCGTTCCTTAATGAAATCTCCCATTTTGGCAGTAACTTTGTTCTAAGAAAATATCCAGAAAAGCCATTAACCATGTCTGATTTACTTGCATCCAAAGTGTTAAGCCCCATTATAGCGGCATATATATGGCTTTTGGCTGAGGCGCAGGGATTTTTGATAATATCTGGAAGCATGGGAAGCGGAAAGACGACTTTATTACAATCAATAGCAAGTCTTTTACCACCTTATAGCAAAATAATTACAATAGAAGATACCCCTGAACTAAAGTTAATCTCACCAAATTGGGATTCTTTTATAACAAGGCCAAAACTTCCTGGTAGCGAAGTCGAAGAAATCAATATGGAAGACTTATTAAAATATGCATTAAGAAGAAGAGCAGATTATGTTATAGTAGGAGAAGTTAGAGGAAGAGAAGCAAAGGTGCTTGCGCAGGCTGCTACAAGTGGTTATGGAGCTATGACTACAATTCACTCAGATTCTCCTGAAGGAGTAATATCAAGGCTTACCTTAGAACCAATAAAGTTGCCTTCCCTTTTCATAAAGTCAATTACAGCAATAATCCAAATAAGAACATTACCTTCCTTAGGAGGAAAAGCAATAAGAAGGTTATATGAAATAGACGAAGTTGATGATGAGGAATTATTAAATATATACAAGCTAGGATATCAAACGAATGATATAGATAATATTGTAAGAAAAAGCAAGAAACTAGAGATTGCAAGCAATAGACTTGGGTTCAATTATAATGAAATCTCTGAAGAAATGAAATCTAGAATAGAATTTTTAGAAAATACAATAGGGAAAAGCCCTGAAGATTTCTATGTTTCTTTATCAAGATACTATGTAGAAAAATATGGAGATGTATTATGATAAGCATGTATATTAAAAAGTTTGATTACTTAAAACTAGATATAAAAACCATAATTCTAATTAAAAAAGTAAGTAGACTACTTAAAATGATCTCTTTATTAATGTTTATTATTTTAATTTACCTAATAATAGTCCATAAATTTTTTATTGTTTCTTTGCTAAGTTTAATTTCAATATTATTTTTCTTTTCTGATTTTTGGATTCCAGAGATTTGGCTTAAGATTTTAAATAATGGGATCGAATATGAGTTACCATCTCTTTTAGCATTTCTAATACCATATGCCTCTACAACAAGAAACCTTATAGATTTATTGCTAACTATGCCAGATTCCTTAAAATTAAAGTATATAAAGAAAGAAATTGAAAGACTTAAAATTATTTTGAATTTTACCCAAGATAGTAGAAAGGCATTATCCAAACTGGGTGAAACGACACCTAATTTAAGATTTAAGAGGCTTATTGTAGATTATGTTCAATCAGAATATATGGGAACTTCGAAAAATAAAATTGCAATGCTATTATATAAGTATGCAATTTATGGAATAAGGGATGAATGGAAAAATTATATAGAGCTGGGTAAGGAATTTGTGGAAATCAGCATAGGGATTATTTTATCAATAGGCGTATTGGCAATATTAATATTATTTAATGGATCAAACTTATTATTTATTGTATTAGTCTTCGGATTATTTTTCATTCCTTTAATTTCAATCCTGCTGCTCTTATTGAGACCAAAAATAGGTGAGCCTCAAGATAACTATTTCGTTGAAATTTTATCCATAGTATTCCCATTAATCTCTTCTTTTCTCATATTAAAAAGCATGGTTTACTTTTCATTAATACCGCTTATAATAGGCTCTATAATATTAGAAGTTTATTATAGAGAAACAGAGAAAAAAATTGATATAGCTTTATCAAATTTAAGAACAGCCTCGGAAAAAGCAAAGATTGGAAAAAGGTTTGATGTAGAGTTAAACAGGGCTAAAATATTAGCAAACAATATAATTCAAGCTATTTTGGAATCAGAAAAAATAGCTGGAAAAATAGGAGTTAGCAATGCCATAGAAGGAATTAGACTAATAATTGAAGAATCTAGAAGACTATCAAACTCTATAAAAGCACAGTCAATCTTTATGATGTCGATTGCTATTATTTCTCCACTAATATCAATATTTGCCATTAATATTATTTCTAGTACTTTTCTCAATTCATACCAATTCATACCAATTAACTATAACATGTTTTCTTTTTCAAAAATTATAATAGCATCCCTTTCTCCATTAACCGTTTTACCTATTTCAATATTATATAGAGGTAAAATTCCAACACTTATACCAAGCTTACTATCTACATTGTTAGTTATATTATTACTCAGATAATAAATTAAAATAAAATAACCTTGACTCATAGTATGTTATTTCTCCATTTTTATCAACTATGGCTATAACTGGTATATGAGAATCTGCAACAGCTAAATTACTCCACTCTGCAATCTGAGAAGTAGTTATCGAATTACCTTCCCCTAATACTAAAACCTCAAATTTCTTAAGGTTGGCTGTTTCAGAGATAAGAGTATTATCTCTTGAACCTTCCCAAACCCTTCTTCCTCTTCTCCTTAAATCAAAATAAACTAAAAATATATTTAAAGGTATTTTATAATATTTTATGATTTCTAGTGCTTTTTTCCAACTTGTTTGGCCATTCATATTTGCCCTCTCAATAGCAACTAAATATGAACCTTCTAAACTGCTTATATAATTATTTACCATTAAACCATTTTTTTCTAATTGCTCACAAAAATCTTTGTTATTACAAGCTTTTACTGATATTTTTCCTTTTTCTATTGCTAACTCTAAGTAGTTTTCTTTTGACATTTTATTCCTCTTCCCTCTTCGAACGCCTAAAATATAAATAGTCAGCCAACTCAATTAAAGCTGCAACTCCAGCACCGGCAACACTATATAAAAGAAATCCACTCCCTATAAACAAATTAATTATTTCCGAACCGGTAATTATTCCTACTTTTAATCCATAATTTTCTAATGTTACTCCCAACTGAGCAAATGCGAAGGCTAAAGAAATAATTATTGCTATTGATGCAGTTTCTTTCAATATATTTAAGTTACTTTTTGTTACCTTGTAAAATATTCTAGAAACAACTATATACAATGTAAATCCAGCAAGCAAAATTGGTATTGAATTAGCTATTATGCTACCTGAAAATATTATGAGATTTTCTTTACTTATTGCTGAATAATATCCGGCAAGAACACTAGCCAAAATAGTTACCCCTAATATACCTATACCTGCTATCTGAAAATGACTAGTTTCTCTTAAATATTTGGCAAACCTCGTTAATAGACTATAAGCTCTATCCTCTACATTAAATCCTTTTAATATTAAAAATACTCCTAAAACAGCTAGTATAATTTTTAATGCCAAAAATATGTACCCAAATACAGATAATATACCAAATAAAGCAATTAATATGCCTGGTATACCTAAGAAATATTTTGAATATTTAGGATCATCTATAGCCTTTCTTATATATCTTGCTAGTAAGAAATAGCTTCCTTCTACACCTAGATGCTGTTCAACTATAACCCTTCTCAGACCTGCTATTGGTGCAAGCTCCCTTAATACCTCCGCTACCAAAAGCTCATCAGTACCATCACTTACCAAATAAAATTCCACATCTTTATTGCCAATTTTTTCTAGCAATTGTTTAACCCTATCTTTGATAAGGATTTGAGCTAACATGTTGTTTGTTGCATGACCCCCTACTATAGCTATCTCAGGATCATTGCTCGTTGTTTTTAAATTCTCATATAAATTAAGACCTGCAAATATAGCATTTGTGTCAGAATCTTCTGGCCTCTTTTCTGCAAAATCTATAGCAGCCTTCATAACTTCATCTTTACCAAATATCAGAGACCTACCAGTAACGTTACCTATATCATCATCAATATCTATTATTAATATTATTGGTTTTTTAGTTTTTTCTTCCACTATCCTTTGCCCAAAATATCTATATGAATTCTAAAATAATAATATTTTCTTTCATAATTTTAAGATTTATTATTAAAGCTATTTTATTTAACGCGAGTTTATAATCTCTGGTTTTTAGCTAATAGTATGCTGATAGGGTGAAAAAAGTGTCGGGAAAGTATTATGATTTAGATCTTGACGAATCATTTATAAATGAACTAAGAGAAACTCTTGCATATATGGTAAATCCGGTAACAATTAGCGTATTTGTTGATGAAGAATGTGAAACATGCGAAGATACAATAAAACTAATAAATACTATAGCAGATGCTTCACCTGTAAAAAATGGTAAAAAAATGATTGAAGTTAAAATATATAATAAATCAAATCAAGAAGATCTAAAGGAATTTCAAAAACAAGGAGTTGAAAGAGTTCCAGCAGTAACTCTCATAGGCGGGTTAATAAAGTATAGTGGAATACCTGCAGGAGAAGAAATAAGAGGATTTATTGAGACAATAATGAGGATAAGCGAGAATGACTCAGGATTAGAAAAAGAAACGAGAGAAGAGCTTGCAAAACTAAAAGGTAATGTACATATAGAGACGGTTATAACTCCCTCATGCCCATATTGTCCTTACGCAGTGCTATTATCAAACATGTTTGCATATGAAGCATACAAACAAAATAATCCGAAAATACTATCTGAAACAGTAGAAGCTTATGAAAATATGGATATAGCAGAAAAATACGGAGTAATGAGCGTACCAGCAATAGCATTAAATGGCGTAGTATCTTTTGTGGGAGTTCCCTATGAAGAAGATTTCATAACGTATATAAAAGCAGCTGCAGAAAATAAACTAAAACAAATGGTTCCTAAAGAAGAAGGAGAAGCAACTGGAATCTAACTTTTCAAACTATTCAATAATTTATTTTTAATTGAAGATTCGTGGCTTAAATAGATTTTAGCTTTACAATAGCAACCTGAAGGCGATGGTATTCTATAGATTCCTGCACTATCTAATATATCGTAGCATCCAAGATGTGAACATATTTCCATTTTTTCAGTTCTTATTTTAGGTAAAATTTCAATTATTGAATTATATCCAGATACATTAAATATATCAAATTCTATTGTTTTATTATTAATTTCACTTAATATAACAGAAGAATAACCGCTTCTTATATGATTTATAATTTCATATCCATATGAAAAATTAGTATTAATATCTATTAAAGTATTAAAAGATTTTAAAATTCCACCCTTAACTATATAAAATGGTTTTGAAGAATTTATTTTTAGTTGGCCTGATTCAAATTCTAATTCAAAGCCATAGTTAGATACAAAACCAATTTCTGAATTCAAAACAAAAACATTTGTTCTAAAACTAGATTTTCTTGTATGAAATCTAAAAAACTTAAAAGGATAAAGGATAAAAAATGAAATGTCGTGATATGGTATTTTAAAAATTATTTCGTTTTCATGATTAAATAAAAGTGTTATATCGTTGTTAGTAAAAAGGGTCCCTATGTTAGTTTCATATATATTTATCCTGCCTAGTGAATACCTATCAATAACATTAAATTGTAAAGAACCTATGTTATAATTACTTTTCCCTTCTACTTTTTTTACTTCTAAACATTCCTGAGTCTTTACTTTTGAAAATGGATCTGAATCTCTTACATAAATTTTCTTATTATTGTAGCTAAAACAATTTCCATAATTTAGCTCGTTAAGAATTGGTGCATGAGGAATAAAACCTAATGGATTAATTATGTAACTATCTTGAATTACTGTATTTGGACTATAGCTTTTATAATTAAAAACCAAGTTTTTTATTGGTTTATCAGGAATACTCGACAACAAGCCTCCACCATTAATTTTCAGTTGGTAAGTATTGCAGCACAGCCATGTTAACTTTATATTGGCGCCAATTTTAACATCATAGATACCATTATTGTTAGCAATTGCAGGGAAACTTGGTATATTCAAAATCTCTTCTTTAAATATATCGTCTTTTTTAAAATTTTCAAAAAAATCAAACCACTCTTTAAATATTAAGCTTTTCTCCAATTATTTGACCTCCAACCTAATTTTTATTAATTAATAAAACAAAAATAATTTATACATAAAATAAATCTGCTTTAATAAACATATGCTATTATAATTCCTCCAGTTTTTTTGACTAGAGCGTCTTTATGAGTCATAACGCCTTGATTTGTAGACAAAATTAGATGACCAAGATCTCTACTTGCTAGGAATCTTCTTAAGTTCTCCGGAAGCCTTAATAATTCATTATACTTTATGGAAACCCTTGGCCTAACTGGACCTATTTTATTAATTCTTCCTAATAGCTGTACTTTAAACTTTCCAAATCTACCATCATCAACATATTCGAATTCTCCTATATATCCCTCTTTTTGAAGAACTCTTAGAACAGATGCTGAGAGCTTTGAAGCGGGTAACAATACGACTTCTCTTTCTCCCCTAAGCTCAGAATTCATTATTGAAGATAAATGATAAGCCAAAACATCTACCATTATCTATCACCTTACTTATATTTCTTAAACCCTAATGAGGGAGCTACCTCCCTAAAACATTGTCTGCATAAATAAATTCCATATTTTTGAATAACAGCATCTCTTGTTCCACACCTTTGACACTTCTGAGCTCCACGTCCAATACTTTTTACTTTTGGTGGCTTATATTTTCCCATTACATTCACCTCATATAAATGTGACTCCAAGTTCTTTACTGAGCAGCACTATTGTTTCCTCTGGTTTCACTCTATGCCTTATTGGCATTTTAGATGTTTTAATCTTTCTCTTTTCTATTCTATATCCAGGTTTTTCTACTGTTATTATTACATCCATCCCTACTATACCTATTTCAGGATCATATCTAGCTCCCGGCAATAATATATACTCAGTTATCCCAAATCCCACGTTACCGAACTTATCAATACTACTCTTTTTGATTCTATAGCCAACTGCTTCAAGTGCTTTCTTTAAAAACGCATAAGCCTTTTCTCCTCTTAATGTAACCATGGTTGCTATATTTTCACCTTTTCTTATACCAAAAGGCCTTACAGTTTTTTTAGCCCTTCTTAAAGAAGCCTTTTGACCTGTAAGTTGAGTTAGTAAATCTTGTATTTTAACTAGCTTTTCTCCCGATTGGCCTAACGCAATATTTACAGTTACCTTAACTATTCTTGGTTTAGTCATAGGATTTTCTTCCCATGACTTTAATATCTTATTTACCTCATTATCATCCAAAGCTATGCTCATAACTCGATCTCCTCCGGTAATGTAATAACAGGTTTCTCTTTTCCTACAACTAATACGTATTCAAGAGCTGTTTGTATCTTTTTACCATCTTTTCCTTCTAAGGTTATTGAAGTCCATTTCCAGCCCCATTGTTTATTTATAGATACTAGCTTGCCTAACCTACCTACGTTCTTTCCCCAAACTATTAATGCTGAATCCCCGATTTGGAATGGTATATGATCTTTTATATCTTGATTAGGTAACCCTATTAGTAAAGTATCTAATGTATTATACGGAACTTCCTTCTTCTCTTTTTCATTTAGTTTAATTAATATATTTCTACCTCCGCTAAGGTTTAATTGTATATTACCGCCTTTCACTACTGTTTTATTTTCTATCCTAACAGGTTTAATACTAGCTTCCTCTTTAGATATTTTATGCAACCTAAGATAATCTGTAGGATAGGGAATTACTCTATAATATTCATCATTTTCTGGTATTTCCAATACATCCATAACACTTAAAGGATATTTATAATCCCTTACTACTTTTCCATCAACCTTAATTTTCCCTTCAGCAATTATTTTTATTGCTTCCTTGCCGGATTCGGCATATTTTAATAAATCCCTTAAAACTAACATTAAAGGAAGGCTTTGTTCAACTTTATGTGGACCTGGAGATGGTTTAACAGTCCATGGTCTAACCTTTCTTGGAACAGGCCAAAATACTGGTGCTGTCTTTGCTTTAATAGATCTGCTTCCTCCCATATTGCCCATTACTTTTCACCCTCTTTTTCTTCTGGCTGTTTTTCTTCAACTTTAGCTTCTGAAACACTTTTTTCTTCTTGCGTTACCATTTTTCCTCCTCTCCTCTGCACAATTTTCTTTCTTTCTTCGTCTTTTAAATCTAAATCAGTGATGACTAGATTCCAAGGCCTAAATTTGACAGGTATTTCTGTCCCATCGGCTTTTTTCCTTGTAATACCTTCAATTTTAACAAACAATCTTTTTAGATCTACCTCTGATACCTTACCTGATTTTCCTTTATATGATCCTTTAACAACTTTAACCTTATCGCCTACTCTTAATGGCATGTTTCTAATTCCAAATTTTTCTCTTAATTCTTTACTTAATTGCACTGTTACCAACTTATGTTTCAAATGAAGAGGCATATTAAATAAAAACTTACGCTGTTTCCTAGGACTAGATGATTTCATCATATATAACACCTCATATAATTGAGGTAGCAAGCTTAGCTACCGTAGGCCATCTTTCTGCTACTTCTTTTGGAACTGCACCTCTTATTTCGCTTCCTTTGGGAGTTCCATCAGGATTAACCAAAACTAGTGCATTGTCGTTAAATGATATCCAAGTACCATCAGACCTTTTATAAGGTCTTTTCTGTCTTATAACAACGGCATAACTTATTTGCTTTCTAACTTGAGGAGTTCCTTTCTTAATAGACACTACCACTAAATCACCAACAGTTGCTCTTGCTAATCTCCTAACCCTGGTCTTCACTAATGGAACATCAACAATTAAAGCTTCCTTAGCCCCACTATTATCTGCTACAAATGCTGTTGAACCAACTTGAAGACCTGCACTTAATCCTCTTCTTGAAAGCACTGCTCCATATTTCTTCCTCTTTGGCATTTATTTAGCACCCCTTATGTATGCTTACCTAAGATTACAAACTTTATAGTTTTTGATAATGGTCTAGTTTCACCAATTAATACTTTATCTCCTTCCTTTATATCTAAACATGCAGGAACATGCACGTGCTTTTTAGTTCTCCTCCACTCGTATCTTTTATACTTACGATCATAATACAAATACTCATGCCTTACAACTGCACTTTCCTTTGTTCTTAGCTTTTCAACAACAGCTTCTAATAATACACCTCTAACTTTAAGTGATCCATGCCATGGGCAATATGGATCACTACAGCTTTTTTGGGGCGGAACCACCCCAGGTATCTGCAAATTCTTTATTGTTTTCTGCTCTGGCATTAACCTTACACCTATCGCGATTCCTTATTTTACCGCACATCAAAAAGTAAAAAATGATACTTATAAACTCTATTGGAACTCTTACAATATGAAACCTATATATTCCTAAAAATTAAAAGAGCTAATTTATTTTCTTACAATATTAGATAACAAATGACATTTTTATTATTTTTTTATATATTATTCTAAAAGTAAACATTAATAACCTAATTAATTAGATTATGTGATAATCTTTAATATTTATCCCGACTTGTTTAATCTTTTTTTGAGCTTCACTAAACAACAGGTCTTTATTGCACATATAAAGAAGAAGAGTTTTTAATTGCTTTTTAACGTTATCATAAATAAATTCAGGCAATTCCGCTTTCTTTTCGCACTTTAAGTTTTCTAATATTTTTATAGATCTTATATTCTCAAGATCAACATAAGCCATAATATATTTGACATCAATTTTGGAAACCGCACTAAAAATTTGAGCATAGATAAGACCAGTTCCTCTAAACTCCTCAGATAAACCATAAGCGATTTCTGCTATGTGAGGTTGGAGCATAATGCCAAATTTCGGACCTATAGTAACTATCACATCACCAACAACATAATTATCGCTTATAGCTAAATCGATATTTATTTCTTTGTTTTTAATTCTATTTTCCAGCACATCTGGTTTGCTAAGTTTACCTGTATAATTGAATAGCCTATATGAAGTAAAATCATTAATTAACTTAGACCAAAACGCTATGATCTTTTCTGAATCCTTTGGATTTGCTTCCCTAAGCTCAATTATTCTTCCATCTTTCAAATTAATAAACAATATTATTCGCCTTTATTCTTTGAAACTTAATACTTTTTAATAACTACTCTATATTACAAAATTTAAATATTATTACGTATAAATAAAAACAAATATAGATTTACAAAATCATGTTTAGAGATTTGTAACATGTCTTTTTAATTAGAATAATCATAAATCTAAAGCATTAAGCTAAAAAGTAAAAAATTATCTAAAAAATAATTTGTATTAAACAATAACAAATATCATTTTAATATATTTTTAGCTCTGTCTTCAGGCCTTCCTATCAACTCGTCTCCTAAAATAATTATTTTTTCACTATCGACTCTAAATTCAAGAACTGCCCCTTTTTTTAAAATTTTTAATTTATCTTTATCTGTTTCCAAAACTATAGTATTTTTTGTTTCATAAAATATTCTTCCGCATTTACCTTCTAAAGAAGGATCCAAATGCTTAATGATACAAACTTCTAATCCAATTATTTCATGATATAATAAATTTTTTCTATTTACTTTCAAAAAAGGTCACATTTATTTACTTTGAGTCTTTTTCTTTTCATTAAGTAATGTCAAGATTCTGGCCTTATTTTTTCTAAGCTGTTTTATTCTAGCTGGATTATCAAGTGAACCTGTAGATGCCTTATGTCTTAATACTGTCAAATCAGATATCGTATCATTTAATGTTTTCTTAATTTCTTCATCCTGCATTTTTCTCAGTTCACTCATTTTGAGCTTGTATTTCCCCACCTTCCTCAACCTCCTTTTCTTCACTTATTTCTTCCATCATTTCCTCTAGTTTTTCTTGTCCTTCCTCAGATTTAATTTCTTCTACCTGCTCTCTTAAAGATTGAATAACATTTTTGATTTCATCTTCTCCTTTCTCATATATATGCGGTTGCGATGCCTGTTGCTTAACTATAATAACTCTCACACCATAAACTCCTTGAGGAAGTTTTGCACCTGAAACTGCTTTATCAACATATTGATCCACAATATCCCCAGTTTTGATTACCTTACCCATTTGAAGCTTCTCAAATTTAGCTCTTTCATTCGTTAATTTACCGCTTATTACTATTTCTGCCCCAATAGCACCAGCTTCTATTATTCTCCTTAATGTTGCCATAGCAACCCTTCTAAAATGATAACCCATTTCTAAAGATCTAGCAACTCTAAATGCTTGAACTCTTGCATTAAGCTCCATATTATCTGGTTGACTAACAGTTACTTGAGCGTTTTCTAAACCAAAGACTTTCTGGAACACTCCTTGCAATCTTCTAATTGTTGCTCCTTTCCTACCAATTATAAGTGCAGGTCTTTCCGCATATATGTGAATTCTTGTGCCAAGACCACTTTGAATTATATGAACTCCAGAATATCCCGCTGTATAGAAGTTTTGAGCAAGATATTCATCTATCTTTGCTCTAAGCATTGCCTGATCTAAGAAGTATTTTTTTATTCTAGACATAACTTCATCCCTCCATTCTAACTATCACTTCTACATTTGACCTGAATTTTCTAATTATATCAGCTCTTCCGAAGGCTCTAGGCATAGCTCTTTTTAATGTTAGGCCCTTGCTCACACCTATGTGAGATATAACTAATTTATCTACTTCTAATCCTTTATTTTCTGCATTATTTTCCACATTTTCTAGCAATTTTAAAACATATCTAGAAGCTTTGATGGGATATCTACCAGAAGGTACGCCCCATCTATCGCTTAAACCTCTCTTATGAGAAACCTTTTTGTTAGATCTTCTAAATGGTATTGGCTCTTTCTGTTCAATTACATTTTCTAAGAATTTTTCAGCTTTCTTTAAATTCATACCATTTATTGCCTTTGCTATCTCAACTATTACCTTAGGATGTACAGGAACTTCCCTAATTACTGCTTTTGCAATTTTACTTTCGTCGGGAATTTTAACTGAATAACTCCATTCTGGCAATTAAACCACCTCATACTTTAGCAGCTACATGCAAGCTGCTCTTAGATGCCTTTAATCCAGGCTCTCCATGATGAACAGTTTTTGTTGTATGACTATATTCTCCAAGTCTATGCCCAATCATTTCTGGGGTTATTTTTACCGAAACGTATTCCTTACCGTTATGAACTGCTATTGTTAACCCAATCATTTCTGGCAATATAACTAAATCCCTAACATGAGTTTTGATTACTGTATTTACTTTGCTAGGATCCTGCTGAATAGCCTTCCTAAGAGCTCTGATCTTAGCTAACAATGTTTTCTGAGAAGGCGTAAAACCCCTCGTTAAGCTTCTCCTAGATCTTGATGGAAATAACTTTACTAATTCGTCCATAGGCATATTTAGTAATTCTTCTAAAGTCTTTCCTCTATATTTAAATCGCTTCCATTCTGGTTTCAGTTCAATCGACATTTCTTTCACCTAACTGGCTCGCGCGCTTTCTAGCAATTCCTAGTTATTTATACTCCTTTAAAATCCTTTTATGCTATAATGAAATAAATTTAAATAAATTATTTAGTAAATTTTATTTAAAAACAAGTTTAATATGAAGGAACTTCAAATTGCTTTACTCTTACCTGGGTAACAATATCGATAGATTCTAATGCTGATTTTAGTTTATCAGCATCGATAGAACTCTGACTAATGTCTATAATAAATGTGCACTCTCCTTCCTCTCTCCTTGTTATAGATGTGCATCTATTTGCAATAATGTCTATTTTATACTCTGCAATTTTATCAATAACCTTTGCTAACGATCCCGGTTTATCTACCATATCAATGCTTAACTCTAAGACTTTAGCATTTTCAGATAATATAGGGCTTATTACTATTTCTTTTTTATCACTATCAGCTAATAACGCAACTAGCATTCCTGGTTCTATACCTAAGTTTTCCCTCATGGTTTGAGGTATCGTTATCCTGCCTTTGGAATCTACCTTAACCAATCCAGTAATTCTACTACTTGACACAAAGTACACCCCATTAAATTCTCAACCTATTTTACGTACATCCTTTTTATTATAGATAAGTTAAGAGATATAAAATTTTACTTTTTGTAACAGTTTTCAATTTAAAATAAAAAAATTCAGAAAGTATTAGCGTATTTTACAAACATTTGCGGTCAGAGTGAGACTAGGTATTTCATCCCTCCATCATTGGTTGCCCACGTCATCATACCGCTAATATTTAGTCGGTATCATATGCTTTTATATATTATTTATTAAGATTTAGCTATGTTGATTTCCTTCAACAAATGTGGTCTCTTTGAATTTGCTTCCTCTCTCGCTTTCTTTATTATATTATCTATGTTATCTAAAAAGTTATCTGGTAATTTCTTAAAAATTGGTTCAATTTCATTTAATTTCATTCCAAATTCTACATCATTGTATAGAATTTCATTCCATTTAACTTCATATATATTTGTGCTATAACCCAATTGCTTCCAAATGATATTGGAAGTTGAAGGCATAAATGGATATAAAAGCAACGATATATTCTTTATAATATTAGCAGAAACGTTCATAACCCCCTTTGCAAGTTTAATGTCTTTGCGATATAACTCCCACGGAGCTCTATCGTTAAGATATTTGTTTCCAAGTCTTGCTATTGATAAAATGCTATCTGTTGCTTTTTTAAGCCTAACTTCATCCAAACTTTGTTTATATTCGTTTATATAGGAATAGACGATTTTATTTGTTTCGATATCTATACCTTCTAGTTTTTCTGGTTCAGGTATGACGCCATTAAATCTTGATTTCAATAAAGAAAATACTCTATAAATAAAATTACCAATATCATCATTTAATTCATTGTTTACTATTTTTACAAATTCCTTCCAGGTGAAATTAGAATCTCCTCCTTCAGGCCTAGTTCTAATTAATACCCATCTCCAATATTCTGCCGGTGCTATATTTATAGCCTCATCAAGCCATACACCTATTTTCCTACTCTTACTGAATTTTTGGCCTTCATACATCAGATATTCGGTAGAATTTATTTTCCATGGAAGGATGTAATCTTCCTCTGATGCAATTAACATGGCGGGCAGCACAATAGCGTGAAAAGGTATGTTGTCTTTTCCTATAAAATATATGGATTTGGTTTCTTTGTCTTGCCAATAATCTTTCCATGCATCATTTCCTTTCCCGATTTTCATTAAATATTCTTTAGTTGCACTTAAATAACCTAAAAGAGCGTCAAACCATACATAAATAGTTTTATTTTGAGTATCCGGAAAAGGAGATTCTATACCCCAATTTATATCTCTTGTTATGCTTCTCGGCTTCAATCCATGCTTTACCCATGATATACTATAATTTTTAACATTATCATCCAATTCACTATTATTAATAAGCCAGTTAAGTAATCTCTCTTGAACCTTAGATAAATCTATAAAGTAATTTTTTGTCCTCATCCAAACAGGAGTTGATCCACATAAAGCACACCTAGGGTTTATCAAATCTTTAGGTGATAATAACCTACCGCATTTATCACATTGATCGCCATGAGCTTGATCAAATCCGCAATAAGGGCATGTTCCTACAACATATCTATCTGGCAAAAACATTTTATCATTTAAACAATAAGGAAGCTCCTCTTCCATTGGAAAAATATAACCCTTTTCATAAATTTTCATTAAAAATTCTTTAACGAATTCTTTATGAACCTCACTTTCTGTTCTTGAGAATAAACTGAAATCAAAATTGAACTCTTTAAATAAATTTACCATGTATTCGTGAACTTGATCAGTTAATTCTTTAGGTTTAACTTTTCTTTTCCTTGCTTCTAATTCTATTGGAGTTCCATGCTCATCGCTGCCTGTAACAAATATGACATCATTTCCTAATGCTTTAAGATACCTTGCATATACATCTGCGCTTAATAAATGAAGAACAGTTCCTAAATGTGGAATGAAATCTGAATATGGCCATGCTGATGCAACAATGTATTTCATTTCTCCTCACCTGCTTGGCTCAAAACTACTTAATATACGCTAAATATAAAGCTTTATTAGTAATTACATTTAAGATCTAGGTTTTATTTAACTGTTAAGCATATTCCCTCCAAGTATATCCACATTTTTTACATTTATAAAATCTTGTTGGAGGCTCATCTGCAGCTCTTGTTTGCATCATCCAAGCCAATATTTCATCATTACCGCACTTAGGACATCTTATACTACCCTTTAATACCTGTGCTGTCGGAGGTGGAGAATCGGAGTCAATAACTATGGTCTTATCTTTAGGAGTGTGCTGAATCTTTTCTTTTACCTTTAAAGCATTCGACAAGCTATTTTGATCGGCTTCTATTTTATATCCACATTTTGGGCAAACTAGATACGTTTTGCCTTCTATATGTTTTGGCTTCATTATACTTCCACATTTTGGGCAAAACATCATTGAACTCTGCACCACTTACCTCGCCCCCAATCTATTGTATTTTGCAATTATTAACTCCTTTTTGTATTCTTTAAATATCTATCTATATTCTCTAAGAGCGTTTCATTAATGCCTTTACTATTTTTAATTGTTGACCTTCTTTGATACTTTTTGGCTGTTTTATCTCCGCAATCTATTATATCTGAGAGTAAAGCTTTGCAGTAAGGGCATACTCTTATAAATTCTTTGCTATCTATCCTGCAATTGCTTGTTGCTACCCTTCTTTTACAAATGTCACAATATTCCCAAGATAATGTAATCCTCAAGTTTATCGCCATGATCCTAATCTATACTATTTGAGAGGGGTATTAAATTATTATACCTCTGCAAACATTTTATATCAAGCCTATTAAATAGATCAACCTTACTAAATTATGAAAGAGTTTCCTTTTCCCATGCTCTCGTATACTGTTCTTAATTATGTTTTTATTTAAGTTTTTAATTTTACTGAAAATTTAAATTCTTCCCTTATTCATATATTAATAGTTTGCCCAAAACTGATAGCATAATAATCTAAGGCCTAAGTAATAATTTTAAAGCCTTTTAATAAAAACTAATTACAGAAATCTGGAACCCTTTTTCTGCTTTTCTTCTTTAATAGCATAAATGCCAACTATTTTTCTTATGTTGCCATTGTTATCGCAAGGTCCTTCAATTAATCCTACAAAATCCCCTTGCCTGAAATCCCTAGTTGTTATCATTCCGTTACAATCTTCTACTGTAACAAACTTTGGTCTTTTTTGCATTTCAGCCATTTTTCTTAATTCGTTAGCCTGCCTAAATGTTAATAGAATAACTATTATAAGTACAACTAACAACAATATGGCTTGATAATAAAAACTAGTATTAAAAATGCCGCTCATTGACCTACACCTGCCGTATTACCAATTCCAGCTATAACTACTGTATCTCCTGGTCTTGATTCTTCTTCTATAATTTGCTTTACTCTTTCAACAGCTTTGTCCGTTCCATCCAATATTTTCTTATCCATAGCCATTATTGCTTCATCCATACCCATTTTAACTATAACCGCTCTTAATGGTATATTGTATTCAGCTGCTATTCTTTCAAACATTATTTTTTCAGGGCCTGGGTCCCCAATTGCTGCTCCTACTCCTTCTGCTATAGTACCTGTTTCTTCTCCTTCAAATTTTAATGCAGCATCCACAGTTATTAATAAAGAAACTTTTTCTCCTTTAGCAAGAGATTCCTTAATTACTTTAGCTGTAGCCTCTCCTGGTCTTCCCACCGTAGATCCTGGACCTTTCGCTTTAACAAGCAATATTTTCCTTCCATTATATTCACTTTCTGCCATAACTGTATCTTCATCTATTTCTCTCCATTCTTTCTTATAATTACTTAATTTAAGTGCAACAATAGGACCTGCACCATCACCTACAGGAACCCCCTCAAGAAAATCGTCTAATGCTTTCCTATATATATTGGCAATTTGCATGATTTGAGGCATCATCAATGATAAATACATTATCATATACCAATTTTTAGTTTTGTCGCTGCTCAACAATATATGCTGAACATATTTATATATTAAAAATAGAGCAGAAGAGATCTCTGCAGCCGTGGAAGCAATACTTCTAGCTACATCATTTGCTTCAGGCATTGAAATTTCAAAGGTTTGTTTGAATTTGGTATCTCTGAGATTTATTATATGTCTTAATCTATTTATTATATCTGTGGGCTCAATATTAACTGGATCTATAGCAAAAAAGTCAATAAGCCTATCTAATGTTTTGGAAGCATCTTTAGCTTTATTTTTGTTCATAAACTCTAATGTTTTATTTCTTGCACTATTAGCCATATCATTTAAAACTGCTAATTTGTTTTTTATATCTGCCTTCCACCAATAGACTTGTAGGTAATTTCCGAAACCGAATAGGTATAATACAAATATTAATACCCAAACTATGTTAATCAGCAAGTAAACCCAATTTTCTACTGCAGCAATTCCTACCACTTAGCTCACCGTACCTTTTGCCCCCACAATTTTATTTTTATCCAGAGCTTAAAGATTATAACAAATATTAAAAACATTATAGAGTAAGGAAATCTAAATTTTTACATTGAATAAAGCGGGAGCTCTGAAATCTCAAGAGTTATAATAAAGTTTAAATCTTGATTTTAAATATAAACGAAAGAAATTGTTTATATCCTTAGAAGTTTAATAAAAGCATTTTAATCAAAATGCTATTGTTTCAATAACGTTGTAACAATAACTTTATTATCAAGAATTAGGAAAGTGTGCTCAAATTGTGCCACTAAACCTTTTCCCGCTTCAATAAGTATTGGGTAATTGACTAAGGCTTTTTGCCTTACTAATTCATTTAATAAAGTTTCAACTTTTGAAGCTTCAAATTCAGATGTAAGCCATCTAGCTGCAAATGGAAGCGTGTTGTATTTTTCTTGTATATAATTTAACAATTGTTGAGCATCTTCAGATATAGATTTTGGCTTCCTTCCGGTTAATGAATAAATATACGCCTTAGGTCCATCGACTACAAATCCCTTTCCAAAAGTACCAAAAGGTTCTATAGCTACTTGAGTCCCTGGCCTTAATCTTTTATAAAATGTGCTTCTGTCCGCATAATTAGGTATGCTTTCTCCAGCGTGTAAATTATACCTTGAAATTGTATGACCTGTTAAATTTTTTATAGGTTTAAATCCATTAGTTCTAATTGTAGACTCTATTGCTCTCCCTATTTCATATATAGTTATATTAGGCTCCATTATAGAAACCACATTTTCTAATGCCTTATTAACTGTTAATGCAAGTTCTTTAAATTGCGATCCCAAAACAACAGTAGTTGCAGTATCAGATAGATATCCATCAATACTAGCTCCTACATCTACTTTTATTACTCCAATATCTGGAATCTTCATATCATCATTTATACCTGGCGTATAATGAGCAGCTATTTCATTGATTGACAAATTACATGGAAAAGCAAGCTTTGCACCTTTCTTCATAATAGAGTTTTCAACTTCGTCACATATTTCTCTTGAGCTCGCACCAGGTTTTATCAATGAAGCCCCTAATTCTCTTGCTTCAGCTCCTATTGCACCAGCCTTAATTAATTTTTCTATTTCTTCATTACTAAACATTATCTCCCCCAAGTGCCAATAATAGGTTAAACCTAATATTCTCGCATATTATACAGAATAACAGGTGAGTAGATTTGGGTAGCTTAGTCTATTATGGTCACTCAGCTTTTGAGATAAATTCAGGAGGAAAGAAAATATTGATAGACCCATGGATATCCAATCCTGCTTCAAATACAAAAATCGAAAACATAAAAAATGTTGATGTAATAGTCTTAACCCACGGTCATGATGATCATATTGGTGATACTATAGAAATCGTGAAAAATAATCCTAAATCAAAAGTAGTCGCGATATTTGAACTTGCGAATTATATTGCTAGCAAAATAAATGATGAAAATAGGGTAATAGGAGGAAATATGGGAGGTCCTATGATTGTAGATAATATAAAAGTTGCTTTAGTTCCAGCAAATCATAGCAGTGAAGGTTTTGGATCTCCAACAGGTGCAGTAATTATTACTAATGAAGGTACTATATATCATGCAGGCGATACAGGAATAATGTCCGAGATGGAGCTTATTGGAGAGATTTACAAACCTGATATAGCATTGCTTCCCATAGGGGGTCATTTCACTATGGACCATAACGAAGCGGCAAAAGCTGTAGAAATGATAAGACCAAAAGTTGCTATACCTATGCATTATGGGACTTTTCCAGTATTATATGGAGATCCTAATGAATTTAAGAGAATAGTTATTTCTAAGGGAATAAATACAAATGTAGTTATATTGAAACCTGGAGAAAAGTTTGAGTTCAAGTTTTAAACAACCTGCATAATTTTAAAACCTTTCATTTCTTTTTAAATTGTGCAAAATGACTAGGTGCAAAAAATGACTAGAATTGCAGTAATCGATGATGATAGCTGTAAGCCAAAGAAATGTAACTATGAATGCATTAGTGTCTGTCCAATAAACAAAAGCAAAAAAGGAGTTGCAATAGAGGCTGACACATCTTCCAGAGGAAAGCCGGTAATATATGAAGATGTATGCATTGGCTGTGGGTTATGCATTAAAGTCTGTCCATTTGAAGCTATATCTATAGTTAATTTGCCAGAAGAGCTAGAAGAAGAGTCCGTTCATAGATATGGTGTTAATGGATTTAAATTGTATGGTTTACCTATACCTAAAGCTGGACAAGTTGTCGGCATACTAGGAAAAAATGGTACAGGTAAAACAACTGCAATAAAAATACTTGCTGGAGAGTTAAAACCTAATCTTGGTATACTTGATAAAGAGGTTAGCTACGATGAAATAATAAGAAGGTTTAGAGGAAGTGAGCTCCAAACATATTTTCAAAAAATTGCTAATAAAAAAATCAGAGCTGCCCATAAAATACAGTATATAGATTTAGTTCCTAGACACATAAAGGGTGATGTAAAAACTTTATTACAAAAGGCTGATGAAAGAGGTGTAGCTTTAGAATTAGGAAAACAATTAGGTTTGGATAAAATATTTGATAGAGATGTCAGAAATCTAAGTGGAGGAGAGCTTCAAAAGCTTTTAATAGCAGCTACTTTAAGCAAGGATGCAGACATTTACATATTTGACGAACCTAGCAGCTATCTTGACGTAAAAGAAAGGATAAATATATCTAAACTAATAATGAATGAAGCCAAGAGAAACAAATATTTTATGATAGTAGAGCACGATCTTGCTGTTTTAGACTATCTGAGTGATTATATACATATTATATATGGAGATCCAGGTGTTTACGGAATAGTATCAAAGCCGTATGGAGTTAGAGTAGGAATAAATAACTATTTAGATGGTTATTTACCATCAGAAAATATGAGGATAAGGAAAGATCCAATACAGTTCAGAAAGCTTGCATCTGAATCAATAACAAACACTAATAGTAAAACTTACAAATATTTAGAATGGGATAATGTAAATATTGTTAGAGGTTCTTTCAAGCTTGATGTTGAAGCAGGATATGTAACAAATGGAGAAGTAGTAGGAGTAGTTGGGCCTAATGCTATAGGAAAAACAACTTTTATAAAGTTCTTAGCGGGAGAATTAAAACCTGAAAACGGAAATATTATAGCTTATAGAGAATTAAAAATAAGCTATAAGCCACAATACATAGGTCCAGAAATGTTTCCAGAAGGTTTAAGAGTTGAAGATGTTTTAAAGTTAGCTAACCCTGAAGCCATAATCCCAAATTCTTGGCTTTATTTAGAATTAATACAAAAGTTAAATCTAAATAGAATGTTTGATAGAGAAGCAAGATCATTGAGCGGTGGTGAAATGCAGAAGCTAGCAATTGCAGCAACTTTAAGTTCAAACGCAGATCTATATTTGCTAGACGAGCCTTCAGCCCACTTAGATGTAGAAGAAAGGCTCGCAATAGGAAAGATAATAAGAAGATTAACGGAAATTAGAAAAGTTACAGCATTTGTTGCAGAGCATGATATAATAATCCTAGATTTTATAAGCGATAGAATTATTGTATTTAATGGAGAGCCTGGCATGCATGGACATGCTAATACACCTAAGGAAACAAAGAAAGCAATGAACGAGCTTTTATCTGAACTGAAGATAACTATTAGAAGAGACGCTGAAAGTGGAAGGCCCAGAATAAATAAGGAAGGCTCATACTTAGATAGACTGCAAAAAACAAAAGAAGAGTATTATGCTACATAATCTCACGCAATTATAATAAAAATAAATCACTTATTATATCTTATTCTTTATATTGCAGTTTATCTTTACACCCATATTTTAAGCATATTCTACTTATTAATTTTAATATCCTAGTAGCCTCTCCTTTTTCCGTCTTAGATACAGCTTTTCTAAGAGCTATTAGTATATCTTCTAGTTCGTTTTGCTCAAATGAATCACCAACTAAGGCTCTAGCATAAGCCTCTATCAAATTTACAGTCTTCTTGTCAGCAAGCTCTACTTCTGAAGGCCTATTTTTTATCAAATAAAGCTCGTAAAGCATAATTGCACCGGCGTTTGATACGTTTAACGCTGTATATTTATGAGAAGATGGTATGGTGCATAATAAATCACATTTTTTTAATTCATCCCTAGTTAAACCTACACTCTCTCTACCTAATACTAAGGCTACCCTATTACTTACTTTTTCTGCAAGCTCTGAAGCTTTCTTAGGAGTAATTGGTATCCTAAGAACATCTTTGGCTGAACTTTCGTCAGATGTGCATATAGACAAATCAACTCCTTCTAATGCTTTCTCAATGCTATCAACTATTATTAAATTGTATATTTCATTAGATGCTTTTACTGCCCATTTAGATGCCTCATAAGCACTTGCTGTTGGTGACACTAAATAAATTTCGTCAACATCAAAGTTCTCCGCTAACCTTAACAAGTATCCTAAATTTACTGAGCCTTCTATTCCAACTATTACTAGCCTTAGTAATTTCATTTTAGCTCCTATAATTGTTATTATAGTCTTGGTTTATTTTTCTATTACAAATAATTATTGTCTTTTAGCCATAAAACAATAAGTTCTCTTTTCTAATTTTATATTAAAAAGACTTTATCAAAAATAAAATATATTATTAATTTTAAATTGATTTAATTGATTCGAAATCATTTTTAAACAACTTTCATGGTTTATATTGAATTAAAAAACCTATAAAATATAAAATAAAAACTTATAATCTTGTCTAACTATAATTAATTGGTGACTTCTTTGAATAATGAAAACCATGCTGCATTGCTAGCAATGAAAGAGATAGCCAACTTTGTTATAAAAGCAGCTGAAGTAATTGATGTAAAAGAAATTGATAACCTTGTGAACATGCTTATTGAGGCATATAATAAGAAATCCAAAGTACTTGTTATGGGTGCTGGAAGAAGCGGCTTGGTTGGCAAGGCTTTTGCTATGAGATTACTTCATATGGGCTTTAACTCATATGTTTTAGGAGAAACTATAGTACCAAGTATTACAAAAGGAGATCTTGCTATAGCAATTTCTGGTTCAGGAAGAACACAATTAATTGTTGATGCTGCTGATGCCGCAAAGAAAGTAGGGTCAAAAGTTATTGCATTAACAACTTATCCTGATTCCCCTCTTGGTAGCATTGCTGACATGGTAGTAAAAATACCGGGAAGATCAAAAATAAGCAAAATGGATGACTATTTTGCAAGGCAAATATTGGGATTACATGAACCTCTAGCTCCTTTAGGAACTCTGTTTGAAGACACGACGATGATATTTTTAGATGGAATTGTTTATAGCCTAATGACTAAACTCAACATCAGCGAAGATGAGATGCGCAGTAGACATGCGAACATTGAATTTTAGTATTTTTTAAAAAAATATTTATTTTTTATTAATTAAGGAAAAAATTAATATCCTCACTGGATTCAAATTAATTGAAAGACATATAGGTGCTTAAATTGAGTAGCGAAAGAAGAAGAATGGAATTACCAAAGAAGAAAGAAGATTTGGATAAAATAGTTGAAGAAGTTGAGGAAGAGCACGAACACGAGCACGTTCATGAACATCATCATGAACATGAAAATGTCGAGGACATAGTATCGGTT
Organism: Caldisphaera sp.; assembly: GCF_023256325.1. Classification (GTDB taxonomy): domain Archaea; phylum Thermoproteota; class Thermoprotei_A; order Sulfolobales; family Acidilobaceae; genus Caldisphaera. Next base: position 46,395 of record NZ_JAGDXI010000044.1, read on the forward strand.
TTAGAGCTATTGGTTGATTCTCTATCGGCAAATGTTAAAAATATAGATACTACAGTAAAAGCTCAAGGTAATGAAATTATAAACATATATAAGATTCTAGCGTATGTTGTTGAAGCATGTACAAGCAATGACACAAACTCAAAAAATGAAGCTCTTAAAAAAGCTATAGAACTTTTAAAATAACATAATTTTTATTATTGTTTAAAAAATTTTGATTGTGTCAAATAGTTTTATCTATAACTATAAATTCTCTCTTTCCAATTCTTGTTAGTCCATATATTAAGCCAAAACCCTCAAGCAAACCAAATATTGGCAAAGTTATTATATACCTAAATTTCCCAGATTTCTTTACTCCATAAATATAGACAAGCCAGTAAACTAAACTGCTTGGTATTAAAATTAATGCAACAACATAATAATTCACAAAAGGCAATAATATCCATAAACCTATTAATCCCAAAGTTCTAGAAAAAGTTTTAATAGCTATTATTATTCTCATTGTTATTGGAGCGTATCTAGAATCTTCTGTCATACCTGAATACCATCTTGCCCTCTGTTTTATTAAATCCTTTATTGAATTCGGGCTCAAAATGCTGACCTTTGTATTACTTTGCCATGTCTTCCCATTATTTTTAACAACATCTATAGAGAAAAGAAAATCTTCAACTTTACTTGGTTTATTAAAAGCATTTACTTCAAGTAAAAAAGAGCCTTTAACTCCCAAAAGCTCACCGTGTAAACCAACATAAGGCTTTTTAATAAGTCCCGTGAAAAACCTAAAAAATGATATGTCATCAAGATACCTTGCAAAGTCCATAATATAGGCCATGTAGGATTTTCCTTTTCTAGGCAATAATACTGGATTAAACGCAACGTATCCTTTCTTCTCATAATATGGTATTTCATATAGAAAAGTATTGTTCAATATTAAATTATCATCATCAAGAAATACATACCAAAAATCTGGTTTAACAAAATTTTCAACAAAGTATCTTAGGGCACGACCTTTACCGAATAAATCATGCCTAAATGATTTAGGAACAATAACAAGGTTTATATCTTTATTTTTAGAAAGGTCCTCTTGTAGCTCTGCCCCTTCATCTATAACCAAATACATAGGAATCTTTAATTTTTTATGATATGATATATTTTTATATAAAACATTTTTTACTTTCTTGCTTGCTATACTAACAATAACTAAAGCAACATTGTAGGCCCTTTCTTTTTCCTTTTTTGAGCTATATAGCGTTAACGTAATTATTAAAACTATTGCATATGCTGAAATAGCAGTCCAGTCAGCTGCTACAGCATATTTTAAATAAGGCGAAGCTGAAAAGGCGTTATTTGTTGCAACTTCAGTATCCTTGATTACTTGAATAACGTTTTCTATAGTCAAACTTTACACCTTATAAAAATTTATATTTTTCAATAAAAAAGCTTTCTTCCTGATATCTAATATAAAAATTATTGATTTTCGTATTGTTAACCGGGGGGTTAACAATAAATAACTTATGGTTTTGATTTAACAGCACTTATTTTTCCTGGAAATTCTCTTGTACCTATAACTATAGTCTTCTCATCAGAGAGTCCTGAAATATTTATGTAACCTCCATTATATAATAAATAACCAGCATTAAATTCAAATGATATTATATACCTCCCGTTACTATCTTTTACGCATGGAGGATATAAAAGCCCACCAATTTGTCCTTTTGGTATATAAACATTTAAATTTTCTATTTTATATGGTATTGTTATTTTGTTGTAGTTTTTAATTGGATCACAGTGATATGCTATTTCATTAGGAACTCCGGTCCAACTGTATGCCATACCCTTATAAGAACCTCTCCTCCAAGAAGTACATGGGCCTTCAATTATTACTCCTCCGAATTCGTTTTTACATTCTATAATATTCGTATTATTAATGAATTTATTGTAAATTAACTCGACATTTTTTTCTCCATAAATTACCAAATCCATATCAGATTCCTCATACTGCATACCTAATGAATATGAGCCCGTAATGCCTATCTGTGTTATATCAAGATCTTTAATTAATTCAAATAGGGGTAAGCTTTCTACATATCTATAGGAATTAATAAAGTTCTCTATAAAAGCGTCTTTAGGATTATTATAAATCATTATATCTTCTTGTCTAACATATGGCATCATTATTTTATACGCCGGATCATATATCATTTTAATTTTTGAGTTTTTTATAGCATTGCTTATGCCATAAGGGCCATATTCTGAAAGTATTCTACAAAAACTTATTTTTTTTCTTTTCCATTTACTATTTTCACAATTAATATATTTAGGTATAACTGGTATTAGCCCATCAGGCGACTTTATTCCAATTTCTACAGCAACCAATAAATCTTTCGTTATTATAGTAGAGTCATGCCCATATCTTGATTGGATCAATTCTTCCACCTAAATCAGGAACAATAATGAGTTTATTTCTTTTTAGATCCAATTGAATGATTCCTTCTATAATATATTTACCTAAAGGTAATTCAGAATACCTGGTATGCCATGTCATAATTTCAATTTTACCGTAGTTTTCGTTGTACGCTAAATAAATGCTTGGTACCAAATAGTTTTCGTTATTATCATATATCTCTATTTCTCCTTTAAAAATATTCAAAGTCTTATAATTACTTACACACTCCTTATTATAAATCTGCCTTAATATCCTAATAGTGTAAGGTATATTCATATAGCATGAATCCAAAACTTTTAATTCTGATAGAATTTTATAGCTATTATAAGACATTGTATCAGATACCTTATTATATCTATTAATACAATTAGATATAAATTCACTATTCCTTAATTCTATTAGCTTTTCATAAATTTCCCTATTATTACCATAAAGAAGCAAATCAACATCGCTATGCTTTACTTGAAACCCAAATGCATAACTACCTATTAATCCTACATATTCTGGATTAAGATATTTTATAAGATCGTTAATCTTTTCAGGCAAAGAATTCTTTTTGCTAAAATACATCTCCTTTGGATCATAGTAATTCAAGATGTCATCTTTTTTTACAACAGGAACATATCTACCAACGCAATCAAGATATCTATAGTATTCTTTTGGTATATAATTGCTAAATTCATCGGATTTAATTCTATTACCTGATATCCTATATGGTATTGATATAAAACCTTCTTTTGGATGCTCATAACCTTTAACTATCCATATTATTTCTTTGCCATTCTTATTAGTTAGTAAATGCCAACCTTCGAACATTATTACATTCCCTTATATTTTTACAGTGTTACCTAGCTCTCATCCATTATAGACTATTGTGACCTTAAAGAATATAGCTTCATTATTTATACTTTATAAACGTTTTAAAATATTAAGCTATTTTAATTATTTTCCTTGAAAAACGATTTATAAATATTAGAATACTTGTTTATTAAGTCCTCCCTAAAAGCCCAACGCCTGTTAACAAAATCAAAATAATCATAATCTAATGAAACAGTTATTGCTGTATCTTCGCTGCCTAATTCTAAAATCTTATCTCCATGAGGATTAAAAACTACGCTTTCGCCCGCCGTTATTCTTTGATCTGGATACATTGTATTAGTATTATTTACTCCAATAGAATATACCACATTTTCTGCAGCTCTTGTCTGAAGGACTGAATGCCAAAGTTTTACGCTTTCACCAGAAATACTAGCTGGATTATATATTATGTCTGCCATATTTATTGCATGTAACCTAGATATCTCAGGATAGAATATATCAACACATGCTATGCAACCTATTTTCCAATCATATACTTTTATAGGCGCTATATATTTTCCCCCAGCTAATATTTCTCTTTCTCCAACTGCTTTAGATGGATTTATCTTCTCACATATCCTTACCGGTTTTCTATTAATATATGATATTCCAACGCTTTTAATTGAATCGCTTTCATTAACATATTGAATTCCCCCAAGTATATTTGAATCTAGGATATTTCCTATTTTTTCTATATAATAGATATAATCATCTAAATTAATGGCTCTACTGGATAGCCAATTCTCACTAAAAATAATCAAGTCTGATTTTTCATTCTTAGCTAAGGAAATTGCAGTCCATATATTTTCTTCTGCCAAAGGTCTTCTTCTAAACTGAACTAACGTTATTTTCATTTTTTCCAATAAGCCCACCCATAATCATATCAATTGCTTCCACTAATGTAATTGCTGCTGCAGGTGTTAATATTACAGAATAAAAGCTATAAAGAGTGTGATTCCCAGCTAAATAAACAATCCAAAATCCTAAGAATATAGAAATATAAAATACTACGCCTGCCCTATAACAATAATTCCTTTTATAAAGGATGCAACTAATAAAAATGCTTATAGCAGAAACCATAGCAGGGACTTCAATAATAGGAGTTGTATCTGCCTCTAATAAGGGAGAGTATGATAAAACAAAAGGATTAACATTAAATAGCCATCCGCTCGGTGTGCTAGTTGGAGGTCCTGGAGGTCTACTTTGCAAATCCCATTTGTAACCACCAATAGTTTGCTGAATTATATTTAGTACCCCGAAGTGATAAAACAAAGGTATATAAAAAATTAAAATAACAACTATAACAATCAATATTATTTCTGCAATCTTCTTTATTGCTAAAAATTTCTTGCCATAAAGGGAAAATGATAAAATTATAAGAGCCAATACTCCGAATAGACCTGTTTCTTTTGATGCGGAAGCTAATCCTACAAATACTGCAGATAATAAAAGGTTTTTCCTAAATGCAAACACTATTGCTATTGTTAAAAAGAAAGCAGCATATATATCTAATAAGGCAACTGATCCCATTACAATCAATATCTTATCAGATGAAGCAATAAGAGACGCTAATATACCCAAGAAAATCCATTTAATATCATTACCAATAGATAAACCTAGGTAAAGTATTAAGGGAATTAGGGAAGCTAATATCACACTTGGTATTCTCCAATTTATTGGCTTATCTCCTAATATAACCATAGATAAAGCAATTATGTATTTAGCTAAAGGTGGATGTTCAAAGTTGTAATAATTGGACTGAGTTTCACCGCTATATGGATATAACTGGCCTTTATAACCAAACACGTTGACTAAAATTCTTCTTGCGCTATCAACATAGTATATTTCATCGCTTATGTAAGAATTGTTGTAACCGCCGCCACTTGTTGTTAAAGCTATATGATATGCTGAAGAGCCTACCATATATGAGAAACCTAAAACTATGACTAAACCTATTATGAATGATATTTTCTTTATCGTATTTTCATTTAAATTCAACCTAAACCCTATTAGTTTTAGTTCTCTTAAAATTTTAATCTTAATTCTGATAAAAGCAATGAATTAAAAAACGATCTTACTAAAAAGTTTTTCATAAAGCATTTTAAGTGAACAAATATTAATCCGTTAAGAAATATTTTATCTTGTTAAAAGGTGAAATATAATTGATAAACGATGTAATTATATCAGTAACGCCCGAAGTAGCTCTAGATGAAATATATTCTTATGCAGGTGGATTAGGCATATTAGAAGGGGACAAGTTTTATGCTGCCGCATCAAGAAATTTAAAATACTACGTCCTTACTATTTTATATAAAAAAGGCTATGTGGACTATAGCTTTGATGAAAATGATAATCCTATACCTATGCCCCAATCACAACCATTCCCTCTAGAATCCATATTAAAGCCTGAAGCTGAGTTCCAAATAACAATAAAATCAAAAAATGTATTTGTTAGACCATGGATTTATGAGAGAGGAATAAGCAAAGTGGTATTTTTTGAATCTATGTGCCCAGAATTTTTCAGGGGCTTTTGCGATAGGTTGTATATAGAAAATAGCTATGAAGAGAAAATCTATAAATACATATTTTTAGCAAAGTCAGTCGCATATTATATAAAAAATGTGATAGGAATTGAAAGAGTGAAAAATATAGATCTTCAAGAAGCATATACAGCTTTGGTAACTCTCGCTTTACCTGATTTCAAAAATTATAGGTTTACAACGCACACGCCTGGTCCTTGGGGGCACCCTGTTTATCCATCTCCAATATTATCTGAGGAATTTGGATATAAATCTAATGATGAATTTATAACGCTTACAAAAATTGGTTTAGAAAATTCTGTCTTATCTTATACAGTTTCAGCAAAACATGAAGAAATAACAAAAAAAGTTTTTGATGAATATAAAGATAAGATAACACATGTAACAAATGGAGTTAACCTTAATAGATGGGTTAGTGATCATATTAAAAACTTACTTAATTCAAAAGAAATTGAAAAGATAGAAAAAGAAGATATTTGGGAAGCACATATAAAATCCAAAACAGAATTAGGATTCTTACTAAAAAACTATAAGCCTGATATTAAAATATATGATAAACCAGTAGTAATTTGGCTGAGAAGACTTACATCATATAAAAGACCATATTTTATAACAAAATTTATTGAGGAAAGCAGCTTAAGCAAGGAAGCAATATTTGTTATAGGTGGAAAAGCGCATCCCAACGATAAAGAAGGAATGAACTATTTAAAAGAATTCAGAAAACTATCTAAGAAATATAGCAATGTGATTCATGTACACAACTATGATGCTTTAAATGCAAAAACTTTCATATCAGGCAGTGACATACAAACTTTTACACCATTTTCTGGATGGGAAGCTTGCGGAACTTCATATATGAAATCGCTAGCAAACGGAGTTCCCGTTGTTGGTGCAAAAGATGGAGGGGCTCTTGAAGTAATAAAACACGGAGAGAATGGATGGCTATTTGGTCAAGATATCAGAGATTTAATAAACTTCTATACAGATCCAACAGCAAAAGAAATAGATGAAAAAGATTTTGAAGAATTTTCAAATTATTTAGAAAATGCCATAAAAATTTATGGAAAAGAAGAATACAAGCAAATGGAGCTAAATGCTTTAAAAACGTATAAGCTTGTTGATATAAATAATGTTTTAAATAAATTATATTTAGAATAAATTTTGTAGAGCTTTTCTATTAATTTTATTTTTTTTACCAAGTTCATATATATCCTTAGCAAAAATGAAAACAATACCTTTTTTTAAAAAGTGTAAAGAAATACAAAATTAAAAATGAACTATAGAACTATAACTTTAATTCCTTTATTCTATTAGCAAGCCTTATTGCAGCATCAAAGAAGCTAGGACCATAATGTGCTAAGCTATCATATTCCATTATTACTATGTTTTTATTTTTAACCGCATTTATTTCTTTAATATTTCTTTTTTCTAAATTTTGTATAAATTTATCGACTGTGGCATTTTCACCTAACTTTTGTTCATAAATTATTACATCTGGATTGTATTTTATTATAGAACTTGGATCTGGATTTATTACGTATGGAACTCTTTCATTTTCAAATACGTGTGACATACCCATAAATTTAAATGCATCCCCAATATAACTATGAGAACCTACACTAACAGGGCCTCCTAAATCAATTTCATAATAAATCCTAACACCCTTAAGTATATTCTTTATTTCTATTAATTTTTCAGTAAGCTTATATGCTAGTTCTCTTGCATTATCAATCTCGTTTACGACTATTCCTGTAATCATAATATTATCAAGGATCCCATAAATATTTACCGGCAAAGGTATTGGATAAACTTTATAGCCCTTAGATTCAAGTTCTTCAATCCTTTCCCTTTGCGCCCCAGTAGTTACCAATAAAAGTTCTGGATTTAATTTCTCTAATAAATTATAATTAACGTTTAAATATGCACCTACTCTAGGTTTTTTACTTACTTCAGGAGGTTTATTACAGAAAAAACTTACTCCAACAACCCTATCGCCAGCTCCTATCAAATATAAAGTTTCTGTGATAGCTGGAGAGAGGCTAATTATCCTTTGAGGCTTATCAGATATTTCAACTTCTTTGCTTAATATTTCTGAATACAACTTAACCATTAAGTTAAATCCCCCCGCTTTATTTTGATTTTAGAACCTTATTTAATTTTCTTAATGAAATAACTGTATCCCTCTTATGATGCACATATATATTAAGTTCATAAATAATTATAAAACTTTCGTAATACGATTCAAATATGGGGAGAGTAATGGGTAATTTATACGATAAAAAGTCACTAAATGAGATTAAAAACTCTTTAGAGAAATGGGAAAAAGAAACTCTCCAAAATTGGATAAAACAAGTACCAGAGCGTGAAAAGGAGTTTACTAATCTAAGCAATATACCAATAAAGATTTTGTACACGCCTGCAGATTTGGAGGACTTTGATTATAATTCTAAGTTAGGATTTCCGGGAAGTTATCCATTTACAAGAGGAATACATGCAACTATGTATAGAGCGAGACTTTGGACAATGAGAATGTTTAGTGGTTTTGGAGGACCTGAGGAAACCAACAAAAGATTAAAGTTTTTAATAGAGCATGGAGAAACTGGTCTTAGCCTGGCATTTGATTACCCAACATTGATTGGGATAGACCCAGACGATCCAATGGCCGAAGGGGAAGTTGGTATTGTAGGAGTGAGTGTGCCTACAATTGAAGATATGAGGGTAGTATTTGATGGAATAAATATGGGAGAAGTAACAACAAACATGACTATTAATCCCCCAGCTCCTGTATTGTTAAGCTTTTATGTTGGAGTCGCCGAAATGCAAGGAGTTCCCTATGATAAAATTGGTGGAACGACACAAAATGATCCTTTAAAAGAATTTATAGCACAAAAAAGCTATGTATTTCCTCCAGAACCTGCAGTAAGGGTTAGCATGGATCTAATAGAGTGGAGTGTTAAAAATCTACCAAAATGGAATCCTATAAGCGTAAGCGGATATCATATTAGAGAAGCAGGCTCAACAGCTGTTCAGGAACTAGCTTTTACAATAGCAGATGGAATTGAATATGTAAGACAGTTAATTTCAAGGGGATTAGATGTAGATGAATTTGCCCATAGAATAAGCTTCTTCTGGGACTCTCATATAAACTTCTTTGAAGAGATAGCAAAGTTTAGAGCTGCTAGAAGAATGTGGGCAAAAATTATGAAAGAATGGTTCCATGCTAAAAAAGAAAGAAGTATGTGGATGAGATTTCATACTCAGACAGCCGGCGTTTCTTTAACAGCACAACAACCTTGGAATAATATAATTAGAACTACAATAGAGGCCATGGCGGCTGTTCTAGGAGGGACTCAAAGCTTGCACACAAATAGCTTTGATGAACCTTTTAGAGTACCAAGTGAATTTGCAGCTAAAATAGCTTTAAGAACTCAACAAATAATTGCCTACGAATCAGGCATAGCAGATACTATAGATCCCCTAGCTGGAAGCTATTATGTAGAATGGCTTACAGACGAGATTGAGGAAAAAGCCTGGAATTATATAGACAGAATAGAAAAACTTGGAGGGATGTTAGAAGCTGTTAAGAAAGGATTTCCACAAAGGGAATTAACTGATGCTAGCTATAATTATCAAAAACAAGTGGAAGAGAAGAAAAAATATATAGTAGGCGTTAACATTTTTGAAGATAATCAAGTAGATGAAATTAGAAATGTGCCATTGCTTGAGTTTGATCAAGCAGAAATAGAGAGAAGACAAAAGAACAGAATAAGTAAAATAAGAAGCGAAAGAAATAAAGAATTGTGGGAAAGATCTTTAAATGAGCTAAGAAAAGCAGCCGAAAAAGATGTAAACCTGATGCCTTATATATTACAAGCAGCAAAAGCTAAAGCAACTTTGGGAGAAATAATTAGTACATTAAAAGAGGTGTTTGGGTCATATGTTGAGCCTCCAATATACTAAATATCAATATAAGGTATTGGTTGCAAAGTTAGGAATTGATGGCCACGATAGAGGGGCTAAAGTCATAGCAAGAGCATTAAAAGATGCTGGATTTGAAGTTATATACACAGGAATAAGGCAAACCCCAGAACAAATAGTTTCAGCAGCATTACAGGAAGATGTTGATGTAATAGGAGTAAGCATCTTAAGCGGAGCTCATGTACATCACATGAACAAACTTATGGAAGAACTTAAAAATGCTGGGGCCGAAGATATACCCGTTGTTGTTGGAGGAACCATACCTATTATAGATGTAGATGAACTAAAGAAAATAGGTGTTAAGGAAGTCTTTTTACCAGGAGAAAGTTTAAACAGGATCGTCGATATTGTAAGGAGATTGGCAGAAGAAAAGAGAAAAGCAGAAAAATAGAGGTTGAACTATTTGTCAGTTTCAGAAATAAATTTAGATGAATTACTATATAAAGCGTCAAAGGGTAATTTAAGATCAATTGGAAAAATACTAAGTTATTTAGAGAACCCTTACACAATGCCAGAAGGTCTTTTAGAAAAACTTGCAAAAATGGCAGGAAAAGCACATGTAATAGGTATTACAGGTATACCAGGCTCAGGAAAAAGCACGCTAATTTCAAGGCTAATAACATCTTTAAGAAAAAGAGGATATAGGGTAGCAGTTATAGCAATAGATCCAAGCAGTCCAATAAGTGGGGGGGCTCTCTTAGGGGACAGGCTAAGAATGCAAGAACATGCAACAGATCCCGGTGTTTTTATTAGAAGCATTTCGTCAAAGGGGCTAAAAGGAGGCTTAAGCTTAGCTGCTTTAACTATGATTGAAGCGTTTGATGCTTTTGGCTACGATAAAATAATTATAGAAACTGTAGGTGTTGGACAATCAGAAGTAGATATTATGAATATTGCAAATACTATAGTAGTTGTAACAATGCCCGGAGCAGGTGACGACATACAAGCCTTGAAAGCAGGAGTTATGGAAATAGGAGACATATACGTATTAAATAAAGACGATAAAGAAGATGCAACTAAAACGTACGAATATCTTTCATTTGCTTTAGAGAAAGGTGATATAGGATCAAGCGATTCAAGCTGGACGCCTAAATTAATTAGGACAAGCGCTGTTATGGGGAAGGGTATAGAGGATCTAACGCAAGCATTAGAAGATCATTTCAATTATATAAAAGAAATTGGGAAAACAAAAGACAAACTTATCTCTAGGAGAATTTCAATGATAGAACTTCTAGCCGAGCAATTTTTATATGAAGGATTAAAACAGGCATCAAAGGAAATAGATGATGAGCTTAGATTATCAGCAGAAGTAGGAAGCCATATATTTAATACTGCGTTAAGATTAGCTAAAAAATCAATAGATTACCTGCCAGAAAGCAAAAAAGAATAAATATATTTTATTTTTAAAAAATTAAAGCTACGTTTATTAAGGGTTCTATTTAATTTAATATAAGGTGAAAGATTTGAGCGAGCAAAAGAAAGAAAAAACCTCCCAAGACTCACAAATAATAGAAGAGTTAGGATATCCAGCAGAAGTGATACAATTAATAGGCAGAACTGGGGTAGCTGGAGAAGTTACTCAGGTTAGAGTTAGAATTCTTGAAGGCAAAGATAAAGGTAGGATAATAACAAGAAATGTAATGGGCGCAGTAAGAATAGGAGATATAATAATTTTAAGAGAAACGGAAAGAGAGGCGAGAAAATTAACAAGAAAGAGGTAAAAATAAGTAATGAATTTTTACTTTTTATACATTATTCTATTATCAATTATTATTGCAACTATTATTAGTACTTTCATCACATATATTTTAAATAAAAGTTATTTTAATAAATTATCAAAAAACTTTATAATAATACCAAAAAAGTCCAAGATAAAAAAATCAAGAAAAAGATATTTAGTTTTTGAAATAGCTACATCGAAACAAATAGACCCTGGTTTATTAGAAAATGCCATTAGGGAAAAATATAAAGAGTTATTTGGAGCAACAAATCTTGCAGATTCCTATTTAAAATTAATATATTTTAATAACGTGACAAATAGAGGTATAATAAGAATCAAACACATATATGTTGACTATCTTCTGTCTTCGTTATCTCTATTAAGAAAAATAGATAATAATGATATATTAATAATACCAATAAAGACGAGCGGTACTATTAACAAAGCAAAAAAGTTACTCTCTTAGCCTTTACCTGCCGTTGCAACTATTTTTATGACATCATTTTCATTTAATAAATAACCTGCACCTATTCTTTGTTTATTCTTAGCATTTATTGCATAAAGAAAAGTTTTAGCTAAATCGCTATGAATTTTACTAGCTAAATCTTTTGCTGTAGAACCTTTGCGTATTAATATTACATCTGGCAAAATCCTATTCTTTTTATCTGTATATTTATTTATGTCCTCAACAGGATATACTGGTATCAATTTTAAAGAATTAAATAAGGCCTCGTTTATTGCTTGTACTACCCCTGTTCCTTTATACTTTTCCATAATATTCTGTTTAATTAATTCTAACGCACTTTTAGTTTTACTATCAATTTCTGTCTGGTTTATCTTAAAATCTTGATCTCCTGGTATATACTCTATAGCCTTCTTTTTTCTTAGCTTTCTTAACAATAATTCAGCTGCTGCGCTAGCTGGAATTACAGGATATTCCTTAAAAGTATTTTTAATTTTCTCAAAATTTTTTTCACTACCAGGTATGTCAATTTTGTTCGCAACTATTACCATAGGTTTAGTAAGTCTTCTAATTTCTTTTAACAGATTTTTTAAGTCTTGTTTATTTATTTTAAATAGCTCATTAGAAGATATCTTTAAGTGATCCAAAGCAACTTCTATTTGCTCTTTTAAAATTCCAAAGCCAGATAACCTTTGCGAAAATTCTTCCAGTGGATCTTTTATCGCACCAATAGCATACTGCTTTAAAAACTTATCCCAGTCTTTTTCTACAGATTGATATATCCATTCATCAATTTCATCCACAACAAATTTTATTTCATCTACAGGATCATATGTTCCAGGTCTTGACACTACTCCTTCAGGACTTGTTGAACCACTTGAATCAACAATTAATAGAAAAACATCTGCTCTTCTTAAATCATCAAGAAATTTATTTCCTAAACCCCTGCCTTGATGGGCTCCAGGAACTAAACCAGCCACGTCCATCATTTTTACTGGTATAAGCCTCTCCCCATTTTCACATACGCTATTAGATGCATCGCATTTAGGTAAACCTAGCTCTATATGTACGCATTTTCTTCTCGCATATCCAATACCTACATTTGGTTCTATTGTAACAAAGGGTCTATTTTCTATAGGAACCTCAATTTCTGTTGCAGCACTAAAGAAAGTTGATTTCCCGACATTAGTCTTACCAACAACCCCTATTAACGAATCAGTTGGCTCCAAACCTTTCATCCTATTTATAAATATTTTATAAATATTTTAAATCTCATCTTTTAGTAAAGATGATTTTGCTTTTTTGCTCAAAAGAATAAATATTCCATTGCAGTAAATTATAAAAATCTTAGTATTATTATATTTCCTTTATCTTATTAGTTCTTGCCATTATTGTATCTAAGTTTTGGGCTTTACCTTCCTTGCAAACAATATAAGAAAGGGAGCCATTTGCTACTATAATTCTAACTGTTACATTACCATCTTTAAATGAAACCTCATTTTCCATAATTTCAGGTTGATAACCATATAATTTAAGGGAATTAATAATAGAATCTAAACTTATGTTTTCCTTTTTTTCTTGGCTAAAGTTAAAAGATTCTGAAAGTTTTTTTGCATATTCGGCAACATTACTGCAGCTGTCCTTATACTCATTATATAATTTTTCTAAAATTGTCTTTAAAACATCTTCTATGTGGAGAGACCTTGTATAAGAAACTAAATCACCCCATTCTTCACTTTGTAAATAATTAATTATTTTCTGGGGATCTCCACCATAGATGCTAAATTTATACTTCGTCTCAGCATAACCTATTTTCTTTTTAATTTCTTCTATAATATTTGATGATATTTTACTAGAATAATCTGAAACAACATTATTAACTATATTCCTCATAAAATCTTTGCTTGGCTTGCACTCATTATTACTCAACTATTCCTCTCCTCCACTTGCTCTACTGTTCCAATTATAGTATTTCCTTTGATTGATTCTATTCTTACATTGACTTTATCTCCAGGATACACTTCGCCTTTAACAAAAACCTTGTAATTTTTGTATAAAGCTAAACCTCTACCGTTTTCGTCCATATTCCCTATAGTTACCTTTATTAAATCTCCTTGGTTTAGCATTATTTTTTCGTTTGTATCCCTGTATGTAGGATATGAACTAAGTCTGTGAAAATCTGTTCTATACAGATCTTCTTTCTCTGATTGTTTACGTCTCCTGTTCACCATATACACCCATAGTTTCCAAATGTAAATGTTAAGTCTATCGCTTATATATTCTTTTTCTTACTTTTTTATAGAAATTTCATGTTCTATTATTATATAATAAAAACCTTAATAAAAGAATTTAATTAAGTTTCAAGCATGATACAATAGGTGAAAGGATTGAAACTGTTTGAGTTCGAAGCGAAAGAAATAATAAAAAATTATGGTTTTGAGGTACCTCAAAGCGTTTTAATAAAAAAAGGTGATGATATAGAAAAAAAGATTAAGGAGGCAAATATAGAGCCTCCATTAGTTGTTAAAGCCCAAGTATTAGTTGCAGGAAGAGGCAAATCAGGAGGGATTAAATTAGTTAAATCAATCGATGAAGCTGTAAAAACTGCTCAAATATTATTTGAAACTCCTATAAAAGGAATAAAACCATCTTTCATTTTAATAGAAAAAGCTATACCTCATGAAAATGAGCTATACGTTGGCATAGTTATTGACAGATCATTAAGAATGCCTTTAGTATTAGCATCAAAATATGGAGGAGTTGATATAGAAGAAATTGCAAGAACTAAACCTGAAAGCATAATAAGATATCCAATTAATACAGTTATAGGATTAAGAAGCTATGAAGCAAGAATCATAGGTAAGAGTATTGGAGTTACAGGCAAGGCATTAAATAGTTTTGAAAAATTCTTGACGACTCTCTACAAAGCCTTTATAGAATATGATGCGGAATTAGCCGAGAGTAATCCATTAGCTTATCTAAACGATAAAGTTTTGCCACTAGACCTTAGAATAACAATAGATGATAATTCATTATTTAGACATGAAAACTATGCAAAGACTGAGGAAGAAAGACTTGGAGAAAATACTGAATATGAAATTAAAGCTCATGAACTTGATCTAGCTTTCGTTGAACTTGATGGAGACATAGGAGTTTTAGGTAATGGAGCAGGTCTTACAATGACAACTATGGATCTGATCTACGAATATGGCGGGAAACCTGCAAACTTCTTGGATATGGGTGGAGGAGCAGATGCAGAGCACGTAAAGACCTGTGTCAAATTCTTGCTTGATTATCCAAAGGCTAAAAAAATATTCATAAACATGTTTGGAGGAATAACAAGGGCTGATGAGGTAGCAAAAGGTGTAGTAATGGCATTAAATGAGTCAAAAGTTAAAAAACCTATAGTAATTAGATTAACTGGTACCAATGAGGAGCAAGGAAGAGAAATATTAAAGAAAGCTGGTATAGAAGCTTTTAATGATCCAATAGAAGCTGTTAAAGTTGTAGTTAGTAAATAAGGGTGATAAAAAATGGGTATATTAGTTAATGAAAATACAAGATTAATTGTACAAGGAATAACTGGAAATGAGGGTTCATTCCACACTAAACTTATGCTGGACTATGGAACAAAAATAGTTGCAGGTGTTACTCCTGGAAAAGGAGGTATGAATGTACACGGAGTACCAGTTTACGATACAGTAGTAGAAGCTGTTAAAGAACATCCAGAAGCAAATTCCTCAATAATATTTGTACCAGCTAAATTCGCAGCAGATGCTGTTTATGAATCAGTAGATGCAGGCCTAAAACTAGTTGTAGTTATAACTGAGCATATTCCTGTTCATGATTCGCTTGAATTCATAAATTATGCAAAGTCCAAGGGAGTTAATGTAATTGGACCTAATTGCCCAGGCGCAATAACTCCAGGGAAGGCTAAGGTTGGTATAATGCCAGCTCATGTATTTACTCCAGGTCCAGTAGGTATTGCTTCTAGAAGCGGAACACTAACATATGAAGTCAGCTATGCGTTATCAAGAGCCGGTATTGGGCAATCAACAGTTATTGGAATTGGAGGAGATCCAGTCATAGGGTTAACTTTCACAGAGGTTATGGAATACTATGAAAAAGACCCTCAAACCAAAGCGTTAATAATAGTAGGTGAAATTGGAGGAGACGCAGAAGAAAGAGCTGCCAAGATGGTTGAAGAAAAGAGA
Organism: Caldisphaera sp.; assembly: GCF_023256325.1. Classification (GTDB taxonomy): domain Archaea; phylum Thermoproteota; class Thermoprotei_A; order Sulfolobales; family Acidilobaceae; genus Caldisphaera. Next base: position 62,611 of record NZ_JAGDXI010000044.1, read on the forward strand.
TTCACTAAGCCTGTAGTGGCATTTATTGCAGGTAGAACTGCTCCAGAAGGCAAAAGAATGGGGCATGCAGGAGCTATAATAATGCTTGGCTCTGGAACATATAAAGACAAAGTTGAGAGACTTGAAAGCGTTGGTATAAAAGTCGCTAAGACTCCTTTCGAACTACCAAAATTAGTTAGCGATGCCATGAAATCTCTCTAATCTTTTCTTCCCTAATAAGCTAGTTTTCTTAAGTTATAATAAAAAATTAGATTCCGCTTCTCCTTTTTTTAGATTGTGCTTCTTCACTAGTCCTGCTTGCAATTATTTCATATAAAACTGATTTTTTCCCTGGTATAGGCCTTAAAAGCCTTCCAAGCCTTTGTATGAACTGTCTCCTCGAACCAGTTCCAGAAACAAATATACCAACATTTGCATCAGGTATGTCAAGACCTTCATCTCCAACTGTTGTGATTACTAATATACCTGATTTAGAACTCTTAAAATTATATAAGGTTTCTATTCTGTTTTTTTCATCTATGCCTCCATGAATTAAATATGCATTTAATTTACTAGCAAGTTCTTCGGCCTGATCCCTATACTGAGTAAATATTATTATTTTAGAGCCTTTACTTAATTCATTTTTGGCAATTTCAATAACTTTTTCTATTTTAGAACTGCTCTTTTGTATGATTTGTTGCATTTGTGATTTTATTTTCAATGCCCTTATTGCATTCGTTTCTCCCCTTCTGGCTGCTTCTAATATCTCATTGAAGCTTCTACCCTTGCTATAATTAATGTATAGCTTTCTTAGCTCATCATATTTATTCATATCTTCTTTATTTAGCTCGACTCTTATTCTCCTTATAATAAAAGGCGCTAAATAACCCTCTTCTGATAATTCACTTGGAGATTTTTGATAAATTATGCCCCCAATTAAAGGAAATATTTCTTCATGTTTTCCATCTTCTCTTACTGCAGTTGCAGAAAGTCCCATTCTATATGGAGAGGGCATTTTTGTAGCTATTGCCTTAAATTTCTCAGCTGGTAAATGATGAGCTTCATCAAATATTAATAGCATGAACTTTTTAGAAAATATATCAATATTTCTAAAAGCGCTTTGATACGTTGTAATAGTTATTGGAAGAATTGTTTTTTCATCACCATAAAATGAACCTATCATGCCTCCTGCATCGGTGAACTTCTTTATAGAATCTTCCCATTGCCTTATGTGTTCTTTTGTATAAACAACAATAAGGGTAGGTACATTTAGCTTTGTCATAGCATTTATAGCTACAATAGTTTTCCCAGAGCCTGTAGGTAAAACTATTACCCCTTTACTCTTATTAGATTCCCATGCCTTTACTGCCTCCTCTTGATAATCTCTCAATTCCCCATTGAACTTTAATTGCCTAGGTAATTTATTATCAATAAATATACCTGTTTTATCGTCAACTATCAATCCTTTAGAAATTAAATGTTCCTTCAAATCAAAATATAAAAAAGGCTCAAACTGATAATATTTGTGGGTACTATTATATTTTCCTCTAAATTGAAAATCTTCTAAATAGGGCTTTAAAAAAAGCTTAGACTTTAATATAATAAATTTTCCATCATATTCTAATTTAACTCCTATTGAATCTTTAAAAAAATTTTCTATATTAATTATATCGTTCTTATCTATTACATCTTCGAGTTCTTTTAATTTCTCAATAACATCTATTGGAGTATATTTGTTATTTTTCATCTTTTCTTCGTTTATCTCAAATATAGATATTCCTTCTTTCCTCGTTATAAAATCAGAAAAATTTAGCAACTCCTTATACACGTCTTTGCTTAGCCAAGAATTAACTTTGAAACGTAGACTCATTAAGTTCTTCACCTTGCTCTGAAAATCTGTAAGCTATTATTTCTTTTGAATTTATTTTTGCTTTTTCCATAATTTTATATATTCTTAATAACGGAATAGCAGGAATTATAAGCTTAACGCATTTTCCTTGAACTATTATTTTATACACCTCCGGCTCATCTGCAAGTTTTATCAAAAAATCTTTCTCTTCCTCTTCACAAGATTCTATAACACCATACATTATATGAAGGCAATCAATCCCATTGAAAAGCTTTAAATAAAATGAAATTTTATTGTAATAGAGCAATACATCTACATAATCATTTTCTCTGTTTTTGCTGACGCTATTAATTTCTTGTATATCATCATTGTTACCAAAAAATTCCTCAATGCAGGGCCCAGCTCCAGGCGTGGGTTCGAAATCATTTATATCCTCTTCACTTAAAACCCTCTTCATTGCTAGGCCCCAATATTGTATTTAAAATAAACCCAATAAATCTTTCCTAGCATACTTTAGAGCCAGGGTTTACAGGCTCTAAGGGTGTTAATATAACAGGTTTTTGATCTTCTCCGCATGGAACGGCGAGTATCATACCCTGGCTTTCTAGACCTCCCATAACCTTTGGCTTAAGGTTAGCAACCACTATAACTAACTTACCAACAAGCTCTTCAGGCTTGTACCATTTTTGTAAGCCTGCTAGTATTTGTCTCTGTTCAGTTCCAAGATCAACCATCAATTTAAGAAGTTTCCTACTATTTGGTACCAATTCTACGCTTAATATTTTACCAACTCTTAAATCTATCTTAGAAAATTCACTATAATCTACTGCCTCCCCCAAAATTTACACCCCTTAAAATTTTATAATTAAATAAATTTATTGCTTTTGCTCTTTATCTTCCTCTATTTTTGTTTCCTTATACCATTCTTTCTTTCCCAAATAAGGTTGCCTCATAGTTAACCCTATTCTAAATAAGCCAGATCTTTTGGATGCTTTGCTTATTTGTGTTATCCTAACATTAACTATGTCTCCTGCTTCAATAAGCCTACCGGTCTCTTTTCCCTTAAACCCTCTTCTTTCCTGTATATATTCTACATCTTCATCCATTATTTGGCTTCTATGAACAAAACCATCTATTGGGCCCAAACTAACGAAAAGACCGAAATCTCTTGCGTCTCTAACCACTCCTTTAGCTACTTCTAACTGCATGGGTTCATAGGATATTAATGTATATTTAACAGGAAAATAAACATTTGGATCTTCGGATAACAGAATTCCATCACCTTCTATTTCAGCATCTAATACGGCAATAATTATTCCTAAATCGGGGTCTGCTTGACCTTCAAGCTCATTTCTTAAAGTATTTATTACAGCTTTCTTTAGATTTTCTGTAAAGGCAATATCGGGTGGCACTCCAACCCATTCGTGCAACGTGTATTGAACATACATACTTTTCTCCCTATCAGTTGGTATATTACTTAAATTATAAATTTATAAAAATTACGCAGGAAACAAAAATTACAAACATTGTAATCATTATTAACCTGGGATTAACAATAAAAGTTATTGTTGCTTAAATTATAAATTATTAAATCTATAGCACATAAAAGAAATATATTTAATGCTTGCAATAATAAACAAACCTAAATTAAAAATTAAATATTCCTGCAAACAACAATTCATTTTTGTGATAAGTATGTATACAGAAAAAATGGTTAGAGTAAGTGGATTGAAAATAAATTATTATGATGATGGAGATGGATATCCTGTTTTACTTGTACCTGGAATAAGATATAATGCAAAAACATGGATAGATGTAGGAACTTATGATACAATATACAATGAAGGATTTAAAGTAATATCAATAGATCCACCAGGCCAAGGAAAATCAGATAAAGGTATATATGATGAAGACAGTGAATATAAATTCATTAACGATTTTATGAACTCTATAGGACTAAAAGACGCTGTAATCATAGGAGCAAGCTCTGGAGGATACGCAGCTGCTGGAGTGGGAGCAAATTATCCTGAAAAAATTAAAGGGGCTGTAATCATAGGAGGGGTTAGAATAATTAATTATAAGGATAAGCTAAAAAATATGGAAGGGAAGCCAATATTACTAATATGGGGAACTAAAGACGACATAGCACCAATAAGTAACGCACAATTAATTTTAGATAATGTAAAAAGCTCGAGGCTGGTATATCTAGGAACACAACATGCATGCTATTTAGAAAAACCGAAAGAGTTTAACGAAATAATAAGGGATTACCTAAGAAATGAAATAAAACCAATAATATAAATAAGCTTTATAACATATTAATTCATAGATCAAAAATGATTTGGAAAAACCCAAAAATAGAATACATAGGAGATATAGCTATAATTAAAGTACCATTTAATGATGTAAATGAAGAAGAGCTCAAAAAATTAGCTAACGAAATTTTAGAGAAAAATAAATTCGTTAAAAGTGTCTGGCATGCAGCAACTCCTGTAATGGGGGAATTGAAAATACGCAATTATAAATATCTTGCAGGAGAAAAAAGGTCTGAAACTATATACAAAGAGCATAACTGCATGTTTAAGGTTGATATAAAAAAGGTATTCATTACACCAAGGCTAAGTTATGAACATCTAAGGATAGCAAATCTTGTAAAGGAAGGAGAAAGAATAATAAACATGTTTGCAGGTGCAGGTTTATTTTCAATTATAATTGCAAAAAAATCAAATCCCAAGGTTGTTCACAGTATAGACATAAATCCCGATGCATATAAATATATGATAGAAAACATCGAACTTAACAAAGTTAAAGATATCGTTGTTCCTTATCTAGGTGATGCAAAGGAAATTATAGAAGAAAAATTACTAAATTCTTCTGACAGAGTACTAATGCCTTTACCAGATAAAGCTTTGGATTATGTCAAATATGCAATATCATCAATAGATAAAATGGGGTATATTCACTTGTATTTACACGTAAGCGCAAGAAAAGATGAATATCTAAGTAAAGCAGAAGAATTAACAAAAAAAGAACTAGAAAAGCATAATATAACATATAAAATAATCAACTCAAAAGAGGTCAGGCCTGTTGGACCAAGATTATACCAGGTGGTAGTAGATGTCTATGTTGAAAAAAATTGACGAAATATTAAAACAAGAAAGAATAATAGGATATTTAGACCCACATGCTGAAGAATTCATATTAGAATTAAATGGAGAAAAATTTGGTACATCTAGCAGCTGCCTAGGTAGAATAACTATAATAGAAGGTAAATGGCCATGGGAAAGAGATAAATCAAGAGTTGTTTATAAGTCTCATGAAAAAATATCTATATATAATATAGCTAATGTAATATCAAGGCCATTTAATGATCTATGGCTCAAAGTTACAGGGCCTATAATACATATAAGAACAGAAAGAATTGATTGCGCTTTAAACATATTAAACATAGCAAGAATTTCTGGGTTTAAACACAGTGGAATAATATCTAGCTCAGACAATGTTTTTACTGTTGAGTTAATGAGTGCTGTACAAATAACTATGCCATTAAAAATAAATGATACTTTTGTTTTTAGCAAAGAATCATTAAATGAAATAATAAACAAAGCCAACGATGCTTTAGATGAAGGGCATAGAAGGTTGAGAAAATTAACAAATATGGTTAAAGAAGATCTTATTTGTTAGAATTTTCCTTAACATTTCTCTTATAAACAAGAACTGGATGCTTACCTCCACAATCTTGAGGGCAAAGACCTTTCTTCTTCATTATATCACACCTATAAGGACTTATATTTTCTACGCTTAAGAAACCTTTAGCAATCTTTCTTGACAAATTAGGAGAAATACCTAATGAATTAGCTATTACATTACTTAACTCATCTTCATCGATTCCTATTGATATTAAGAAGGCTATATATTGGTAAAGGCTTTCATCTTCTATTTTACCTTTATCAATTAAATTTTTAAAACTTTTCATGCAAGGTGGGAAAGCATCATAATTAATTTTACCTAATGGGATCTTGTTTTCTGCTAATTTTAAATATCTTAACACTTCATTTGAAAAAAATGAGAATTCTTCTCCAACCTCTAAATCTTTTGCAATGTTTTTAATTTTTACTTCTACACCAACCTCTAGAAGGCCTTTAAGGATTTTCATATCTAAATAAACTTTCCCATCTAATAAAAAAGAATTTACTAATCTGAACTGGTTTTCTTGAGCATTAATTGCTATCTTTAAATAATCATTAATTCTAACATAATAAGGTAAAGTTCTATATATAATCTTTCCATTATTATTAATTAACCAAGGCATCTTTATTAGCTCTTTCTCTATTTTTAATCCCATAAATTCACCTAAAGCTATTAGGTTTTCTTCATTATCAGACTCAATAAAATAGCTAGCTCTATTTGATTCAGCCTTAGCATATATATCCAAAGCGATCATAGAATTTGTTGCTTTTACTGCAGCTAGAGAAAGGTAAAATGAATAAACTTCATCGTCTGTTGAATCGCCATTCTTTAGAGGACTGACTTTTTTTGTTATTGCTTCCTCTAACCTTTTCCTTGCTAATTTAACTATTTTGCTGTTTTCAAGTAAAGATTCTATATTAATCCTATAGCCATAGTTGATTTTACTATAATCATCTAAAGATATGGCAAATGGATACTTACTGTAAGTTAGCAAACTTCTCCCCAATTATAGATAACTGATAGCGACAAATATTAATAAGAGATTTGGTTCATATAATAGCGGTGAGAATAGGTGGCTTCCTATAAGGATCTATCAGAAAGAATAGCAGATTGGGCAGTTAACCTTTCATATAAAAATATTCCAAATAATGTAATAGAAGAAGCAAAGAAAAGAATTTTAGATACTTTTGGTGTCGCTATAGGAGCATTTAATGAAGAGCCTGTTACTATAGCTAGATGGGTAGCCGAGTCTTCTTCAAGTTCAAGGCTTTCTGCCACAATATGGGGCACTGATAGAACAGGTCCAGCAGATCATGTTGATTTCGCTAATGGTTGCGCTTCTAGATTCTTTGATTTCATGGACACATACCTCTCTAAGGAAGCATTACATCCCAGCGATAACCTACCAGCAATTATAGCAGCAGCAGAAATTGCAAAAGCAGATGGCAAAAAAATATTAGAAGGTATGGTCGCAGCATATGAAGTTACAGCAAGGCTCGCAGATGCATATAGTGTAAGAAGCAAAGGATGGGACCACGTTGTGTATATAGCTATAGCATCATCGGTTGGGGCAGGAAAAGTACTTGGATTGGATAGAGATCAAATGTTGCAAGCTATAAACCTTGCTACAGTAAATTCTTTAGCTTTAAGGCAAACAAGAGCTGGAGAGCTTAGCATGTGGAAAGGATGTGCCGCGGCAAATGCATCTAGAAATGGATTATTTGCCGCTATATTAGCGTATAGAGGTATGAGGGGACCATCGCCAATATTTAGTGGGGAATATGGATTTTTCAAAGTAGCATTAAATGGAGATAAGTTTGATATACCAAAAATGGGAGGAGAGGAAAACGAGCCATTTAAACTGCTAGAAACCAGCATAAAATATTGGCCTGTTGAATATCATGCAATGAGCGCAGTAGATGCTGCTCTAAAAATTAGAGAAAAAACAGGTTCATTAAAGCCTGATGATATAAAAGAAGTTAATGTTAAGACTTTCCAAGTCTCATATAACATAATCGCTAAGGATCCAGAAAAATGGGATCCTAAAACTAGAGAAACTGCAGACCACAGCCTGCCATATATAGTTGCTGCTGCCCTACTTGATGGTAAAGTTTGGCTTGATACTTTCTATGAAAACAGATATCTAGCCGATGATGTAAGACAAGTTTTAAAGAAAATGAAAGTAGAAGTTGATCCAGAACATGATAAGTTATATCCAACAGGAATTAAAAACACAATATCAATAAAGCTATCAGATGGAAGAACCATAGAAGAAAGCAGCACATATCCACCTGGTCACTTTAAGAATCCATTAAGCAGAGAAGGAGTTGTAGATAAGTTCTTAAAGGTAACTGAAGGGAAATTATATAAAAGAAATGCAAAGCAGTTCATAGATACTGTATGGAGTATAGAAAAGTGTATGAATATAAGTAAAGCATTAGCCCTTTTAAAAACAAAGTAATAAATTATTTCTTTTTTGTTTCTTTCTTCTGTTGTTTAACAGGAATGGTTTCTGATGGTTTAGGCTTTAAGAAATATGCTCCCCCTACAACACCTATTACAAGACCTATTATGAAGAGCCCTATAGAAACTTCACCGCTTTTATGTAATCTATAGGAATAGCTTCCAGCTAATTGATTTGTTTCATTATATCTAACCTGCCAATAACTTACTAAGCCTTGCAACTCCCCAACTTTTGTAGTCAAGGAATTCACGCTCTGGTTTAATGAGGTTATTTCACTTAAATAGGAATTTACCACTTTATTATAGTTAATCAGATTTGTTATATTACCACTTATATTATATACTTGAGAAACCATATCTAATGAGTCTGTTAAACTTATCAGTTCTGGATTAAATTGAGAATCATATAAGTTAAAACTTATTTCATAACTGTTTCCTCTAGCTAAGCTAATATTTTTGATATCAATTATAGTATATGCAACACCATTACTTGCTGGCGTTCCATTGAGATATCCTTTTAAAAATTGTACGCTTGCATAAGTTGGAGTAACAAAGTTAAGTCCAACCATTGATTTATAGCTGTTGTTTGAACTTGACAACATTAATACTTTTAAAAAGTTTCCAGTATAGCTATTTGAAGCATTTCCAATAAAATATTTAGGTATTCCATTTACCAATTCTGACCCAATAAAAGACCAATTATTTCCTAAATAAATACCTCCTATACCTAAATAAAGATCTTTAATATATGAATTGTTGCTTGTTGCATTTACAATTATGTTATAACTTATATATGGATAATAAGTACTTACTGTAACAAACTCATAAATTGATATGTTTCCTGAATTTGTTGGAGTAAATAATATTTTAACATAGTTTGCTCCTTTATTTATTAAAGTCGCTTTCCATTGTTGATTATATAGACTTCCCGGCAGAGTCTGATTAATAGACAGCACCATTGATGGGACTTCTAAGCTGTTTAATTGAACTGTTTGCGGAACTAATGTATTATAACTAACTATTGATGCTCCTTTAGTTAAATTAAAGGTTACTTGATAGTATTGGTTTTGTATATTTACACTTGTATTTGATATGCTGTAAACAAGAGAAGCTCCCTGAGCTATGTCTATTATATACATTGAAGATACTAATAGCAAAGCAATCAATATCAATGCCTTCCTATTCATACCTTTAGCCCTCCTTCTAAGAGATTTTTAATTACTAATTTAAGCTTAATTGAGTGAAAGGGGAGTAAATTGTGCAATAAAACGTTTAAAGCTGAAGTTTTCAGCGGAAAAAATGAAGGAGAATTTTTTGTTAGCATTTACTCAAAAAACATTAAAAAGGCATTAGGGTTTACCCCTTTTCCTGGAACATTAAATGCAAGGTTAATATCTGATGTTGAAGAGTTCAATAACTGTCTGTCAAAATCTAAAGCCATTATTATTGATCCTCCCAACATTCCTAATACTAAATATGCTAGAGTAATCGCATATCCCATTTTGTTATTTAATTCATTAAACGCCTATATCTTAAGACCCGAAATAACTATTTATAAAAAAGATGTAGTAGAAATCATATTTGAAAGAAGGTTAAGAGATGTATTAAATATTGACGATGGTTCTATAATAGATATTAATGTAATATTGGAATAAATATTTTAAGCGGAACTGTATTTAAGTTTATTGGTGAATAAGCTTGGATTTTGATTTATCGCAAGATGAAAAATTATTCAAGGAATCTGTTCACGAATTTCTATCCAAAGAGCTTAATCCTATATGGATAAAGATGGATAGCGAGAAGAAGATACCAACAGATGTTATTCATAAGATGGGAGAACAAGGACTTTTTGGTATAGCAGTTCCTGAAGAATATGGTGGCCAAGGGGGAAGCTTCTTATTAGCTGCACTAGCTGTAGAAGAGGTTGCCTACAATGATCCAGCTGTTGCAACAGCTGTTTTTACTTTATTAAACAATAGCTGGCCTTATATTTTGTATTTGTATGGTAAAGAAGAAGCAAAGCAAGAAATACTTCCTTTAGTAGGAAGAGGTAGAGGATTTTTTGGAATAGCTTCTACAGAAACAAGCGGAGGAAGCGATGTTGCTGGAGAAAAAACAACTGCTAAAAGAGAGGGAAATATATATAAAATTAATGGAGAAAAAATTTACATAAGTGGAGTCAGAGAAGCTTTAGAACAATTGGAATTAGGAAGCTGGTTCTTAATTGCAAGGACAGGAAGGCAAGAGGACAAACACAGAGGATTATCCAGCTTTGCCTTTATAGGAAACAAAAATGGTAAAATAACTCAAGGTTTAGAATATTCTATATTAAACACTATAGGAAGGCATGCAATTTCTACGGGTTTGCTTCATTTTAGTGATGCAATAACTGATTCGAATCATTTAATAGGAGAAGAAAATAAGGGTTACTACTTGGCAATGCAAGGATTTTCTATAGCAAGAGTTTTAGTTAGTGCAGCAAATATAGGTGCTGCCCAATGGGCATTAGAACAAGGAGTCAAGTATGCAAGAGATAGGAGAATGTTTGATGACAAACCGATAGCCTCTTTCCAAGGTGTTAGCTTTCCAATAGCAGAAGTAGCATCAAAAATTGAGGCCACAAGATTATTAATATATAAATCAGCTCAACTTGCCGACAAAATATTCATTAAAAAAGAGCCAGGATTTAAACCACAAGATCTAAATTACTGGGCCTCCTCTTCAAAAATTATGGCCATAGAAACCGCATTTCAAGCGATAGAAACTACAATGAAAACCTACGGAGGTTATGCTTATACAGAAGAAGCAAATGTGTTTAGAAACCTATTGGGAGTTCTTTCCTATCTGGTAGGTGCTGAAGGCTCTCAAAACATAATGCGTTATATAGTTGCGAGGGAGTTAATTGGAAGAGAATATGTTAAAGGAGATTAATCAAAATTATTTTTGTTTACAATAATTTATTAATTCTCCAATTAATTCCGCGCAATTATTTACTTTTTCTTTTGCATAGATTGAGCTATGGTTTGACGCATCAAGTAAAGCATTTATTGTAGAGCATAACATGTCTTTCATTGATATTTTAAACAAATCCAAATCTCTTTCTTTTATTTTTAAATCTCTTGTTTGAACAAAAGGTAAAAAATCATCTAAAGAATACGTTCTTAGAAATATACCATCAGAGTTTATAATAAGTTTTCTATTGCTACCTAAATCTATTTGAGCTTCATATTCTCCTGCTGGAGGAGCCAAGCATGATATAAGCTCCATCTTTGATTTTTCTTCACAGCTACATTTCGACATATTAACCCTCTTATCTTATTATAGCAAAAAAATAAAAACAGTAGTACTTATAAAACCCAATTGCTTAAGAACTATAAGGAAAAGGTGAAAAAAGGTGCCAGCATCACAATTAATAAACAGGTTAGAATCAATATCGAAATCTATGTCAAGAAAAGGGAGCCTAAGCGCTATAGGTTCGACTTCTCTTGTAAATATATTAACATTAGTTAACAAAATGAATGAAATAAGTAAATATGTGGAATGTCTAAGCTCAAATAAAAACTCTTGTACGAAAACAAATAAAGGTGTTCTATGCACAAGTGATTGCTCTAATACATTTAAGCTTGATAATGATGTTGAGACGAAATTATGGAAAATGGGAAGCAATGCTTTTGGATTTGCATTATCACCAGATTATATAGAGTTAGGAATTAAAGACACGAAAATAGAAGTAACTCAAGATAAAATAAATATAAAAATAGAAAATAGCTCGATATCAGTTCCCCTTGACGAAAAAAGTATAATAGAAAATAGCTCGATTATAATTAATGCAGCGAATAGAATTGATGAAGTTATTAGACACGCATTTAATGGCATATCAAGTTGTGCAAGAAACTCTGGAATAAAATGTTAATTAAATAATACCAATATTTCTTGCATATAATAATATTAATATTGTCTTAGCATCCTCAATATTGCCATTATTTATTAATTCTAAAGCCTTATCTGCTTTAATTCTAAAAGTTTCAATTATTTCTGTCTCATCAAGATTTTGCTTTTCCTGTTTAGGATCAATTGCAACAAAGAAATACATATATTCAGTAGAATATCCTGGAGAAAGATAGGCTTTTGTAATCAATTTTAAATTATCAGCAATTAAACCCGTTTCTTCTTTTAATTCCCTTATAGCTACTTCTTCAGGGGTTTCATCTTTTTCAGCCGTTCCAGCTGGAACTTCAATAATATATTTGTTTATAGCAGGTCTGTATTGCTTTAATAAAACTACTTCTTTTGTATCGCTAAAGACTGGTAATATTGAAACAGTAATTGGCATAAATCTGACTTTAAATAAAAACATCTTCCTATTGTTAGGAAGAATTAAATCCTCAGATTCTACTATTATTTTGTTTCTAAAGTTATAAATTTCGTTTCTAGCCATATTATTATCCCCCAGAAATTTTAGATTTTTCTATTTATTAATAACTTTGCTTTAACTATAAACAATTAAGCCATTGTTAACCGGGGGGTTAACAATAAAAAACAAATTAAAATAAAATTCTACTTTTTAGTTCTTCCCAACTTTTCGTGAGCAGACGCTAATTCTCCCGCTGCCTGTGCAGCCAACAAGTTAAGCTCTCCTGCTAAAGCAGTTGAAGCAATAATTTCTGCTAGCTTTAATGCATTAGACCCCTGAGGATTTCCGCCTCCTGCTATACCTAATAATTGTAATGCTTCTTTCTGAGTAGGAAGCCATGTACCCCCTCCTACAGTCCCTACTTCCAAGCTAGTTAATGTAACTGAAATATACAAGTCCTCTCCTCTTGTTTCAGTCCAAACGTAACCTAAGCTGCTTTCTACTACTTGAGCTAAATCCTGACCTGTAGCAAGAAATATAGCAGCAATAATATTAGCAAATTGCGCATTATAACTTAAACTACCAGAAACAGCGTTACCTAACAAATTCTTTGACTTATTTATGTAATCGATTTCATAAGAAGTTAACCTCATCACATCCTTAAGGATTTCTTTTTTTATGATCGATTCTGCTATAACATACTTACCTCTCCCTAACAACTTATCTAAATAACTAGGCTTTTTATCAACACACAAATTACCGCTTAAGCTAACGCATTTATGAGGCCCTTCATAGCTATCGTCTATATACTTGCATATTCTATCGCTAGCTATAGTTGCCATATTCATTCCCATGGCATCTGCTGTATTAAAAACAAATCTAGGCCAAACCATATTGCCTACAACAAAAACTTGCATATCCTTAAGTTCTCCATGGCTAGTAACTTGTTTTGTTAATTCTTTAAATTGTGAAAAGTTAGATTTTAACCATAAAGACAGTTTACTTGCTTCTTCTACATTAGGAGTCCATATTAATGGTGCTCGGGCCATTCCATCATATAAAATTTTTGTCTTTACACCTCCACTTAATGTTAACGTCTTTACACCTCTATTAACTCCTGCAACTAAAGCCCCTTCAGTTGTAGCCATAGGTACAAAAAATTCTCCTTTTGCATAATCTCCATTAATCTTTAAAGGACCTACAATACCTATAGGTACCTGAACTGCACCAATCGGATTCTCAATATTATGTCCAACTAAATCTTCAAAATCTAGTAAAGTAGATGCTATGGCAGATAGTTTTACATTATACTTCCTTTCTAAATAAAGTCTCCTAACTAGAGCTGCTAAATTGGAACTTTTTAATGTTTGATCTAGTCTGCTTATACTTATTTCTCCTTTTTCAAGTTTTTCTAATATCTCGTCTACATTCATTTACTTTTGCACCAATACAGGTCTGAACTTTAGCACATAATAAATTAGACCTGCGTCCCTATCTTCTTGCGTTTTTCTTAAAGTAGCTTCAACTTCCATATCTTTTTTCAATGAATTAGCGTTAACTATATCTGTTAATTCAGCAGTTATTTTAGTAACTCCTAAATCTATTAATCCATAATATATAGGCGATTGATGTCTCGCCCCTTCCGGTATTGCGTATATTGTTGTATAGGATATTAATTTCCCTCTCCTTGGTAATTCTACTAATTCTAGTTCCCTGCTTCCACAATATGGACATGCATTTTTTGGCGGGTAATGAACCTTGCCACAGCTCTTACATTTAGCTCCATTTAATTTATATATTATCTCTTTTTTCCTCCAAAATCTAGATATAGATAAATCCATTGACATAGCCTACACCCCCTCAACTAAGGCTACATAAGAACTAGAACCTAATCCATTAAGAGAAACTACTAAACCCTTCTTAGCATTATTGGCTTTAACCCCTGGGAACTTGTTAGCTACTTGCAATGATGATTCTGCAATTTGATAAACACCGGTTGCACCTAATGGATGCCCTCTTGCCTTTAATCCTCCACTTGGATTTGCCAGAGGTCCCTTTCCTCCTGGAGAGAAATAACCTGTAGAAACTAGTTCAGCAGCCTTTCCACGATTAGCCAATCCAAGCGTTTCCAATATAATCATAGCAGTTATTGTAAAGGAATCGTGGATTTCTATAAAATCTAAATTAGATGTATCTGCTATATTTGATATCCTTCTAAAGGCCTCTGATAAAGAATCAAATAATAATGGATCTTCAGATAATTCTATAGAACCGTAACCAGTTGATGACTCTATTGCAGAAATTTTAGCTAAAGGCGAACTTGACATATCTTTATTAGATAAAACGATCGCTGCTGCTCCATCTCCTAATGGATATGAATCTAATAGTGTAATAGGATCTGCTAATATTTGTGATTTTGCTACCTTATCAGGCTTTATTGCAAAATTTAGCATAGCATATGGATTTTCCTTTGCGTTAGAATGCATCAATGCGGGCCAATAAGACATTAATTCTCTATCTACATTATATGTATCCATATATAGTCTCATTAATATAGCAGCATCACCTGCAAAACCTATGTTATAGAACGATTTTGTATCACCATCATATAGCATTTGTAATTGCTTGTAAACTTTAGAGCTTACAAACTCATTTAATTTTTCAGCACCTATTACCAAGACTTTATCAGCTTGATGAGATTCTAATAATGATTTTGCAACTGAGATAGCTGCTAAACCACTTGCTTCTCCAGCTTCAACGTTTAGGGCCTTTATTCCTCTTAAGCCTAAAGATGTTGCCAAATAACTGGCAGTATCTAATTGATTATCCTGAAGAGACGATAGACTACTTGAAAATACAAGGTAATCTATACCATCAACTCCTCCTGCTTGTTCTATTGCAGCAAATGCTGCATTTGCCGCTAAATCTTTTAAGCTATAATCATAATGCCTATCTATCTTAGTCATTCCAACTCCTTCAACATAAACTACCATTTATATCACCTCATTTAATTACATGAATTATAGACCTGCTTTTTGCGTATGAAGCATAATCTATCAAAACCTTTCTATTTAAATAATCTTCAACCGTTGGAGCCAAGGGTTTTCTATTTTCAACTTCATCCGTGACTGTAATAAGATACGCATCACTACCGGCTCCGCTGCCAAAAGGAGCTAAGAGAATCTTTTGGCCTGGCTTTGCTTTATCTAAAACTCTTGCTAAACCCATTAATGCGCTTGCATTATAAGTATTTCCAATCATTGGAGTTACTAAACCATCTTTCATTTGATCCATATTGAACCCTAGGTCCTGACCAACCTTAACAGGGAATTTTCCATTTGGTTGGTGAAATATAGCATAATCAAAATCACTTGGTTTTAGTCCATTTCTTTCCAACAATGCTTTAACAGCATTTTCTATATGGTAAAAATATGCAGGTTCTCCAGTAAATCCTTCACCGTGCAATGGATATGGTTGTGATGCTCTTCTCCAAAAATCTGGTGTATCTGTAACAAATGTAACAGAATCTTCAATTATTGCAGATGCATTGCTTGTTCTACCTATAACAAACGCTGCAGCCCCACTTGCAGCAGTAAATTCTAACACATCTCCAGGATTTGCTTGGGCAGTATCACTTCCTATAGCTAAACCATAATCAATTAGTCCTGATGCTGCCATACCTATTAATGATCTCATACCTTCGCTAGCAGCCCTGCAAGCAAATTCGAGATCACTGGCCATAGTGAAAGGCGTAATTCCTAATGCCTCACCAATTATTGTTGCGCTAGGTTTAACAGCATATGGTTTTGATTCTGTACCAAAAAATATGGCGCTTATTTTTTTAGGCTCTATTTTAGATCTCTTAATAGCATTATAAGCTGCTTCATATCCCATAGTTAGTGAGTCTTCATCAGGACCTGCAATTGCCTTAGATTCAACTGCTAATCCTTTATATTGATCTGGATGCCATCCCCAAATTTTTGCAATATCTGACAATGGGAGCCTATAAATTGGTATATAGGCGCCCCAACCATGTATTCCAGCTTTTGGAGTTGCCAAATTATCAACACCTTATTTGTTTTTAGGTTATGTTACCCCTATAAAAATCTTCGCCAAATGACTAACCAATTATAGACAAAAGACGAATTAGCATCTATATTAATTTACGGAAAGAACTATTTTAAGAAATTCGTAACATTCTTTAATCAATATTATTTTAACTTCCTTTGCAAACTCTAAATTATTTTTACCAATATTTAAGCTTATGTTTTATAAAAATGTGATTTAATTGTCTTTATAAACTACATTTTAAACAGAACAAAAGCATAAAGTTATTAAGCAGATAGATGTTCTTAGAAATAAATGCTGGATGGGCCCGTAGCTCAGCCAGGTAGAGCGGCGGGCTCTAATCCCGGCGGGCCCGCCACACCCATTAAGGGCTCCACAATTTTCTTGCATCCTATAGAAAAACGTTATTACAGCAATCAAAGTGATATTGTTCCCACCAATTTTATAGAAATCCTTTAATAATACGTTTAAAGGTGTTTAATCATTAACCATAAAAATTTCTCATTTATACCAATAACATTTAATAGCTTAGAATTAAAATATCAGTCATAGAAAATATGAGGTGAAGATGTATGCCTGAAAAATTCCCACCTGTTAAGGTAAAGGATCCATCGTCTGGTAAGGAAGTTGAGTTATCTCCCGTAAAGGTTTGGACACTAGCTCCAAAAAGCAGAAAGGGAGTTAAAATAGGGCTTTTCAAGAGCCCTGAAACAGGTAAGTTCTTCAGGGCAAAGGTACCTGAAAACTACCCGTAAATCTAAAGCAAAAAGATTTTAAATTTTTTTATAATTATTTTTATGTATTTAAATTAAGAAATTAAAATCACTTAATAATGTTATAGATAAAAATTAAAAATTTACTTTTCGGCTGCTTGAGGACCTTTTCCTAATACGGCATTCATAACGTTAGTTATAACTTGAGCTAGATGTTGAGGCTTTGTATAATATTTATCGTATTGATATCTTTGACCTTTATATGAAATTTCTACCTGTTCATCGGAATCCCTAACAATCATGAAGTCAGCACCTTCCTTAGTTAATGCAAACGAATTTTTGCCTCTCGACTCTATTTTAAAGCCGTTTTTTGTTACCTCACTCCTTATAGCATCTTTTACTTGATCCAAATAGTCGCTCATACCTCTATCACCTACTTCTAAAGTTTAAAAGGTACCCTTTAAATAAATTTATTAATGGTAACAATATTTTTCCTTAACGGTGGGCATTTAGTGATTGAAACAAAATAATTAATATTTAGTGAATAAATTCAAAAAATATAAATGCATATAAATAGGATTTATTAATATTCTTTTACCAATAAATCTTTATTTTCACTTAACAATATATATAAGTGGGTGGAATAAGTTGCCCTCTATAGATAAAATAAAGACAATTTTGGTAATAGGAGCAGGTACTATGGGTCATGGAATAACTGAATTAGCAGCTATTGCAGGATATAAAGTTTACATTGCTGATATAAATAACGAAATTATTAAAAGTGGTTTAGAAAAAATCAAATGGAGCCTATCAAAATTACATGAAAAGGGTAGCCTAAAAGAAAGCGTTGATTCTGTTATGTCAAGAATTATACCTGTTGTTAATACGGACTCTCAAGGAAACTTCACAAAAGATTTTGAAAATGCGATAAAAGATTCAGACATGTTTATTGAGGCCATTCCAGAAAGGCTAGATCTAAAGCAAAATTTATTTAAATTTATAGATAAAAATAGGAAAGCCGATACAATAATGGCAACAAATACGAGCAGTCTTCCTATTACAGAGATAGCTGCAGCAACATCTGCACCTGAGCTTGTTGTAGGAATGCATTTCTTTAATCCACCACCATTAATGCCTTTAGTCGAAATAATAAAGGGAGAAAAGACATCTGATGAAACGGTTTCTGTTACATACCAAATAGCTAAGAATTTTGGAAAGCAGCCTGTTATAGTTAAGAAAGATGTGCCAGGGTTCATTGCTAACAGGGTATTAGCAAGATTTTTGAACACAGCTTGTTGGCTAGCATATAAAGGCTTTTATTCAACATTAGAAATAGATTCTGCTGTAAGATACGGTCTAAACTTCCCTATGGGTGCTTTTGAGCTAGCAGACTATAGCGGCATAGATGTCTTCTATTTTGTTAACAAAGCGATGATAGAAAGAGGCTTTAAGATGAAACACTGTCCTTTATTCGAACAAAAGTTTAATGCAAAAGAACTAGGAATGAAAACCGGAAAAGGATTTTATGAATATCCAAAACCCGGAGCTTATGTTAGACCTCAAATACCAAAAGAACTAGCAAACAAAGTAGACCCTGTTTTACTTTTGGCCCCAGCTGTTAATGAAGGCGCATGGCTATTAGAAAATGATGTTGCAACAAAAGAAGATATAGATAAAGCTGTTATGTTAGGCTTAGGATGGCCTAAGGGATTATTTGAATTTGCAGATGATTTTGGTATAGATAAAATAAATACAGCATTAAAGCAACTAAAAGACCTGCTTGGAGATCAAGATTTTGAACCTACAAAAATGCTAAAAGATATGGAATCAAAAAACGAGCTAGGAAGAAAAACCGGAAAAGGATTTTATGAATATAAAAAAATAGAAGAGGTAAGTAAAAAAACAATATTAATAAAATATGAAAAACCAATTGCTTGGATAGTTTTAAACAGACCAAATAGACTAAATGCCATATCTCCTGACATGATAAAGGAGCTTGGAGAAGCCCTGGATGAATTGGAATTAAACGACGATATAAGAGTTTTAATAATAACAGGTGCTGGAAGGGCTTTTAGTGCAGGTGCTGACGTAACGGCATTTGCGGGTATAACACCAATGCAAGCCGCCATATTTTCTAAGAAATTCCAGGAATTAACATTAAAGATGGAATTTTACGCCAAGCCCATTATCATAGCAATTAATGGATATGCATTGGGCGGAGGTCTTGAGCTATCGATGAGCGGAGATATAAGAATAGCGTCAGAAAATGCATTACTTGGCCAGCCGGAGATAAACTTAGGATTTATACCTGGAGCTGGTGGAACGCAAAGGCTTCCTAGGTTAGTTGGAAGAGGCCAATCAAAACTATTAATTTTCACTGGAGACAACATATCAGCAAAAGATGCATACGCATTAAAGCTCATTGATAAAGTAGTTCCTCCTGAAAGATTAGAACAAGAAGCAAGAGATTTAGCTCTAAAAATTTCAGAAAAGCCACCATTAGCATTAATGGCTGCAAAGCTTGCCATAGAACAAGGACTCGAAAGCAACATATGGGCTGGATTAAACTTAGAGGCAAACCTATTTGGTTTATTATTTAGTACTGAAGACGTTGCTGAAGGAGTTACTGCATTCTTAGAAAAGAAGAAACCTTCATTCAAAGGTAAATAAATTTTATTGCCAGAATTAATGTAAATAAATTTTTAATCCTTTTTCTAATCTTAATAATATTGAAGCCGGGTCGTCTAGCGGCCCAGGATGCGGGGCCTTGGATGGCTTTCAGGTAGCCAAAGGAACCCCCGTGACCGGGGTTCGAATCCCCGCCCGGCTACCATTTTAAACGTATATTATTTCTAACCCTAGTTCTCTTATAATAGAATCTATTCTCTTTCTAATTTCAGACTTTATTCCTTTCTTTTCAATTATTGCAGCTTTAATCCTAGGGTTACTTTTCTCAACACATTGTTTCAATAGATCAAAATCTAAATAATCCACATAATGCTTAGAAATTATGTGGCCAAAACAATATTTATCATTTAATTCCATTTCAGTAAACTTTTTAGGATAATGAGTTGATCCTATTCCTATTGAAGGTATACAGTCATAATCTATATCCACATTACTTATAGTATCTATTATTGTTTGAGCTAAAGAATTAATTGCCTTTATGTCATTCCATTCTTTTTCTGTACTACCTATTTCTATAAATAAAAGAGGTTTGATTAATGATGTTGGACCATGATGGGTAGCCTCTAAAGTGAAAGAATACTCTTTTAATTCAAGAGAGTTTTTATAATAATTTCTAAATATTTGCTTAGTTATAGCTGGATTAACGTAAGATAACTGTTTAGGTTTTCCTCCATATAAGGCATCACTTAGGTTGCCTGTGTGATGCACGCTAAGTGTTTTTGTGTTGCTAGTTGATTGATGCTTTGAAACGACTATAATAAAATCAGCATTCTCATCTGGTGTTTGATCTAAGAAATCAAAATTTATTGTATCTTCATTAAATCCCCCTAACATTATGCCGTTTATATTATAGCATGATATAGCCTTTTCACAATAACTAATGCCGCCTCCTCTTTCTACAAGCTTTTCAGCAACGTTTTTTCCTACCGGATCGTTTATTGAATAAGCAATTGCGTATCTTAACATATTTAACTCCCATTGAATTGTACATAAATTATTTAATAAATTTGATTTAGTAAATTTAATAGAAAATTATAATTCCTTAAATTAACTTAAAAATAGGGGAGAAAATGATATCCTCAGCAGAACTAGAAGTTGTATATGAGGACCCAAGCTTATTACTTAGAGGTTTTGAAGCAATAAAAAATTATATTGATGGGCTAAAATGTATTACAACAGCCTCTCCTGCATGGGCTATTGCCTCTTGTGATAACCTATTCATTAAAGCCAAAATTGATATAGAAGAAAACTTAAACTTACAAACAATAGCTAAAGCTTCAATAAGTATAAAATTAGAAGGTGACTCTAATGGTATGGTAAGAATCGTTTCTGATCTAACAAAAATAGTAAAAGATTCTGGAGGAGGAATTATGCTAAAATCTTAATTATTAATAGCAAAACTTTAATTTCTTCTAATTTATGATTTAATTGGTGAATGTTAAGTGCAAAAAATAGTTATTATTGGTGCTGGAGCAGGAGGCATGGCAGTAGCTTCTAGAGCTAAAAGACTAAACAATAAGCTAAGTGTAACCGTTTTGGAGAAAACAAATTATGCAAGCTTTGCTTTATGTGGTATCCCATATTACATTGGAAATATAGTTAAAGAACTTGACGATCTTCTGTTTTACCCACCAGAAGAATTTACTAAAAGAGGTATAGATCTTAGGTTTAACAAAGAAGTTACAGAAGTTGATGCTGGAAATAAGACTCTAAAATTCAGAGATTTAAAGTCAGGAAAAGAAGAAACATTAGAATGGGATAAATTAGTTATAGCAACTGGAGCAAGATCTAAAGCAGATAAAATATGGCCAGAAATAAAAAACGCAAAAAACGTTTTTTACATAACCCATTTAGACTCAGGAGAAATTATAAGAAATTACGCTTTAAAATTAGGAAGAGGCAAAAAGGCTGTAATAATAGGATCAGGCTATGTTGGATTGGAATTAATAGAAAATTTAACTAATCTCGGCCTAAAAGTAACTGTTATAGAAGCTCTTAATCAAATACTTCCTAAAATGTTAGATCCTGATTTAGCAAGTATTGTTGAAGACTATTTGAAATCTAAAGGAATTGAAATAGTGAAGAGCTCCCCTGTAGAATCTTTTGAAATAAATAATGATGGTGAAGCTGTTAAAGTTAGAACAAGCAGTGGTTCTTTTGATGGCGATATGTTTATTATAGGTGTTGGGATAGAGCCTAATAATGATATAGCAAAGCAACTTAAATTAAACCTAGGAAGCAGTGGAGGTATAATTGTTAATGAGAAGCTATTAACAAGCAACCCCGATATCTATGCAGTTGGAGACGTAACTGAACATCTAGACTTAATTACTGGAAAGTTCGTTTGGAGACCATTCGCACAAATAGCAAACAAGATGGGTTATATAGCCGGAAGCAATATAGGAGGTTTGGACGCAATATTTAGAGGAAGTGTTGGTAGTTCTGCATTAAAGACTTTTGATATGGTAGCAGCTAGAACTGGATTATCTAAATCGGAAGCAGAAAAGCTTGGTTATAAAGTTATTGAAGCCTCTCTAAACGCCGGGATTAGAGCCCATTATATTCCTGGCGGAGAAAATAAAATGTATCTTAAAGTAGTCTCTGACGATAAGACAGGCAAGTTATTAGGTGCACAAGCGATTGGTCCAGGAGAATCTGTTTTCTGGCGTATTAATGTAGTTGCGTCTCTTTTAACAGTTAAAGGAACTATATGGGATCTATTTAATAGCGATATCGGCTATCAACCTACCTTGAGTCCTGCCTGGGATCCATTAATAATAGCCTCAAGACTTCTTATGAGAAATTTGGGAGAAAAACCTATCTAATTAAGGTTTTCTAATTAATCTTTTTTATAGAAAAGTATATTTACCCTGCAAGATTCTTTAATAGTAAATAATAATTAGAGGATGATAAATATTGCCTAATATAAAAGAACTAATGATGGCTGCCCAAGGTATTATTAAAGCAGATGCTATCATTACTAATGCTAATTTAATTAGCGTGACAACTAGTGAAATAATTGAAAATGCATCAATAACAACGTACAAAGGAATAATAACAAGGATTCTAAACAAGGAAGAGGACATAAACAATTATATAGGTTATAGAACAAAAATTATAGATGCAAAAAATAATTATGTAATGCCTGGATTTATAGAAAGTCATATACATATCGAATCTAGCTTATTAAATGTTAGAGAATTTGGAAAACTTGAGGTTATGCACGGAGTAACAACTGTAATTGCTGATCCTCATGAAATAGGTAACGTTTTGGGAAATGAAGGAGTTAATCTGTTTATTGAAGAAAGCAAACATGCTCTCCCAAGAATTTATTTTGAGGTTCCAAGTTGCGTACCCGCTATAGATATTAATAAGGGTTTAGATAGTGGAGCAAAAATAATTAATAATAATGATATAAGAGAATTGATGAAATCAGAAAAAATTATCGGACTAGGAGAAGTAATGGACTTTGAAAGCGTTTTACAAGGAGAAAAAGAAATGCTAGAAAGAATAGAAATAGCAAAAAATAACAACAAGGTCATCGAAGGACATGCCCCACTTCTTAATAAAGAAAAATTAGATAGCTATCTTATAGCAGGCATTAGCAGCGATCATGAATCTTCTATATTAGAAGAGGCCTTAGAGAAAGTAAGAAAAGGTATGTACATATTTATGAGAGAAGGCAGTGCCTGGAAAAATTTGAGTGAACTTTCAAAACTTATAACTAGCTATAAAATTGATAGCAGAAGGCTTATTCTTGTTGCAGACGATATAAATGTTGTTGATCTGGTAGAATATGGACATTTAGATTATTTGATAAACAAAGCCATAGAATTGGGAATAGATCCTATTAAAGCAATTCAGATGGTTACGATAAATCCTGCAGAGCACCTTCGAATTGATGATAAAATAGGTATAATAGCTCCTGGTAGATACGCTGATTTAGTTTTCTCTGAAAATTTAAATAAAATAAATATAAACACTACAATTATTGAAGGAGAAGTTGTATATAGATATGGTAAAATAGTTAAAAATATTGATGATAACTTCATTTATCCAAAATATGCAAGTAATACAATTAATTTAAACAAATTTAACGAGGAAGACCTTTTAATTAAGATAAATGATAATTTAAAAGAAGTAAACGCGAATATAATAAAAGCTATCCCAGGAAGCGCTTTAACTGAAAAAACAGTTGAAGAACTACCAGTTAAAAAAGGGTTTATAGATTCTGATGAAGAAAGAAACATAATGCACATAGCAGTCATAGATAGACATCATGCATCAGGCAATATAGGGAAAGGTTTTGTTAAAAATTTAGGAATTGAGAGAGGAGCAATAGCTCAAACAATAGCCCATGATACGCATAATTTAATTATAGCAGGCTACGATGTAAAAGATATGATAACAGCATCGAAATACGTTATAGAATCTAATGGCGGTATTGCATATGTTGATAAAGGAAAACTCATTTCAATTGTTAAGCTTCCTATTGCGGGATTAATAAATAACTCAAGTTATGGAGAGGTTT
This sequence comes from Caldisphaera sp., assembly GCF_023256325.1. Classification (GTDB taxonomy): domain Archaea; phylum Thermoproteota; class Thermoprotei_A; order Sulfolobales; family Acidilobaceae; genus Caldisphaera. The sequence goes on from NZ_JAGDXI010000044.1 coordinate 86,946, forward strand.
ATAGAGAAGTAAAACAATTAGAAGAATCTTTAAGCGTAGCAGGGGGTTCACTTAATAGCATTTTCATGACATTAGGCCTTATATCATTACCCGTTATACCTGAATTAAGAATAACAGATAAAGGCCTTGTTGATGTTATGAAAGGAAAAATAATTGATCCAATTAGCAGGGCTCAATAGTAGCTGGAGGCTTTGTTGATGTTATGAAGGAAACTGCTGTAATTTTTTTAACTTCATTTGTTATTCTATGAGATATATCATCAACAACATCATTACTAGGTAAATAATAATCGGCTGTCATGCCATCGTTACTTGTTACAAGCCTTACATTAATTATATATCCTTCTTCCCTTTCATCTCCTTTTACCCCAACCCAAGATTCCGATATAGACACAACTGATTGCCATAAGCTATTGTATATTCCTCTTGACTTTAATTCATCAGATACTATCTTGTCAGCTTTTCTTAACAAGTCTAACTTTTCGTTTGTGAACTTACCTATAATCCTCACTGCCAATCCTGGACCTGGAAATGGATGTCTACTAAGTATTTCTTTAGGAATCCCTAATATGCTTCCCAATTCTCTAATCTCATCCTTATATAATCCCTTTAGGGGTTCTATTAGTTGAACATCAAACCATTTAGGGATGCCGCCTACATTATGATGCGATTTAATTTTTTGTGAGTGTTTAGTTTTCCCACTTTCTATTACATCTGGATAGGTAGTACCTTGTATTAGATAAGATGCTGCTTCTTCTGTTATTATTTTGTTAAGTTTTTCTGCAAACAATTCTCCTATTATTTTCCTCCTTTCTTCACAGCTCTCTACTCCTTCAAGCCTTGTTATAAAATCATTTGATGCATTTATATAAATCGGATTTATACCGATCTTATTTAAATTTTTGATTGCCTCATCAACTTCATTTTCTCTAAACAATCCATGATCTATTAAAACAGAAATAACATTTTTAGAACCTATGGCCTTCATAACAATATAGGTTGCGACTGTAGAATCTATACCTCCACTTACAGCAGAAACAACCTTTCCACCTTTATACATAGATTTTATATCATATAATTCGTTAGCATAGTAATTTGATACTTTTTCATTTATAGAAATTTCATTAATAGCAAATCCTGATAATCGAGCAAAGTTTTTCAAAATTAATTCTCCTTTTCTTGTATGACTAACCTCTGGGTGGAATTGAACACCAAATACATTCACATTTGGTATTTTAATTGCAGAAATGCAACCTCTTTCAGATACAGCATTTACCTCTGCATCGCCTGCTTCATTAACACAATCTCCGTGACTCATCCAAACTTCTTCTATATTATCAAGATTATAAAGCAACTCATTTCTTTTCTTTAAATATATTTTTGTTCTGCCATATTCAGGATTATTAATGATTTTTCCACCAAACATTAATGAAAGCAATTGGTGACCGAAACAAATGCCCAATAATGGTTTTCCCATATTTATTATATTATAAACATTTTCTTCTATTTCTTTTATATCATCTCTTAAAGCGCTTAGAGGACTTCCAGAAACTATAACGGCTTTAGCGTTATAAACATTTTGATCGAATTCAGGAGTTAAGATGGAATTTACACTCATATATGTTAATCTCTTATGAATCAAATGAGTATATTGTGACCCTAAGTCGACTATTGCTATATAATCCATTTGAAACCATCTCTTCTGAGCTTATCTAAATTAAAATTTTTCAGACAATATATAATTTTCTCTACCAATAAAACCAAAGTAAGGTCTAATAGGGAACTTAATAAAAACTAATTACATTTTTAAAATAAATAATATTTATTGAATGTATAGCAATAAGCATAGACGACCATAATTTATAATGTTTGTCAATAGAGTGTTTGACTAATAATTTTTGCCCTTTAGACGTTTATATTTTCTTCTTTTTAACTAATGCTACAACTAATACAATTATTACTAAACCGATTGTTATAAAAGGCAAATAATTTATTATTTTTATGGACTGTAGTAAGGTTGATAATGATAACTTGGCATGTGCTAATGGTATGAAAGTAATAATTCTGGTTGTATTTCCTGTTACTACTATTATTCCTGTTGAAGGTACAGAAAAATAATCATTAACCTGATTTATAATATATAGGTGACTTCCTTTTGAGACTTTTAATACTATTCGAGAAGAATTAGAAAAATTTGTCACGTTATCCAATGTAACATACCATGTAGTATCTTTAGGCAAACCTATTTCTTCAAATGTAATATTATATGTTTTGTATTCACTTTCTTGCGGATACTTTAAAGGTAAGAAATCTGTATTGTTAACCCAAATACTATAGACATTATCGCATATATCTGCTTTCACATCATGCATTTCCTTTTATCTCAGATAAAATAATTCCCTATATTTTATGATATTTATTAATTTAAACTATTACGGTTTTGTCAAATTTAAAAAATACGTTTTCTTATTAGATACTATGTGAACCGGATTGTTAAAATCGTTAAAAGTAACTGTTAAAGTAGCTGTTCTGCAAATAACTGATATATTATAATACTTATTATTAGGTAAAATTAATTTAAATGTATAATTTTTAACCTGTGCAATATATGTACTATTATTGTTATAAAATATTATTTCAAATGGATTATTACATAGTTCGACTACACCAGTTACGTTTACTTCTTTAATGGGTTTATTAAACTCGTAGTAAGCAACAAAGATAAATATTATTAATAAAACGACTCCAATTATAATAGCAATTCTAATAGAGATTCTCATCCAGAATCACCAAATTTAATTATGTCTGTTACTAACATACAGGGCAATAATTGCAACAACAGGTAGCGCAATCACTGTCAGTAGCGCATGGTTTTGAATTATCTATGCTTTCTCTTAAAAACTTAGGAATTTTTGCAACAGAATTGCTATGCATTTATATTAACACCGTCTTGGAATGTAATAGGTAACGATAATAAATATTGTTCATGAAAAATATATAACATAGAAATCTAAGCAGATAGACATCTTAAAAACCAAATATACATATTATATTAATTATTTTTAAAATTTAAAAACTTCTAGATAATTAAAAAGGAAAACGTGAAAAAATTGATCTATTTTATTAAATTGCTATTTAGCAAAAGGTTATGCGATTAATAAACAACAATATACATATTAAATGCTTTTTATCATTTTTTAAACCAAATTAATAAGGGGAGTAAACATGAACATAGAAGAATTCATAACGTTTAATGATGTAGTAATAGTTCCAGGAAGATCACCAATTGAACCTTCAAAAGTAAATATTTTAGGAAAAATTACAAAAAATATTGCTTTAACGATTCCTGTAATTTCTAGCCCAATGGATACTGTAACGGATTGGAAAATGGCAACAACACTAGCAAGGCTAGGTGCTATTGGAATAATACATAGAAATATGTCAAGAGAAGAACAAGCAATTCAAGTATCAAAAGTAAAGGAACAAAAGCCTGATATATGGGAAGAAATACCAAAAGTAGATCCAGACTCTAAAATAGAAAATATTTTATCCAGAAGTGAAGATTCTTTTGCTATAGTAAGTAATAACGGTATTGAAGGTATTATATTAAAGATAGGAGCAAATTATTCTCTCCAATCAAAGAAAATAGATTATTTAGCTAAGCTATTGTCAATGATAAACGTTTCTCCAACACTAGATGAAAACCATAAGCTTAGAGTTGGAGCAGGTATTTCTCCTTTTGACTTAGAGAGAGCAAAGATACTGGATAAAGCAGGAGCTGATGTGCTGGTAGTAGATGTAGCTCATTTGCATAATGAAAACGCTTTAAACAGCTTAGCAAAGATCTCAAAAAACGTTAGCGCTGAAATAGTTGCAGGAAACTTGGGAACTTCGGTTGGGGTTAAAGATACTTTATCAAAAGTTGAAAACGTATCGGGCCTTAGAATGGGGATATCAAGCGGTAGCATTTGTTTAACTGGAGAAGTTACAGGAGCATCAGTGCCAACTTTAACAGCAACTATTAACGCGAGAAAGGCCTTAGAGGAATTAGGTTTGTTCGGAAAAATTCCAATAATTGCTGATGGGGGCATTAAAAATGCCGGAGATGCCGCTAAGGCTATCATAGCTGGTGCAAGCAGCATAATGGTTGGCAGATATTTGGCATGCACAGAAGAATCACCTGGAATTAAAATAAGGATTGGTGATAAGCTATATAAACAATACCGTGGCATGGCAAGTAGAGGAGCCATGGAAAAAAGATACGCGGAGGATAGATATTCTAAGCCAAGCAAAGCAATAGAAGAAGGTGTTGAAGGAATTATAGAATATTGTGGAAGCGTAGTCAATGCACTAAGTGAAATGGCCTTGGGACTCCAAGCCTCTTTAGGCTATGCTGGTGCAAAAAATATTGTTGAGGCATGGAATGCTGGACTTGCAAAAATAACAAGCCTTGGTGCTAAAGAAGTAGGAATTCATGATATAGAAACTTAAGCGGGCTGTATATTAGTTTTTCTCTATATTAGCAAATCCTTTATATTTTATAAGGGCTGGACGTAAATTAGAAAGCGGAGAAAAAGAAAATAGCTAATATCTGATAAGAGTATATAACCTATTAAATATTGCCAAAGGTGGAAAAAATGATAAGAGAAAGCAAATTGGAAATACTGTGCCCTAGATGTAAAGTTCCTATGGATTATCTATCTGAAACAGAAAAAGCATCAAACAGTAATGGGAAATCAATAAAAATAACGAGATATTACAAATGCCCAGTATGCGGGAGGAGAATAATAGATGAAACCTTAATAATAAGGGATGATGGGACTAATACAATCATAGAATCACACACTAATGGAGCAAGAAAATTATTGGAAAAACAAAGAGTACCTTTAACAAAATAAATTTTTTATTTTATTTTATCAATAAATTTTTTACAATCCAGATTGGGATCAATATGATTCTTTGCTATTTTTGAGATCCTATCTGCTATGTAAATAGGTATTGGTAGTTTAGAATTCCCTGACATTATTTTTGCTATATTAAAACTTGTTTCCAAAGATATCTTATTACCTGGACTTATATAAATTTTCTTATTTTTAATTAGTAAAATTTTCGAAACAAGTTTTTCTCCTATTTTTAGGTAAATATCACCATTCTTTATTGTCTCTTCTCCTACAAGCCTTTTCTTAGCTATACCTATAGTAGGTGTATTAAATACAACCCCTATATGAGTAGCAATACCAGCAAACCTTGGATGTGCATATCCATGTCCATCTACAAATAATACATAGGGTTTTACTTTTTTTAATATGTTTAGTAATGATGGAACTAACAAATACATCTCTCTAAAAGCTAAAAGTCCTGGAATATAAGGAATACAAACCTTCCTTATAGTTATATCGCAATCTATAATATCATATTGAGGATATTTTATAGCAACTGCAACTCCTATACCTAAACCATTGTTAAGATACGAAGCGTCTAAACCTACTAAAACTTTACCTTCTATTTCATTTATGTCTACATAATCCCGTAAATCGACTTTTTTGCTTATAATATTTTGAACCTTAATTGCTATTTCCTTATTAAAGCTAGCTTTAATTTGCTCACAATCACTATAAAGCATTGAATTCATTTTATAAAAATTATTGTTTTTCTTCAACCACTTTTAATTTATACGATTTTTCTACTGGTTTTTCATCTGTTTTTATTATAAGCAGATCTATCCCGTCTCCAGATGAGGAATCTCTTTCCATAGTTGTCTTTAATGCATTTACAGCAATTTTTTCAGCTTCTTCAACCGATAAATTTTCATTATAAGTTGATTCTAATACGCCAAGCGCTGTGGTTCCACCACTGCCTACAGCCATATATTTGTCTTCTGTTATAGAACCTAGAGTATCTAATGTATAAATCTTAGGCTTTCCATCTCTATCAATTCCTCCAATTAATGCTTCTATTAGGAAAGGAAGCATTTTATATGAGTATAATATGTTTGAAAAGAGCTTAGATATGGCATATAAGCTCATAGAAACTTCGTTTGTTGTCTCATAATAGTTTATCTCTGCATTCATTATCCTTATCAACCCGCTAACATCAGCATAAAGTCCTGTTAGAGCTATACCAGCTTTGTTGTTAAATAAATAAACTTTCTTTGCATTTCTGCTCATTATAAAACTACCATAAGACATCCTTTTATCAGTTGCTAAAACAATTCCATCTTTTGCCCTTATCCCTACAGCAGTGCCTTGTTCGTATGATATTGCCATTTTTTACCAACCTCAATTTATTTCTGTTCGGAAACCTTTAAAGGCGTTTTGCATATACTTGCTACATTCTATAACTTTTTCTTTTAATGTTAAAAACCATTTTTAATTAACAATTTTACTTTTCTTCAGAAACTTTTATATGTTCTGTTGGTATTGTTACGACTATCTTTGAGTCACCTTCTAATAAGGTTATATCAGCTTCTCCTCTTGTTGAATAAATTTCTACAACACGACCTTTCATCCCTTTAAATGGACCTCCTATAATTTCTACTAGCTGACCTTTAGTTAATGATGGTAAAACAGTTAATGGCTTTAAGAGCTTAACAACTTCTTGAAGATTTATTGCTATAGGCCTTTTTCTTTTTACATTCTTTATTCCTCTTATTAAATAAAATAGATCTTTTATATCCCCTATTTCAACTATCACAGTACCCTTTAAATCTTCGGAATAAACTATACTTCTTACATCTAATTTTAATGTTTGCGCTCTTTCTGCGAAAATTAGGGCTATTTTTTCTTCATATCCCCCTACTACTGATATTGCATAAATCTTGGATTCTTTCTTTTCTGAAGAAGACAAATAATATCACCTTAAGCCACCAATAATACATATATCAAATGTATTATATATCCTATAGCTCCTACTATAACAAAACCTAATAAACTCAACCTTGTCAATAAATTAAACTCTTCTTCGTCGGGCTTTCTTGATAGCAGCAATATCCTTTTCCATGACGACAAGTATTCTTTTATTTTGTCTAGCCCTGCCATCTTTAATCCTCCGTTTTATAAAATAGAGCAGGGTCTTATATACTAATATATTGAATTTATATTTTGATTAAACGTGAAAAATACAAATAAGAACTATTATTTAAAACAACCTTAACGGATTTTCATAGTTTAATGCGAAATATAAAGTAATTAAAACTCCTCCTAATATTGCATTTAAATCTTCTCTATTCCTTTTTAATACTTTGTCTTTAGATAATAGCTTATTTAATATATTTGGATCATTAATGTCTAAATCTAAAAAATCGCTTATTTTATACAAATCTTTTCCTATGTAAATATACGATTTTACAGATGCTTGTACTGCATTTTTAGAGTTAAGCATCAATTTAGATAGCTTTAGCAAATTACTATAGTCCTTTATATTTATCATAAAACCGGCATCTATCTTTGATAAGATCTCAAATATATCTCCTAAGGTCATGTTTTCATATTCAATGTATTCTTTATTAATATTAGCCTTTTCCAACAAATTTATGTAATTTGATAGACCTAAATCTTCTAAAGCCTCAACAAACTCCACAGTATCGCTTGGTTTTCCTTTATATAACAATTTTGATAAATATGGTCCTACGTTATTAATTACATTCTGTCTTAAAGCTTCTGAATAACCGTCTATTGATGATAAAACAACAGCAGCCGCTACAATACCTGGTATCGGTCTCTCATTTATAGCCTCAAAGGCTTTTTTATATGCTGTTGATATTAGATGCCCTAAACCTAATGAGCTCAGGTCAATATTTCCTAAAGCAAGCTCCTTGCCTCTTTTGTGTGATTCATCTATAATATCAAATATCTCAATCGCTTCTATGACCCTTTCTTCAAACTCTATTTCAGGCATAAACCTATGAATCGAACCAGGCTTTATAGGCGAAGTTAAGGTTAACATTAAAGCCCTTTTTATATCCCTTATCATTAAGTCTTCCCTGATTTTTGTATCTATTATGCTTTATAAATGTATACCATAGTTTTCTAAAGACAATACACCTTTCTCTCTTAATAAACCTCATGTTATATTTATTATAATTGTTGGGAACCTATAGTTCCACTTTGTTGTGTTTTTTGTGATTCAACAGTATATGATCTTATAGCCTGGCCAAAAGCCTTTACTATAGGAGAGATTGTGTTCATAAATGCCAAAAAGTCTTGATCAACTAATAATTTTAAAATATCAGAAATACTACCATTACTTTTTGATATCTTTTCTAAATTTGCTGATAAACTTTTCATAAAATTTTCAAAAAACTTTGAAACTGCGTCTAGAAAATTTAAATTAAATACTTGCTTTAATATATTGAGAATTTTTAATCCTAATTCTTTAATATAATTTAAAATTTTATTAAAATAATTTATTAAATCGCTTACTTTAAAAGAGTTCATTATACTGTTTAGTAAGTTGCTTACAATGTCTGATAGATAATTTGAGAAATCTATAAGTGAATTTAAAACATTTTTTTGCATTGTAATGAGGCTTTTCATTTTTTCTTGCATAGCTGGATCTTGAGATAAGAAATCTAACGATGGTATAGAGTTAGTTATAGCCCTAAGCGTATTCATGCTAGGTATCAACAAAGAATTAGTTAAATCTAACACAACTTGTGTTATTTTGCTTATTAAAGTATTTATGTTATTTATTAAATCATTAAATGTTATGGTTTGATTTGTTTCTAAATTGCTCATCTGATTCACCATATAAATATTATGAAGCCAAGAATTAATAAGTTTCTTGGTTTAGCAAATTACCAAGTTAAAGTAAAGATTAGCAAGATAAAAAAACATAAAGCCTTAAAAATATTAGGATATAAAACTTTGCTTTATGGTTTTGCACCTTAATAATAAAAATAAAATGTTTTATAAAAATTTAATGCTTATACAAACCTATTAAAATACCTATTATAAATCCTAAGAGAATTGGTCCAACAGTAAATAATCCTAGAGTTAACATGAGGTTTCTAACTACAGGCTCTAAATTAACAGCTTCTGTTTGTAAAGTAGATAAAGTATTACTTAGGCTACCTCCAAAGCTCCATGCATTTAATATAACGCCTATTATTACTATAATAATAAATGCTATTATATATTTTAAAATTTTTACTGAAACATATCCTAGCCCTAAACCTAATACAAATTCAATTAATATAGTGGCTAGCTCGTAAGGATTGTGCAACGCATTTATAAACATTTGAGATAGCGAGGCATTAGTTATAGTTATTGTTGAAAGTATATCAATTATCACCAGTTTCACCATGTTAGTTTTGAATGTAAAAAGTTATAAGGGTATATACCTAATAATTATCTAAAATGAATTCATTATTTTATTTAATGTCTCTCATTGTTAACTCCCCAGTTAACAAAAATCTAAATATTTCTATTTTGCCAAAGTTTTTTTATCATAAAAAAGATATAATTATATTAATATTAAAAATTATAATTAAACAATCAGTCTAGGTACTCCATCTAGAAATTACTACTTTACTATCAGTAAAGAACAGAATATGATCTAACCCTCCTTGAGGATGTAAGTCACCGAAGAATGATTGTTTCATCCCAGCAAATGGATAAAATGCTATTGGAGCCGCTACGCCTATATTTATACCTATATTTCCTGCTTCTACCCTATCAACAAATTCTCTTGCATAGTACCCTGATTTAGTGTAAATAGATGATGCATTACCATAACGACTCCTATTTATTATTTCTAAAGCCTCATCGAAGTTATTTGTGGTTATTATAGATGCTACTGGGCCGAAGATTTCTTCCTTAGCTATTGTCATATCAGGGTTCACAAAATCAAATATTGTTGGAGCTAAGAAGAAACCGTTTGGATATTTTTCGTTTTTATAATTTCTCCCATCAAGTATCAATTTAGCACCTTCATCTATTCCAATTTGTATATATTTAACTACTCTTTCTTTATGCTCTCTTCTAATTAACGGACCCATGTCTACATCTTTTTCCATTCCATACCCTATTTTCAATTTTTTGGCGTGGTCAACAAATGAATTAACGACTTTATCATGATTCTCTTTAAAAGTGACTAAAACTGAACCAGCTAAACATCTTTCTCCAGCATTACCAAAGAATGATCCAATTATATTGGGCATAAGGTTCTCTATATCAGCATCAGGCATTACAAGAATGAAATTTTTAGCTGATGCGCCTGCCTGTACTCTTTTCTTCCTGCTAGTTCCAGTTTTGTAAACATATTCTGCTACAGGTGTAGATCCCACAAAGCTTATTCCGGCTATTTTGTTATTTTCTAAAATATAATCTACTACCTCTTTTCCTCCATTTACAAGTTGAACTACATTTTCTGGAAAGCCAGCTTTTTTTATGAGTTCCATTGACTTCTCCATACTCATGGGAGTCTTTTCAGAGGGTTTTATTATTACAGTATTTCCCATAGCAACAGCATAAGGCATAAACCAGAATGGGATCATTAATGGAAAATTAAATGGTGATATTATTGCAAAAACACCTATTGGGACGCGTACTAATTCTTCGTCAACTTCGTATGCAATGTTTCTGTTATTTTCACCCATTATATGGTAACTAACTGCTGCAGCAGATTCAACATTTTGTATTGCCCTTATTATATCACCTTTAGCTTCTTGAAAAGTTTTACCGTGCTCGTTTGTTGTTATTTCAGCAAGCTCATCTATGCTATCCCACATCAAATTTTCCAATTTAAATAAAATTTTAATTCTATCAGGTATAGGAACTTTCTCCCATTTCTTTTGTGCATCATAAGCTAAATCAACAGCTTTATCAACTTCTTCTTTTTTCCCTTCAGCTACTTTTGCTATTACCTCTCCTATTGCAGGGTTATATACATCGTATTTTGGTTCCCCTAAGGGATCTACATACTCTCCACCAATAAAGTTCTTTATCATCCTCATAATTTTTCCACCTCTTTATCAGCGACTTCCAAACTCTCATCAATAACGTTTAACCCTCTCAATAGCTCATCTTTGTCTATTATAAGAGGAGGAGCAATTATGAAATGAGAAACCCATGCATTAATATAAACTCCATTCTCCATAGCCTTTTTTGCAACTCTTTCAGTCATTAATGGTTTACCTTGTATCTTATCAACATATGTATTAAAAGGTGTTTTCTTTTCTCTATTCTTTACTATTTCTATTGCCCCAAATAAACCAATGCTTCTAACATCTCCAACTGAAATATGCTTATCTTTGATTTCTTCTAATCTCTTTTTTAATAATTTACCTAACTCCCTAGCATTTTCTATCAAGCGCCTTTCTTTGTATTCCCTTATTGCAGCATATGCAGCTGCTAATGCTACTGGATGTGCTTCATAAGTCATTCCATGGGCAAAGTAAGAATCCTCAAAATAGTCTGAAATCTCTTTACTAGTTGCAACCAAAGAAAGTGGAACATGAGCTCCCGTTATTCCTTTAGCAGTTGTAAGTATATCTGGTTTAATATTCCAATTATCTACAGCGAACCATTCTCCAGTTCTTCCCCATCCTGACATTACCTCATCAGCAACAAATACAACGTCGTTTTCCTTAGCTATTTCTCTCACTCTTTGCAAATACCCTTCAGGAGGCACGATTACTCCATTAGTGCCAGTAACAGGCTCCAAAACTATACCTCCAACATTTCCTTCATTCTTTATCATGTATTCTAAATAATCTGCACATGCTAAATTACATTCAGGATACTTTAATTTGAAAGGACATCTATAACAATAGGGAGGAGGACCATGTAAAACGTGCGAGGAAGAATAAACGTTATCAACTGCTCCCCTTCTAAAATCTCCTGTCAATGAAATGCTACCCATGGTTGCTCCATGATATGAATTGTAGTTTGAAATTATCTTTATTTTTCCATCCTTTTTATGGAAAAGTCTGATTATTTTAATTGCAGTTTCATTGGCATCAGTTCCTGAAGTTCCAAAAAAGTACTTAGTAAGATTATCTGGCAATACTGATTTTAATTCAGATGAAACCTTTGCTCTAATTTCCGTTGCATATCCAGGTTGTACATATTCTAAAGTATTTAGTTGATCATAAACTGCCTTAGCGATCCTTTTATTAGCATGCCCTAAGTTTGAGCACATTAATTGAGATGAAAAATCGAGATATTTTTTACCTTCAGAGTCCTCAAAATAACAATCGTACGCTTTTGTTATGACTAAAGGATTCCAACCAGTTTGTTTTCTCCAGGTACCATATGTAAGGTCAGTAACAGTCTTTTTTACATCAAAACTTTTTTCTGTGGACATTTTAACACACTAATAAGTATACAAAATTTTAAACTATATAAAACTTTGTCTTTTTACACTTTTATTTTGTAAAAACTAATTCTATTTGCGATAAGGCACATTAGTTTTATAAATTTAGAAAAATTTAAATAATTTTCATATATATTATAAATATTGGGGGGCTATTGGAAAAAACTAATACTGAATTCGAAGAAAATTATGACTTCGAAGAAATTTTAATATCTTATGTTACATCATTTAAAATCAAGAAAAAATTAATTAAAAATAGGAAAAAATATCTTGAAAAAAACTCCCCTAGGTTAGAACTTCCTAATAAGGAGTTTGAAGACATTCCAGTAAAGCCTCCAATATATGTCGACCAGAATTTAAAAGAGAAATTAGAAAGCTCTATATTATTAAAAACTTTTCTCTATCACCTTTTTAATTCAATTCAAGGAATTTTCTTTGAAAATGCATTTATAGAAATAACATATATAGATAATGCTAAAATTAATAGGTTTTCTTCTGTTGACATATCAAAAGGTAAAGATTCTAAAATACAAGGAGACCTGCTATTAGAAGGATCATTAATTAACGTTATTTTATACACAGTAGATGTTATAACAATTTTTTTGATTTTTGAAAATGAGTCTAAAGGAATATACGATATAAGAACGTTTGCTCATCTCCAGCACCCTAGACACCTATACATTCAATATCAAAAAGAAAATAAAGAAGAAACAAATCAAATATCAAACAATTTAATAGAACTTACCCTTATGGAGCTTACTTTTAAATTAGTTTATGATAGGCTAGGAGAAAATAAAGAAGAAATGGAAAGGTATCTTAAAGATAATTATAGAGGAAGAACTTACACCTCGTTTTACGGAAAAGTTTGTAATAATAAATTAGATTCAATACATAAATTTATTCCAATGATAGTTGAAGGATATACTAATTTCTATATTAAAGACCCCGAAAAATATGTGGAGAAATACGACCAATCTCAAACAAATGATACTGAGATATTTTTGACCGATAAGACTTTCGTTGTATATGGAATTTGTAAAGCCGATAGCCATAAAATGAGGAGCGATAGCAAAGATTTTATCTCATTTGGGTCTTTAATAGGACTATTAGTTACATATATTAATCTTTATCAACATGAACATTTTGAGGTCATTAGTAGAATCAAATATAAGAATATATCAAATAGAGAAATTTTTCAAAGGCTAGATTATATCTTATCTTCAGCATCCATATTATATGATCCCAATTTTATAGAAACACCTTTTTTAAAGAGATTAGTTAGATATTTATTTAAAGAGTATAATTATTACGAATTTTATGAATCTCTAACAGCTACCATGAATAATTTATTTTTCTCAAGAACGCAAAAATTATTAATATATTTAACAATAGCTGTAATTTTAACAGGCACACTGTCTATATTAATAATACTAAGATAAAATCAATTATACAAGTGTGTTAATGTACTAATCTTTCCCGTCGATCTTGTCCTCAAGGCATGATAATATTATGGGTGTTTTAAAAGCGAACCCATATCTTGTTATTAATTATTTCATTTATTATTTGGATAAAATATGCGGCGGCCGGGATTTGAACCCGGGACCTCTGGCGTGGCGGGCCCGCGTCCTAATCCAGGCTAGACTACCGCCGCTCTCACTAACTATAACAACTTATTAGGGTTTTTAAGTTAAACCTTTACATCACATATTAATAAAAATTTTAAACAAATATAGATAACTGCGAAATTTGACTAAGAAATTGGTGGAAAGCATGATAAAATTCAAATGGGTTTACAACAACGATGAGATAAATTTTGGACCATCTTCCTTAGATAACTTAAGAAATTACCTAAATAATGTTAAAAAAGTAATAATTGCAACAGGTAAGACCTCTGCAAAAGCAAGCGGTGCATTAGATGATGCAATAAAAATATTAAAAGAATTTAATATACAATATGCAATATTCGATAATGTATCTCCTAATCCATTGTCATCCCAAGCAGATGAACTTGCAAAAATTATTGTTTCTTATAGTGCTGATATAATAATAGCTATTGGTGGGGGTAGCGTTATAGATACAGCAAAGTTAGGTTCGGCAGTAGCTGCTAACGGTGGAAAAACAATAGATTACCTATATAATAAAAGAAAGGTAGAAAAAATAATACCTGTATACGCAGTTAATTTAACGCATGGAACTGGAACTGAAGCTAATAGATATGCTAACACAACAGATACAGAAAGAGGGGATAAACTTGGTAATGCCATTTGCTATCCAAAAGCTTCTTTCGACGATCCAAAATATACATTAAGCATGCCAAAGGAAGAAGTTTTATGCACAACTTTTGATGCTTTCTATCATGCATATGAGTCAACTACCACCTCAGGCAGTTCTCCTTTAGTACAAATGCTATCAGAAGAAGCTGCGAAACAAATTAAAGAAAATTTACCTCTTGCTATACAAAACTTAAATGATGTAAATCCAAGATATTATCTTCTCTATGCCTCAATGATAGCTGGAGTCTCCATAGATTTAAATCCAACAAATATAATTCATGCATTAGAAAACATAATGAGCGGTTTAGTACCATCATTACCTCATGGATGCGGGCTAGCTATTATAGGACCATTATTAGCTCCATTGATACACAAGTCTTCACCAAATGAATCAACAAAAATATTAAAAACATTAAATCCTGATATTAAACCAAATTCTGATCCTTCTATTGTAACTAAAATATTGACAGAATTTCAAAGTTCCGTAGGCTTTAATAAAAAGCTTAGCGATTATGGTTTTGGGCATGATATGTTAAGAGAATCTATAAGAAGGGCATTTTCTAATCCAGTTGTTGCCGATAGGCTAAGAAATAGGCTTTATGGAGTTAATATAGATGAAAAAGTCCTAATTAATATGTTAGAAAATTCCATTTAATTCTTAAGCTCACAAATTTAAACTGCGAATTTTACGATACTTTTTGTAAAGACTTAAGAGGTGCCGTTGGTGGCGAGAAGAAGGAGAAAGAAATCATTAAAGCCAAAAAGGCCAAGACATCCAAGTAGGTATTTCCAATGTCCAAGATGCGGATCTATGACCTTAACTATAGACTTTGTTAAAATAAAAGGAAATGAAGAAGAAAAAATGGCAATAGCAAAATGTGGAAACTGCCATCTATACTGCGAGCTTAAGGTTCCTAAAGTTTTAGACAGAGTAGATGTTTATAATAAAATAGTTGATTTAAGCTATGATAATAAATTAAATGAGTGCGAAAAAACACAAGAAGAAATTGAGACTGAAGAAACAAGTGAGACTGAAGAGGAGGCAGATGCTAAACAATGATATATTTAGATATTATATGGGTGGAATATTGAAGGATAGAGTATTTAAAAAATTATTAGAAGAAAAGAAAAATAAAATACATCTAACATTAATAGATCCAGATAAAACTTCACCTGAAATGGCAAGATTAATATCTTTGAGCGCATATAAAGCTGGATCTAGCGCAATTTTAATTGGTGGCTCTTTGGGAGTTTATGAGCCTCATTTAACAGAACTTGTAAAATCTTGCAAAGAATCTGGTTTACCAGTAATATTATTTCCAGGTAACATTAATGGTTTAACGGCATCTGCAGATGCAGTTTTATTTATGCTTTTGTTGAATAGTGATGATCCTTATTATGTAGGTGGAGTGCAAGCTCAAGCGGCACCTATAATATTAAGAATGGGACTTGAAACAATACCAACAGCATATATAATAATAGGTCATGGAGGTGCTGCAGGATATATAGGAAAAGCAAGACCAATTCCTTATGAAAGAGGCGATATAGCAGCTGCCTATTCTCTAGCAGGAGCAATGCTAGGAGCTAAAGTAATTTATTTAGAAGCGGGTAGCGGAGCTCCTTATCCAATACCACCTCAAACCATATCTTTAGTTAGAAGGGCTTTAGACCAAATAGAATATAACGGTTTATTAATAGTTGGCGGAGGTATAAATAGTCCTGAGGCAGCCAGAGAAGCTATAAAGGCTGGAGCTGATGGAATAGTTAATGGTACCATCGTTGAAAAAGATCCAAATTCTATATACCATATGATAAAAGCGGTTAAGAATGAAAACTGATACGAAACAAATTAAAAGGCCCGCAAATATAATATAAGCGGTGAAAGGATGTCAACAAAACCCAAGAAAAGATCTTCAAAGAAAAAACAAACATCGCCTATGACATCTGCTGGATTAATAGCATTCTATGAAGACTATGATAGCAAAATAGAAATATCGCCTATGACATTGATAATAATATCAGTTGCTATAGCAATTATAGTAATCTTTGCCAGATTAATCTAAACCTACAAAAATATAATTTGTTCTTGCTTTTCTTAAGAGCTATCAGAGTTATTTTGCGAATGAATTCAATTAAAACACTATTAAAAGTTCCTTCATACTACATGTATTAAACAGATTTCATAGCCATTAAGGATAGATAAACTTGCTTTACATTAAAACCTATAATTGTTAAGAAATCTCATGTTTCACTAAAATTTCTCTTAAATAGCTGCTATAATCCATCTCCATAATTTCTTCTATTATTTTATTTAAATCACTTATGCTTATCTTACCTGATAAATCTCTAAATCTGTTAGATTTTATAGCTATTTTAAGAGCATATATGTGAGAACATCCTTTGTAAGTTCTTTTTTCTATCTGCATCCTAAATCCTTTACAACTGCAATATAAAGGTGAACCCTTTGAAGATAATATTAAGTGATCTCCATGCTTTCCCATGTAAACCCATAACTCAGGATATTTACTTATTAAAATAAATCTGTTAGATAAACCAATTTCATTAACCCTTTTTGACCAATTGCTAGGTATCTCTATAAAAGAATTTTCATTAATTTCATATATCGTTTGATTTTCTTTTGAGTTCGATAACATCATAACCACAGCTTTCTCTTCCTATAACTATGTAATCGGCCAAATTCAAAAATATTCCTGTTTCAACAACTCCTGGAATTGATCTAAGCATATCATCATAATATTTTGGTTTATCCATAGGTCCTGTATATACGTCTATAATAAAGCCGCCCCAATCGCTTATTATAGGTCCATCCTTTGCTTGACATTGCCTAATTTCATATTTTATATTTTTCTTTTTTAAAATATTTGAAATATATGGATAAGCCTTTGGCACAACTTCTATTGGTACAGGTCTTTTTTCTCCAAGCTTATTTACCAATTTTTCTTCGCTAACGACAAATATATTAATACTCCCTGAATATGCTAAAATTTTTTCACCTAATAAAGCAGCTCCTCTACCTTTAATCATCTCCCCTTGTCTTGTAACTTCATCTGCACCATCTATATAGATATAGCTATCTTTCTGATTATACTCAATTGCTTCTAAGCCCAAAGAAGATAAAAACAATGAGGTGGAGCTACTTGAACTTATCAACTTCTTGTTCATTAACAAATCAACTGATTCCTTTATAAATGCCTGTGTTGTGGAACCCGTTCCAAGTCCTACAATTTTATAATTTGATATAAATTTCTTAACTAATTCCAAAGCGCCTTTAGCTGCTTCTCTCTTTGCATCACATTGCATTGTTCTTTCCCTTTTATTTCATAGATAATATGCTTAAATTTTAACATTTTCTATATAATAAATAACGTCTAAACTTTTTCCTTTGAAACTAAGTTATTAAAAATAATGAAATAAATAATGTTGATAATAACTTAAATTTGAATTTTCTATTAAGAGAAAATATATTATTTCATATAAATATTGTTCAATAGAAAATTCAAATTTAAATATAATATCTTCTTTTCTCTTAGTAATTATATGGTGATAAGAATGCAAGATGAAGGTCCACCTGTTATCACAATTTGTCCTGGTCTTCAGCCTAAAGTATATCCTAAAGATAATGTAAGCAAAGCCATACAAGTAATGGTAGAAACTGGTATAGGTGCGGTAGCTGTTACTGATGAGCAAGGAAAAATTATAGGGATTTTTACTGAAAGGGATTTGTTAAATAAAGTATTAGTTAAAGACAAAAAAACTGATGAAATAATTATTGGAGATGTTATGACTAGAAATCCAATTGTTGGCAATCCTTCATGGAGCGTTTTAAAAGCTATAAAAACTATGGCTTATTATGGTTTTAGACATCTGCCAATAGTAGATGATACAGGAAATTATTTGTGCATGGTATCTATAAGAGAGCTCGAAAAGTTTATAACACAAATAGATATTGGAGTTGAGCCTAGTGAAATTATTGGTGGGGATTGATTTTAATTATTGGTGAATTGTTTGAAAAAAATATTAATAACAAATGATGATGGAGTATATAGCAAAGGGTTAAAGTTACTTTACGAATCTGTAAAAGAATTAGGAGACGCTAAAATAGTTGCACCTGAAACACCAAAAAGCTCAACAGGTTTAGGAATTACATTGCACAAACCTTTAAGGCTTTATCCTATGGAAATCAATGGATTAAACATTTTCGCTACAAACGGTACACCTTCAGATATTATATATCTTGCCTTAAAAGAAATTTTTGATAAAATAGATTTAGTAGTTTCAGGAGTAAATATTGGAGATAATACAAGCGTTCAAGTTATTCTATCTAGTGGAACCGTTGGAGCAGCTGCTCAAGCAGCTATAGTAGGAATTCCGTCAATTGCTTTTTCTGCCGATGTAAAAGAGGAAATGGAAATAACTAGAGAAGATTATTATAGATATATAAATATAATAAATAAAACAATTTCTAAATATGTATTAGATAACGGATTTCCCAAAGGTGTTCATCTCTTAAATGTAAATTATCCATCTATTATTAATAGCAGTACTAAGGTAAAAATTGCTAAACCTGCTAATATTAAATTTACTCAGAAGATAAGTACAAATAAAGATCCTGCAGGAAGAAAATATTATTGGCTATATGGTTCCACTGTGAGACCTAAAAACGATACTGATGTTTATGCAGTGCACGTAGAAAAGGCTATTGCGATAACTCCTATTTACTTGGGTCTATTCCCTTATAGATTAAATAAAGACACCTTGCTCAAATTAAATGATCTAACAAATTTAATAACAAAGGAAATTAGAAGTTAACTTGAAATTATTAATAAACTTTAATTTTTAAAATTTTAGATTATTCCCATACTTTTCTAGATATTCGCACCCCTTAATCAAAATATCAGTCGACCCTTTTAGGTCTCCAGAAAACTTATCCTTTTCTTTAAACCTAACTATCACAGGTTTATAATTAATTCTGGCTTCAACTAATGATGCCAATTTTTCTTCAGGAATTGGTTGATCTGGCCCTAAGACTATAACATCTGGTTTTATTGTTTCTATAGGTTTTATAATGTCCTTTTCATCCCCTAACATGGCTCTATAAACATATTTAATTGAGGAAACCATTTCTAATCTTGTATTTTCATCTAATATAGTTGGTCTACCTTTGTTTTTATATGCATTAATATCCCTGGCTATTACAACGTAAACCTTTCCAAATTGAGAGGCAAATTTTAATAAATGGATGTGACCAGGATGCAATATATCAAAAGTGCCAGCAACAAATACTTTTGCTTCCTTTAATGGGTTCTCAGGCCATTTTATATCTATTAAATTTAAGAACTTTAATGAATCTATAAGTCCTTCAGAATAAGAAATAGATATTAGCGCGTCATCTAATTTATCAATTTTTAAAAAATATTTTGCATCATCTAAATACGCTTTTACATTAACCAGCAAATGTGATATATCAAAACCCCTTTCTGTTATTGATTTCTTTTTTAATTCTAGATCAGACAAAGCATTTTCAACGTTGTTTATATATTTTTCTATTCTGAACTTGATATCATCCATTGTTTTTCCTCCTTCCTTCATAAATAGTTTTTTCTAGGTCTAAATAATTTAGCCTTTTTTGAAATTTATATATCAAACAAAATCCTTAAATAGATTCCCAACAAGAAATTAATATAATTATTAGAATTTAATAACAAAGATAACATAAAAATTCCATAAACTTCATTTACTTTTTGAACTATTAATTAATGCGTTATATTCTAAAGCTAAATCCCTTCTTACTATATCACCCTTAGGCTTTAATTCTTTCCAAGCCATTGCCCTAAACCTATAAATCCTTGTTCTGTTATCAAGCCAACAGTCAGGCCATAAACCAGCCTTTAAGCATGTCTCGGACAAAAATGTTTCTTTATCCCATAGATTTTCGACAGGTACTTGGGGTAATAATAAACCTCTATGATATCCTCTTTCTGCAACTAGACCATCTCTACCTATGACTACAAAGCTAATCCTCCCTTCTTTATCCAATGGTGCTTCTTCAAGTTTTGATAAAACAGAAACCTCAAAAGTAACTGTATCTAGTTCATATTCGTCCATAGGGTTAAATCTTGGATCATTAAATGCTGATTCTACAGATACTTCTATAACAGTTTTAGCTAAAGGTTTTATTGGCTCAATAAATCCTATACATCCCCTCAGGCTATGCTGTTCTTCTGAATAATATGTCTCTATAGTTGTAAATGCAGCTCCAGGTCTATACAAAATTTTAGGTAAATTTTCTGGCACTTTCATTAGCTCTTTATTTTTGAAATAATATTCAACGCTTTGCCTTGCTAATTTTACTAAAATTTTTCCTATATCATCATTAATTTCGTCTGGATCAACTGGCTTATTTAGATTTTCCTCACTCATTGTTAATCCCATAATATTATTTATCTAAGAAAGTTAATATAGAATATTTATTTTTATTTGTTTTTTAATAAGATAAAGTATATTTTACGTTAATTAAATTTTTAAATAACCTATAATCCTGGATTTACCAGATTTGGCATTAACATCAGCAACCATAATTCTTTTAAACTCAGGCATAGGTTTTGTTAATTCTACTTTTGCCTTATCATCAAATTTTAATTGACCCATTAAAATAACTCCTCCAGAGATAAAATGATATTGACCGTTTTCTTTAATTTCACTCCACGGGTATTTTACGAATTCCCCCTCAAATGACTTTAACCATTTTTTGTCTTCAGGAATTAATGCATAAGTATCTTTTACATCATCTGCCTTAACATTTTTTAAAGCTAAACCTACCCTAACCCCTGGTCCAACACTCTCTTGATCTTCATCTAATACTTGTATACTCTTTACTTCAACGGGTTGCATTGACGGGAGAGCTATCATCTTATCATGAACCTTCAAATCCATAAATGTAAAGCCCAGCATAACAGCACCAACACCTTTAACTGTAAAAACTCTATCTATATACACAAAATCTTCTTTTCTTGATTCTGGTTCTTGGTACTTTATTTCATTTTCATAATCGGAGCTTACTTTAACATTTATATTAGATGATTCTATAAGCTTCTTAATTAAATTTATGTTATTATGAATCGCTATAGAATCAATACCAGATGAATTTGCTGCTAATAACAATTCTCCATCTTTCCAATCTAAATTGTCATTTAGCAATATTATTATCTTATTTGATAAAGAGATTGCAACTAATGTGTTTATAATAGATAAAGGATATTGTGTTGGGACTATAGTAGATAAAATGTAATCATTTTGCTTTCTATAATATATATTTAAATCACCCTTGTCCTGAAGTTTGCCCATTTTTTCTGCAGCTTGCTTTGTTTTATCTTCACTTGGTGAAACTATTGATATTATGCCTCCTCTCACGCTTATCCGCCTAATTTAACCCTACTTTGATCATAATTATATCTTTATTATACCCTATGCATAATTATTTCCTTAATAGAAAAATATACTATTATATAAAATCTTCAATTTTTATTAACTAATGTAGGAGGAAAATTGATGCAAAAGCTAATAGACGCGTACGGAAGACCTCTAGAAAATCTAAGAATTGCTGTAACTAGGGAATGTAACTACAATTGTATATTTTGCCATTTGGAAGGGGATCCTATAGGCAAGCCTCAAAAAATAGGAACGATGCCTCCAGAATTAACACCCTATGATTATTCTATAATAGCTGAGGCTGCAACAAAGATAGGCATAAATGGATTTAAGATAACGGGGGGCGAGCCTTTAGTTAGAAATGATATAGTAGATATAATTGATAATATAAGAAAATATTCTGAAAACTCGGATATATCTATGACTACAAATGGTTACTTGCTTGATATATATGCTAAAAAACTAAAGGATACAGGATTAAATAGAGTAAACATATCAATACATTCTCTAAATAGAGAAACTTATTATAAAATAACAGGCGTTGATGGTTTAGAAAAAGCACTAAATGGACTTGAGGCCGCTATAGAAAATGGACTAAAAGTTAAGATAAATACATCAATAGTAAATGGATTAAACGATAGAGAAGTAATGGATTTAGTAGAGTTTGCTGCAAGTAAAGGGGTAACACTACAGCTTATAGAACTCCAACCGATCAATTCCGGTTCAAAACAATTTAGTAGTTTACATTACCCTCTCTCATTAATAGAAAACCTCCTAATTAAGAAAGGAGCAAACGTAATTTTAAGGAAACTGCATAATAGACCTATTTATAAGCTGCCTAACGGAGCAATAGTCGAAGTTGTAAAATCTTATAATAATCCCTTGTTTTGCGCTGGCTGTATGAGGGTGAGACTATTAGCTGATGGCACATTAATTCCTTGCATTAATTGGAGAAAACCAGGAGTAAATCTCTTACCTAAAATTAGAAATAAACCTAGGGATATTGCAATTAAAAATACAATAAATGCCTTTATTGAAGTAAACACTCTTAGAAAACCTTATGTATTGTATAATCTAAACACAAACCAATATGTTAGTAATGGCAGAAACCTTAGGTTAAAGATACCCAAAAAATTAAGTTAAAAATTTATTCTATTGAATTTATATTCTCAGGTTTCATAGAGCCTGATAATAAAAGCAACACACTTAAAACTAAAAGAGATGAGACAAACAGATTCCAACCATATATTGCTGATAATATTATTGTTATTCCTGATAAAAATCCTCCCCCCATTGCAAGACCAGCATCTGTTGTAAAGGGACAAACTTCGTTTTGCTGCCTGAAATAAAAAGACATTATAGACACAACTACAGATGAAGATATTAATCCTACTAAGGGAGATGTGAATAAAGAGATTAATGGAATAGCTACCATAACAAATGCATGCAATTTTTTAGTTATAAAACCCATAGACACAGTCGATAAAAGAAGAAATACAAAGAAAAGAATTTTTTCAAACAATAAAGGAAGTTGCATAAAATAGATAAAAGAAGTGGCAAGAAGCGATGAAGGTATTATTGCTTTGAAATCATTTAATGTAACATAAATTAAAGATAATGCTAGTAAAATTAGAGAAATAATCTTTAACTGTGTAAATATAAAAACTATAGATATTAAAGATAATGTGACATAAACAAAATAATATTTCCTTTTTAAAAATACTATTGGTTCAATTATTGATATCAAAAATATAGCAGAAGATATCATAATATAATGCATAAATATTATAGAAAGAGTAAATAGTAGAGCTGATATTGAATAAAAAACGCATACATAGAACCAAACGCCTTTACATAAATTACTCATTTAATTCACCTTATAAAAATCTTGCTAAAATGAAAAATGTTGCTATAACTGAATTGGCGAACTTAAATACTGATAGAGCGTTATCCTTTGATGGAGATCCTATAAACTTCTTTATTTTTAATAGTGCTATCAAAACAAATATTGTTGATAATGATGCAGCTATTAAACCCCTTCCTTCCAATAAATAGAAAAGCCATACCAATACATCTAAAGAAATTATAGAAAATATAACTAAACTTCCAAAGGTCTTTTCATTAGACACTACTGGAAGCATTGGAATAGATGCGTTCTTATAATCATCTATATGATAATAAACTATAAACCAAATATGCATAGGAATCCATGCTAATACTATTAATGCAAGCAAAATACCTCCTATACCGAGACTACCTGTTGCTGCAGCCCAACCACCTAAAGACGGCATTGCACCTGCCACTCCTCCAAACAAGATATTTGAAGCTGTTGTTCTCTTTGTCAACTCAGTATAACCTATTATATCAAACAAAAGACCCATAATTATAGCAAATACAACATATTTGTTTATAAAATCAGCTGCTATGATACCAATGAGTATAAGCAATATGATTCCCAATATAGCTTCTCCTTTTGATAATTGTCTAGATGGTAAAGGTCTCTTTCTTGTTCTTTTCATTATAGAATCTATATCAATCTCCAAGTACATATTAAGAGCTGTTACCCCTCCTATACCTCCTATACCCACGGGTATCAATAAAAGGAGATTTCTTATGTTAATTGGCGTACCTGCAGCAAAATACGCACCAAAAACTGTAACAAGCAATAGCCCAAGCTGCGCTGGTTTGGTCATTTCTAACAGAGCCTTTAATTTTTTAATAAAGCTCATTATTAGTCCCTCAATTTAACTTATTTATATTTAGCTTATATAGTTGGACTTATACTTATTAAATTCCAATTAATAGTATATTTTGTTTCTAATATTTATCCACATATAAAAATTTAAACCAATTTCACAGTTTAAATATTAGGTGATACTCTTTTGTCATCAAAAGATGAAAATCAGCAAAAAGTAGAAAATAAACCTGTGGATAGTAAGCCTAAAGATAGTAAAACACCTAAATATATAGGTATAACATTAATAGCAATTGGAGTTGCATTACTAATCTTTGTATTTTATGAGGCCTATCTCTCTTTTTTAAACCCAGGTTTTATAAGCAATTTGAATTCTTTAACTTCATCAAATACTATTCCAATATCTTTTACTGCTGAAGCTCTAGTAATATTATTAATTAAAGTCGCATTCTTAGGTATAGCTTTAGCTGCAGGCTCTACTATATTATCAAAAGGAGTAGAGTTAATTAAATAATGGGGATCTGATTGAAACTTGGCATATTAGCAACTGTTGCTGGTTTAATTTTGTTAGGGCTTGCTGCCTATCCATTATACGGATTTGTTACCGGATTTTTAAAAAATCCTTTAAATATAACAGAAACCCAAACTAATTGTAATGGTACTATTGGAATACTATTTAATATAAAGTATAATAATGAAGTTGAAGTAGATAATGCCACAATAGATTTGAAATTAATATATAGCAATGGAAAATCAGTTAATAATATACTATTTTCTGGGAATTTATTTCAGAATGAAACTGTTTACAAATGTATTCCAGCATACTATTTTGAAAACGCAGTTCAATATGAATTTAGTATAACGGGGAAAATAGGAGGATTATATAACTTTAACTTAACAGAAGTGAACAAAATTGGATAAAGAAAAAATATATTGGATAGTAAAACAAGTATTCTTAGGAATTTTAGAAGGAATATTTTATTCAATAATTTATGTTTATTTCTTACCATATCTATTAACTCTATTATCATCGTCTTTAAGCAGTCAAATTCCTCTCTTAGCATTACCTTTTTCATCTGAAATATACATATACATAGGATTATTTGTTGGATTAGATGTTGTTGCTAGAATAATGAAAGGTACAATATATAATCCATTGCTAAGGGCCTCCTCTTCTTTATTAGGATTACTTATAGTTTTAAGCTATTTTAACGGAGGTGTATTAAGTGTTGGACCTATATCAACAAATGGTGGACAAGTCTACATGACTTTAGATCTATCCCTAATACTATTAATTTACGTAGCATTTATTATAGCTCCTGGAATTATAATTCCCTTTATAGAATACTTTGTTGAGAATAAACGTTAAAAATTTTTAAGATTAAATAAAATAAATACTATTATGTGATTGAATTGGAGAACCCAAAAGAAGATTTAAATGAACTAATAAAGCATATATTGATAAAATCCGATTTATCAATTTATGTTAAAGATTATATAAAAAAGCTTAAAATTGATAGAATGGCTAATAAGAAATTTATATTAATATCTTTCGGAAAAGGAGCATCATCAATGGTTAACGGAGCAATCGAGATGCTAAACGATAAAATTGAGGGAGGAGTCGTTGTTATACCTAAAGGAACAAAAAGGCCTAAAGGAAACTTAGAAGTTATAGAATCAAGCCATCCTATCCCAGATGAAAATAGCATTAAGGCTGCAGATTCAATTATAGAGTGGACTAAAATCAGGGGAAACGTAGGGTTTCTATTTTTAATATCAGGTGGAGGTTCTTCTCTTGTCGAAAAACCCTTAAGACCTATAACTTTAGATGATCTGAAAGAATTAAATAAAATACTTTTAAATTCAGGAGCAAGCATTTCTGAGATAAATACTGTTAGAAAACATGTTTCTCAAATAAAAGGAGGAAGGCTTGCAACATTTGTATATCCAAAAAAGGCTTATGGTCTATATGCCAGTGATGTTCCAGGAGATATATTAGATCAAATAGCCTCAGGGCCAACAGTTCCAGACACTACAACATTTAATGATGCATTTAATGTGATAATAAATTATAATTTAAAAGAATCTATACCTAAATCAGTTTTAAAAGTATTAATTGATGGAGTCAATAGAAAAATAAGAGATACGCCAAAGCCTAACGATAAAATATTTAAAAAAATTAAGAATGAAATAATAGCAAAAAATGAATCAATATTGAAACATATATCAAAACTATTGAAAGGCAAAGGATACAAAACTATTATACTGACATCGAGAATTGAAGGAGAGTCTAAAGATGTTGGGTATGCTTTAGCCTCAATAACATTAGATTCAATAAATAAAGGTCTTCCATTAAGACCTCCAATCGCATTAATCCTAGGAGGAGAAACAAGCGTTACAGTAAAAGGAAAAGGCATTGGAGGGAGAAATATGGAATTAGCTCTAGCTTGGGGGTTAAAGGTTAATGAGCAAATTTCATACAAAAGAGCGGCGATATTAGCTTTTGCAACCGATGGTATTGATGGCCCAACCGATTCTGCAGGGACCTTATTATCTAGTGAAGATATAAATTACATAAAATCTCTTGGAATAGATATTAAAAAAGAATTAAAAGATAATAATAGCTATTATGTTTTAAATAAAGCAGGCCTGCTAATAAAAACAGGACCTACAGGATCTAATTTAAACAATATAATAGTTGTTGCAATAAAATAAAAATTTTATTTATTTTATTTATTCTTTAGCCCTCTTAATGGCACTCATGATTTCCGCCTTAGCTTTATCTACTCCTTCCCAACCTGTTACCTTAACCCATTTACCAGGCTCTAATTCCTTATAATGTTCAAAGAAATGAGATATTTTCTTTTTTAGGAAATCAGGAATGTCCTTAACATCACTCCAAGAACCATAAATTGGGTCAAGTTTTTCTTTAGGAACTGCTATAATTTTAGCATCAGGACCTTCTTCATCTTGCATTACTAATATTCCAATTGGCTTTGCTTCTATTATTGTTCCAGGCATTACTGGTTCTCTGCTAATTAGTAATAGATCTATAGGATCTCCGTCTTCAGATTTTGTTCCGGGGATGAAACCATAATTGAATGGATAAGACATACTTGTATATAAGAATCTATCAACTTTTACTAAACAACTTTCTTCATCTAACTCATATTTAACACTACTATTCATAGGAATTTCTATAAACATATTTACTAAATCAGGAGCTTTACTTCCAGGACCTAGTTTTTCAAGACACACGAGTTTCACACCTATTATTATTAAGGATGCGTTATATTTAAAAGTTAAACTGCTACAAATATGTATGACGACCCAAATAGGGGAGGAGGATGAATATGTCAAAGTCAAGCTATGTGTTGTTTGATGTGCCAGAAGATCTGGCAGAGGAAGTATATAAGGTAGTTAGCAAGGCAAAAGAAAGTGGTAAAATAAAGAAAGGAACTAATGAAACAACGAAAGCCGTTGAGAGAGGAAATGCCAAACTAGTAGTTATAGCTGTAGATGTAGATCCACCAGAAATAGTTGCTCACCTGCCATTATTATGTGATGCAAAAAAGATACCATTCGTGTATGTACCAAGCAAGAAAAAACTAGGAGAAGCTGTTAATATAGAAGTAGGAGCAGCAAGTGTTGCAATTGTTGAAGGAGGAGAAGCAGAAAACGATTTAAAGAAAATTGTTGATAAAGTTAAAGAATTAAGAGCTAAAGCTAGTGCATAAATTTACTAATTTGCTCTTGGGGAATGTTAAATGCCTGCTAAAGGAGCCAAAGAGGAACAATTTAAATATGTGCTGAGGATCGCTGAAACAGACATAAACGGTAATTTAAACATTATATTGGGTTTAAGCAAGATTAAAGGTATCGGATATCAAACTGCTTTAGCCATTGTTAGACACTTAAAGATTGATCCCAATAAAAGAATAGGTTATCTAAGCAATGAGGAAATAAAGCAACTAGAAGACGTTATAAGCGATCTAACCAAGCTAAAGTTACCGAGCTGGATGTATAACAGAAGAAAAGACTATGAAACCGGATTAGATAAGCATCTTATTGGAGCAGATTTAATATTTGTTGCTAGGAGAGATGTTGAAAGAGAACAAAAAGTTAATTCTTGGAGAGGAGTTAGACATAAACTAGGACTTAAAGTAAGAGGACAAAAAACTCATACTACCGGTAGATTAGGTATGACTATAGGAGTTAAGAAAGAGAAGGTGGAAACAAGTGGGGGATCCCAAAAGCAGTAGAAAGAAGTGGGAAGGGCCTGGACATCCATGGATTAAGTCCAGGTTAGAAACAGAGATGAAAATAATAGGAAAGTATGGATTGAGAAATAAAAAAGAACTCTGGACTGCAGAAACTATAATAAGAACAGTTAGGCATCAAGCAAGAAATTTACTTGCCTTACCAGAACCTCAAAGATCCGAAGTTGGTAAAAGCCTTTTGGATAGATTATACAAACTAGGCTTAATTGGAAAAGATTCAAGCCTTGATGATATTTTAGGATTAACTTCGGAAAATGTATTAGAAAGGAGATTACAAACCATAGTATTAAAGAAAGGAATGGCAAAAACAATTTATCAGGCTAGACAATTCATAACTCATGGACATATAGCCATAAATGGTAAAAGAGTTACAAATCCAGGATATTTAGTAACGAGAGAAGATGAAGATAAAATAACATATGCGTTAGGTAGTCCAATTAAAGATATGATGGAAAGTAAAAGTAGTGAAGAAAATCAAGGTGAAGAGGGTGAGTCTTAATGGCGTTTAGAGAGCTTAGGTGGGGAGTAGCTCATATATATAGCAGTTTTAATAATACAATTATACACATAACAGATCTAACCGGTTCTGAAACGTCATCAAGAGTTTCAGGAGGTATGGTTGTTAAAGCTGATAGAGAGAAACCATCTCCATATGCAGCTATGATTGCCGCAATAAGAGCAGCTCAGTCATCTATGGATAGGGGTATAACAGCAATTCATATAAAAGTAAGAGCACCCGGAGGCCATGGACCTAAAACACCTGGACCAGGAGCTCAATCAGCTATAAGAGCTTTAGCTAGAGCAGGTTTCGTTATTGGGCGTATAGAAGATGTAACACCTATACCTCACGATACTACAAGAAGACCTGGCGGAAGGAGAGGTAGAAGAGTCTAAACTATTTTTTTAATATAAATTTAATTAGCCTGGTATTATTATTTATTTTGCAGATGCTTAGGTGGCATAAAAATGGAAAAAAGTGTTGATGTATTAGACCTTAAAAATAACAAAATAACAGTATATCTAGAAGGATTTCCGATAGCATTTGGTAATGCTCTTAGAAGGCTTGTATTATCTGATGTGCCTACTATGGCTATTGATTATGTATACTTTTATGATAATGATACAAGCGTTTATGATGAAATCATAGCCCACAGACTAGGATTATTAGTTTTAAAATCTGATGATGCTATCCATAAATATAATTTGCCAGAAAAATGTGCTGGTAAGGATGAAACTGATACTTCTTGTTATGTCCAAGTGGTTCTTGAGAAAGAGTTAAGCGATGAAAGCTCCTCAGGCATATATGTTAAAGCATCAGATCTTAAGTTTTCTGATGAGAATATAAAGCCTGCATATCCTGATACTCCCATAGTTTATCTTGCTCCCGGTCAAAGGATTCACTTAGTTGCCTATGCAAGGTTAGGAAGAGGTAGAGAGCATGGAAAATGGAGTCCTGCCTCTACATCTATTTTACAATACACAACTATGGTTGATGTAAAAGGGAGCGAAGCTAATGAAGAGTGCATAAAATGTGTTTCTTATTATAAAGAAGTTGAGGAAGCTCTTAAATCAAAAGAGAACAAAACGATAGAATATAAAACAAATATAAATACAAGCGGTTTAAGATATTGTGAAGATAGTGCATGCAAGAATGTAATTAAAGTTAGATACGATAGCAATAAATTGTTGCTTACAGTAGAATCTAATGGCTCTTTAGAACCACAGCAAATTATTTTAGAAGCCTCTAAAAGCCTTGATAGGAGGGTAGAAGCGCTGCTGGAAAAAATTGAAAAGGGTGAGTAAATATGAGAAGAGAGATTACAAATGAGCTGTTAGTTAATACGCTTAAGAATTTGAGGAAGCAGTATAAAAATACTAAATCTAAGGTTTGGCTTTATATTGCAGAAATATTATCAAGACCTGCAAGAAGAAGGGTCATAGTTAACCTAAATAAAATTAACAGACTAGCCAATGATAATGATATTATAATAGTTCCTGGAAAAGTATTGGGAAGCGGTAAATTGAACAAAAAAGTTACTATTGCTGCATTCTCATTCTCAAAAGATGCTGTAGAAAAAATAAGATCCTCTGGTAGCAACAGTATTACTATAGAAGAAGTGATGAAAACGAACCCCGAAGGTAAGAATGTAAAAATAATAGTGTGAGGTGGTATGAGAATGGAAGAAATAGTAATTGATGGAAGTAATACAATATTAGGTAGGCTAGCAAGCCATGTAGCTAAATTATTATTAGAAGGAAACAAGGTTGTTATTCTAAATTCTGAAAAAATTGCCGTTAGTGGAGATCCATCGAAATTAATTCAATTTTATAAAGATACAGTATTAAATGTTAAGACTCACTATTCTCATAAATGGAGGCCAAAGAGAGCTAGATCACCAAGCAGGTTGGTTAAAAAGACTGTAGCAGGCATGTTACCAAAAAATAATAAGAAAGGTGAAGATGCTTTGAAAAGACTCAAAGTTTATGTTGGCATACCAAAAGAATATAAAAATAAGCAACCTATAAAACTACAGTTTACAGTAGATAAATTAGGAGGCAAGTTTACGACCCTTCAAGTAATAGCTGAGAATATGGGATGGAAGGTGGGTGCTGTTGAGTAACCTAAATCTGGTAGTGTCAACAGGCAAAAGAAAAAAAGCAGTAGCTACAGCTATAATAAAACCTGGTAGCGGTAAAGTCAAGGTAAATGGCGTTCCTGTAGAGATTATTCCAAACACTATGGCAAGAGTAAAAATAATGGAACCAATTTTATTGGTTGGGAAAGAAGTTATGAATCTAATAGACATAGAAGTAAGAGTGAGCGGAGGGGGAGTTATGGGACAGGCTTCTGCATCAAGAACTGCTATAGCAAGAGGGATAATTTCATTTTTCAAATGCAATGATAGCAGCGAAGAGTGCGAGAAGAGAAATAAAATTGCCGAAAGAATTAAGCAAATATTTGAAGAATATGATAGGACAATGCTATCTGGTGACTATAGAAGAACAGAACCTGAAAAATACATGAGATACAGCGCCAGAAGGGGATGGCAGACATCATATAGGTGAAAAATATGTTACCTCCAGTTAGATGTTTAACTTGTGGAGCCCCATTAGGGCACTTATATGAACCATTTAAGAAAAGAGTTGAAGCAGGAGAGGATCCTGAAAAGGTATTAGATGATTTGGGAGTAAAGAGATATTGTTGCAGAAGAACTTTATTTACTAGTATAGCTTATATAGAACAAATTTCCAAATATAGCACGTCCAGAATTGCAAGGTATAAGGAATTAGAAAAGGGTGCAAACGCTTGAGTGAAGAAGAAAATAAGGAATTACTAGTATCTTCAGATACATACAAGAAAGCAGGAGTTATTTTTGGAACGCAGATATGTACAAAATATATGAGAGAATTTGTTTATAAAATATTACCTGATGGATTCTATCTACTAGATGTTAATAAAATAGACGAAAGAATTAGGATAGCAGGGAGGTTCTTATCTACATTTGACCAGAAAAAGATAGCCGTTGTATCAACAAGAATTTATGGTCAAAGACCCATAACAATTATGTGTGAAAAACTTGGTTGCAAAGCAATAAGTGGTAGAGTTATACCGGGTATTTTTACCAATCCAAACTTAGAGAGTTATATAGAACCGGATGCTGTAATAATAACCGATACCAGAACTGACAGACAAGCTTTGGTAGAGGCTTCCAAAATCGGCTTACCAGTAGTTGCATTAGCTGACACAGACAACAAAATAGAAGATGTAGATCTCATAATTCCTGCAAACAATAAAGGTAGAAGAAGTTTAGCTTTAGTTTATTGGCTATTAACAAGAGAAATAATGAGAAACAAAGGATTGCTAGCACCAGGTCAAGAACCTGATTTCACATATGAAGACTTTGTAACAAGCAGAATTAAAAAATAATCAACACTTTACTCTCATTACATTTAATATATCTCTTATTTCCTCTAACAATTCATTAATAGCAATCAATTTTCCTCTAGACTCTTCTCTTTTAGCCATTTCAGAAACATCTCTTTCTAATAAATCAAGCCTTATATAAACCATATCAAGCAGCTCTCTTGGATCTTTCTTTTCTATATTTTCCAAATTATTCACCTTATTTAAACAAGCAGATAAATCATTAAAAATCTTCTTTTAGAATTGGGCGAAATTTGTAGTAATAGACCAGCAATAACTTTTAAAGTGGTGGGTGATATACATATAGAGGGTTTAAATAGGGGGGTGCTAAAATGCAGTCAACTTACAACATAGAGGACGAATATAACAAAAAGCCAAAAGTTGTAGGACGTCATGTCTATGGAAATGTTAAGGGATGCAGAAACACTAACCTATTAAAAGACGAAAAGGGTTTAACTAACCTTTTAATTAAGGCTGGAAATGCTGGAAATATGACAATTCTAGATGTTAAAACGTGGAAGATTGGCGAAGGAGTTAGCGCTGTGGCTATTGTATTAGAAAGCCATATAACAATACATACATGGCCAGAATATAAATTTGCTACAGTGGATGTATATAGTTGCGGTTCTCATACAGATCCCAAAAAAGCTTTCGATTTCATAGTAAATGCCCTCGATCCAGAGGATGTTGAATTCGGTATGACAGATAGGAGCCTGGAATAGGAAAGGCCCCCGGGTTCAGGCATTTTGGCCTGGGGGCCAAAGCGAACAAAAAAGAATTAAATCAAAATTATTTTTATTTTGTTAACTGATTTTCTTATTTATAACCCTTCGTTCCCTTTATTATGATTATTTCTTATAATTTTCTGCTTATAAAAATCATCCTAAAGAGAAATTCTATAAAATAACTAATTAGGTTTAATCCAGTTATCTATTGCCTCATATAATTCTTTCATAGTGTTATCATTTAAATTAATTAAAGCGTTAAATGCATCATGCAATAAAATATGGTGTAATACTTCATCTTTATATATCAGCTTAAATGCAAACTCTAAAAATTTATCATTTTTTATGTTATTATCTTCCAAAACTCTTATTAAAAATTCCATAGCCTTTGATTCTTCCAAAATATGATTTTCTAATGATTTCAATACCTCATTAGATTCTTGCAGCATAGGAACTTCATTACCTTTATTTAACATTTCTTCAATAAATCCATAAACAATGCTATGCTTATAGGAATCTAACGAAGCGATAGTTAAAATTAATTTTAACATGGGGGACTCAGCTTTTTCAACAGTTTTTCCTAACTCCTTTGAATAAATTTCTTCATCTTTTTTCCATTGTCTAACGTTTTCTATTAGATCTTTGTTGTACAATGATCTCACCATTTTAATAATTTCTTCTATGTATTTAAATCTAACATAACTAACCATAATAGAAAATATATAAAAGCCCAAAGTATAACAATGAACTATATGGAGCGGGGTAGGGCAGCCTGGTAGCCCGCGGGGCTCATAACCCCGAGGCCGGTGGTTCAAATCCACCCCCCGCTATATATAAATCCTTAATGCATATTTTACTAGAGAAACAAATGCTATTGCCAATAGACCTAAAACAATGTTTTTTATAATATTTATTAAAACATTTTCATTACTGATTTTACCCATATAATATCCTAAATAGCCTAACTCAACAAATGATATAAATAAAGATATTATTAAAGCATGTGTTATATTAAAGTTCAAGAAATATGATATAAAGAACGGTAAAGAAATAAGAGATGTGAAAACAAATGCTCCAACTCCGCTCCACAATGAAACATATAAAGACAGAAAATTAATAGATTTCCCATATATGCTATCCTTTAATGAAACCATAAGTTCCTTTTCTAAATCTTTCAGCTCCTTTAGTCTTTCATTTCTTTCAGAAAAGTATACTGATATTACACTGCTAAATATTCCCATAGTTAAAGAGCTACCTAGTATGCTCATTCCTAGAATCAAAGAATTTAAATATGGTTCATACGCACCTATCATTACACCAAGAGATGCAAAAATTGAATCAAAGGAATTTGTTATAAACATCCTCCTTGCTATAGATCTTACTTCTTTAAAGGACTCAACGATCTCAAAAAAATTCTCTAAAAATTTTTTTAATTTATTAAACATGTTATTCCCTAGCTGCTATAGCCTCTATCTCTATCTGAGCGTTAACAGGTAAATCATTTACAAATATAACAGATCTTGCTGGATATTGCCCTTTAAAATATTTGGAGTAAATATTGTTAAAAGTAGAGAACTTTGAAGGATCTTTCATAAAAACTGTTACCTTAACTAAATCATCAAATGATAAATTAGATGCTTCTAATATAGCTTTTAGATTTTCTAATACTCTTTTTACTTGTTCTTCGAAATCATCACTCACAAGCTTTCCTGTTTTTGGATCTAATGGAACCTGACCCGAAATGAATAAAAATCCATTAGAAATTATCCCCTGACTATAAGGGCCTACAGGTTTAGGTGCTTTATCTGTAAAAACTGCCTCTTTCAAATCTCCTCCCTATTTTTCATTAAAACTTATGAATTAAAAAGCTTAGTGAACTAGAATCGATTATATAATTAAGCATTATTAATTTTCTTATAAAATTCTGATATTTCTGCAATATCTTTGTCCCCAATTTTTAGTGTATCGCTTAATTTAAGTATATCTAGGACATTTCTCAAAAGAGGAGTGTAATCAATTCCATAATCGTTAAGATATTCTAAAGTTTTTTCTGCGACATATTTACTTAGCTTAACACTAAAAACTTCTTTATAGTTTTTATTAATCATCATAGGAAACCTAGATCTTAATTGAACTGAGTCTGCTCCGCCCATAGTTAAAGCCTTTACTAATAGATCCTTATCTATCTTTAATTTATCTGCTATTTGAGATATTTCAGCTAAAAGGACAGTGTTTGCAGTTAGCAATAAAGTGCTTATAAGTTTAATTATATTTGCATTTTCATTACTCCCTAAATAAATATATTCGCCCATATCTTTTAGCAAATTCTGAGACTTTTCATACAACTCTTTGTTTCCACCAACATAGAATATTAATCTACCTGCTTCAGCATCAGCAGGTCCTCTTTCTATTTTTGCCGAAATATATTTTAACCCATTGTTATTTACAAAATTAATAACATCATTTATTTCATCATAACCCATTGTTGTCATATCTATAATTACGCCTTTATAATTATTTAGAATTTTTAGTGTTTCTATAACTTCTTTTCCAGTCGGTAATAATAACAATGCGTAATCAGAATCGTAAGCATCTGAAACGTTGTTTAAAGGTTTAAATCCTTTCAAATCTGCCAGGATTTTATATGAATTTTTATCAACATCAAAACCTTCTACTTCATATCCTTTACTAACAAGATTTTTTGCAATTCCTCTACCCATCCTACCTAAACCAATTATAGCTACCTTCATTCCTGAACGCCTTTAATTTTCTGTTTTATAATAAAGCAATTATAACCTTTTTTAATAGAGCATATATAATTATTTAAAAAAATTTTTTATGGTTTAATAAAAGTATTTTATTTAATATTCTCTAGCTATAAATGTTGAAAACTTTATCCTTAAACTATAACAAAATGTAAAAATTTTAGTTATACCAGAGCATTAGGAGATAAATATGAAGTTTGCTGATGCGCACTCACATATAAATCCAATTAAAGGAATGGGATATAAAATATCAGAAAAATTTAAATCTAATGGAGGATGGTTCATTTCTTACGTCTCAGCGTCGCCTTGGGATTACTTTGATGATTTTAATGGTTTTGAATCATATAGAAAAATGATAGAATATCAAATAAAAGAGTGCAAGAAATCAAATGAAATAGGAATTAAAACTGTTTGTATAGCTGGTTTCCATCCTGAAGATATAGATTTTTTAATCGATAAAATAAAGATGAGCCCAAGCAGCGTCTTAAATTTAGGTTTAAAGGTCATAGAATATGAATCCAATTTATGCAAAGATGGTATTCTCTATGGTATTGGTGAAGTTGGAAGACAACACTATAAAACCATGCCTGAGAGAGTAGCTATTTCTCAAATTATTTTGGAAAAAGCCTTTGAATACGCTAAAGATTATGATTGTATGATACACATGCATTTAGAAAATGCTGATATAGATACGGTGAAAATAATAGATTATAATGTTAATAAGGCTAATATAAACAATAAAAGAAAAATAGTATTCCATCATGCAAAACCATCAATGTTAATTGAAATCAATAACCTTGGATATTCTTCTACAGTATATGGCATAGATGAAGTCTTAAATTTTGTTCTATATAGTTTACCTCCAATTTTTATGATAGAAAGCGACTTTCCTGATAATCCTGCGTACAAGAAAGTTGTATATCCATGGGAACTTCCAACAAAAATAGTTGAGATTTCTAAAAAATTTAATCTAAGTGAAGAATATCTATATAAAGTTAATATTGATAACATTAAACAATCATATGGTATAGAACCTTAAGAAAAATCAGCTACTTCTAGAGCTTCTTTTTGCTCTAGTTTCTTAACTGATAAATACCTATAAGATATTTGCTGTAAAAATGCATTATGTCCTTGTATCATTACTGAATGCAACCTAGAGTTTGATTTCTTTAAGAGCTTATTTATTATTTCAGGGCTGAGCCTATCCTCTCCATCAGTTATCAAAACAATATCGCTTGGTTTATCTTTACTGCTCGTCTTTGTTTTATCCATATCATCGACTGCAGATGATATAGCCCTCGTTATATCAGTTCCTCCCCCTGCTTTTATTCTTGCTAAATATGATAAAACGTTTAAAATATCTGATGCCTTTGCATTACTTTTAACGTTCATAGGTTGATAAGGAACCGAATCGAAAAATCTAACAAAAAAGTTTCTTCCTTCATCCATAGCTTTTTTAAATAACGCAACTGCAACAGCTCTAGCCCAATCTATTTTTGAACCTACCATACTACCGCTTTTATCTAATAAAACATAAATAGGCCCTTTGTTTGAAGGTAAGTTCTTTTCATAGAGTAATAACCTATCATTAGCAAATTCTGCATAAAACAATAAACTTGGAAATGCGAGCTGGCTATAATGTACTCTTTCTATATCTCCCCCAATTTCGATTCCTGAGATCCAACCTTTAGAATAATTTATAGTGTTTTTTGTTTTTGCATTGGTTATCATCTTTAGGCCTTCTATTTTCTCTAAAATTCTCGCTACATCAGTTT
The DNA here is from genome assembly GCF_023256325.1 of Caldisphaera sp. Classification (GTDB taxonomy): domain Archaea; phylum Thermoproteota; class Thermoprotei_A; order Sulfolobales; family Acidilobaceae; genus Caldisphaera. Next base: position 125,147 of record NZ_JAGDXI010000044.1, read on the forward strand.
CTCTTGCTAACTTTAATATTTCCTCTGCAGAGCCTTCTAAAGAAAAAATGCTTCCTTTTCCTGCGCCCATTTTTTCAGCTAGCATCTTAACTTCTTTTGCCATCTCCGCGTCTTTCATAGCTGATTCAGAGGCTTTTTGTATAGCATTTTGTAATTCTTGAGAATTATTTCCTTCATTATCAGACTCGTTTTGGCTATTTCCTTCTTTTCCTTTATCGCCTCCTTGATTTGGCGGTAATAACTTGTTAAGTTTTTCTATAAATGAAGCTGCTGCAACTATACTTGTAACGCTATCTGCTGACGTATATATTTTAGTTTTCCAAGCCGATTCTGTTTTTAACAATGTAGATATTACTGTTCTTCTAAATGCCTCTTCTTCATCATCTTCAGGAGATGTTTCATCTGTTGATGGTATTGGGAAATAATATGTATAAAACAAGTCTATACCTAAATAGGGGGAAATTCTTGGATCCAAGTTTTTTCCTGATAAGTCCTTTGCTGTTGCTAATATTTTCTCTCCTCTATAAAGTCTTAGCTCATCTATGTTGCCTATTTCTCTATAAACGCTTTCTTTTCTTTTATTTTGCTTCTCCATATTAGATTCCTCACATATTTAACTTTATCATTATTTCTTGAGATAGAGATTCTATCATATCATTTAATTCTTCTGCCTTTTTCCTTATTTCTTCATCTTCAACATCTTGAACCAGGTTTTGTACTTTTGACTTTGCAGCTTTCAGGTTTTTATATATTTCCAGAAGCCTTGGGTCAAAAGATTGCATCTGTTGTATACTTCTCCTAGAGTTCTTTATATTGCTAGTTATTTCTTCTAATTCTCTCATAACTCTATCCTTTGTTTTCAGTTCTTCCATCAATATAGTCCCTATTTTTTCGAAATCCTCTATGCTTTTAGGAACAGTATATTTTAACACTATCAAATCTGATTCCGTAGCTTGATATCTTTTTTCAAGCAATGCATGGGCAGCTATTGCTTTTAATATCTTTCCCTTTCTTCTATCGCTAAGTTGTAATCCCTTCTCATTTAATATCATAAACATCCTTAATAGCTTGCTTTTAATGTTGTTTATGTCTACTTTAAACAACAACGAATTTAATGCCTTTACATTGCTTATGTCCATTATTTTACTAGTTTGTATATAAATCCCTTTCTCTATATCCCAAGAAGCATCAAGTAATCCTTCCCAATGCTCTTCATCAACAGGCTTAACATTATGTCTAAACAAAAACCTATCATAAAGCGCCTCAAGTTCGGGCTCTTCTGGTATTCTATTACTTGCTCCCATCAAAGTCCATAATGGTACCTTTATTTCATTGTACCCATCATATAATATCCTTTCTTGCATTATGCTCAAAATACTGTTCAAAACTGCACTATTAGCATTAAATATCTCATCTAGAAAAGCAATTTCTGCTTCAGGCAATTTATTTTTAGTTATCCTCTTATAAATCCCTCTTCTTAAGCCTGCTATATCAAGAGGCCCAAAAAGCTCGCTTGGTTCTGTAAACTTTGTTAAAAGATATTTAAAATATTTTGCCTCCAATAAATCAGCTGATCTTCTTGCCATAGCGCTTTTAGCAGTCCCAGGCTCTCCTATTAATACTACATGCTCTCCTGTAATAAGGGATAATGTTAGGACTAATGCTTCTTCATGTCTTCCCACAAAAGGTTCTTCTAATGATGCCAAAAACTTGTTTGCCATATCTAATAGATTTGATGAATCTTCGCTCAAATTACACACCTAGCCTCATATCTATTTAGAACTGCAGAGGGAATAAAGGTATAGTTATATAAGATTAATGCAAAGCTATTTAAAGGTATTTTAATTTTTATTAAAAATTTTTATTAAAAATATGCTTTTTATGTTTTTCATAATAATAGGATTATTTTTAAATAAGAGTAGTTTCCCTTATAAATCCCAGTAAACAATAAATATTAATGGTGGGATTATGGTATATAATGTTTATGAAAAATTTACTAACTATCATTCAAAAGAAGTAATAGCAATTTTATATAATGATCCCTTGTATGATTATTTAAAGATTTTAGATCCTACAACAAAAAATGTTATTGCTAAGTTTGAAATCGAAAAGCCTAGAGAAGAAATTTTAGATCTAACTAATTTCATTCCAACCCTCGTTGAGAATTCAGAAGAGATCAAAGAAATAAGAAAAATAAGAAATGAAGCATTAATACAAGATAAAAGCAATGCAAGTAGTTAAAATTATTTATTTTCTTTTATTATTTGTTGAGCTACGCTACTTGGGTTAGATGATTTCTCCAAAATATCTATCCATTTCCACTGCCTCTCTATCTCTTCTTCTAATCCTTTAATTTTTTCAGGATCTTTCATTAATTGTGCATATCTTCCCTGAACTTTAATATATTCTATTATTGGAACTCTTTTTTCTGGCTTCCTATATAGCCTGCTAAATACGCTAACTGTTAGCTTCCCATTTTCATACTCATAGAGTGGAAATAGACCTGTTTGAACAGCTAATTGGCCTAGTTTTGCAGTAAGACTTGGATCAAATTTCCATCCAACAGGATCAGGAGCTAAAAGATGTATGTATTTGAATCCCTTAATTTTTGCTGCCTTCCTAAGTTTATCAATAAAATCTTGTGGATAACCAACTGTTGCTGTCGCAACATAAGGTACTTCATGCGCTATCATTATCATAGGTATGTTTTTCTTATGCTCTTTTTTTCCGGTCCAAGTAGTTGTTGTCCAAGCACCATAAGGAGTTAAACTACTCCTCTGAATCCCTGTATTCATATAAGCCTCGTTATCAGCACATATATACATTATATTATCATTCCTTTCAGCTGCACCACTCATAGCTTGAAATCCTATATCTCCTGTACCACCGTCTCCTGCCCATACAATTACTGTAGTATCTTTGCCTTGGGATTCAAAAGCAGCTTGCATTCCAGATGCTGCACTTGCTGCACTTGCAAATACTATGTTTAATATTGGGAAATTAATACCGCTCTTTGGTGTATATCCTTGAATTACGCTACTACAACCAGCTGGAATTACTAATACAACATCGTCTCCTAAAGCCATTTTAACATATCTTAACCCCATTGTTTCGGGGCATCCTGGACAAGCAGCATTGCCAGGCATGCCGTACCTTACTCTAGGGAAATCGGCTAACCTCACTGGCATTATGATACCACCTCCTCTATTTTAACATTCCTATATTTTGCAGGGAATAACCACTTAATTGGATCATAAACCTTCCCATTCTCTTCAACTTTATTAACAAAATCTATCATTTCGTTTGCAAAGTCTTCTGGCAATACATCTACTCCTCCAAGACCAGCTATCACACCTCTTATATTAGTCATACCATATAGTGTTGAAGAAAGTTCTGTAAATAATTGGCCTGCATTACCAAAAGATATGCTTCTATCAAAAACCAGCACGCCTTTCTTATTATATAATTTTTCTCTTAATATTTCAGCAGGCCATGGCCTTATAAATCTAATCCTTGCTATTCCAGCATTAATACCTTTTTCTCTTAAAATCTTTACGGCCTCTTTTGCATCTCCTGCCCAGCTTCCCATTAATACCATTACGTAGTCTGCGTCATCGCATCTATAACACTCAACAAGTCCTCCATAATACCTACCAAAAGCTTTACCATAACTTTGATCGACTTCCTCTATTACTTTCTTAGCAGCCTCTTGGCCAACTTGAATAGAGTATCTCATCATATAATAATCGTCATCGCTTGTCATATTACCCATAGCTATTTTTGATTCTGGCGTAATAACGTAAGGTTGCCTTCTTGGAGGTAACCAATTATCTACATCTTTTTGATCAGGAACATTCACGGGAGCAACTGTATGAGTTAAAATAAATCCATCTAAACCAACAATAACTGGTAAATAAACTCTTGGATCTTCACTAATTCTAAATGCCTGTATTGTCATATCTAAAACTTCTTGGTTTTCTTGTGCAATCCCAATTATCCAACCGGTATCTCTTTGATCTACAACATCGCTATGCTCTACATGTATATTCCAAGGAGCGCCAATAGCTCTTGCTGCAACTGCCATAACCACTGGTATTCTGGCTGAAGCTGTCCACCATAATACCTCATGCATATATAATAATCCATGACTTGCTGTTGCTGTAAAAGCCCTAGAACCTGCAGCCGCTGCTCCTAAAGTTGCTGCCAATGCGCTGTGCTCGCTTTCAACTCTTATCATTTTTGCTTCAAGTTCTCCTTTTTCTATCATTTCTGATAATTTTTCTACTATAGTTGTTTGAGGTGTTATAGGATAAGCTGACGTTACTTTAATTCTGGCAAGTTTAGCTGCTTCTGCTACAGCATAGTTTCCTGTTAAGGTTTTAATCATCAATTCTCACCCCTTTTTACTTCGGGAACCATCTCTATTGCATTAACTGGACAGACAGCAGCACAAATACCACATCCCTTACAATAATCATAATCAACGTAAACCATGTCATCTTCTCTCCTTAAAATTGTGTCTTCAGGGCAATATAACCAACAATATAAACATTTTGTACATTTCTCTTCATTTACAACAGGCCTTTCAGTTCTCCATGAACCTGTTTTTCCTGAAGATCCAAAATCTGGCCTTGATATAGGCACAACAAAATATGTTTCTGCATCTTTTATTATTAACGTAGAGTTCTCTTGTGTCATATCCTACACCCCTTTATGTATACCAAATTAGGCTTAAATAAGCTGAATATATAAAAACAAAATTTCAATACGAATCACCACATAATGAGGTCATTTTGTATGCATCTAGTGCTGCTGCTGCGTTTGCTTTAGCTATATTTGGTGATGAAAACTGTTCAGCAATAGCGTTACTAATTGAATCTATAGAGACTATACCTAATGCTTTTGAAACTGCTCCTAATATCGCAGTATTTACAGTAGGCCATCCACTTATAACTAAGTTATGGCTTTTGGCTATCTTTGTTGCATCTACACAATAAGTCTTTACATTATCTAAAGGTTCGTTAACCGGGGAGTTAACAATCGCAATACCGTTAGGTTTTAACCCACTCAAAACGTTTACCATCTTAATAAGCTCATAATCCAAAACAACTATTGCATCTGGATTTCTTACTTGGCTGTGCTTCTCTATAGGTTTATCTGAAATTCTTGAATAAACTTCTACTGGGGCTCCTCTTCTTTCTGCGCTAAAATTTGGAATTGCTTGAGCATATTTACCTTCTAAAACTGCTGCTCTGGCTAATATTGTTGCTGCAGTAACGGCCCCTTCTCCACCTCTTCCATGAAACCTGAGCTCTAGATACATACAAACACCCTTGCATTCCAATATCTAAATTTGCCAGGGAGGTTTATATTTTAGAGTTAAGAAGTGGGATGCAGAGGAAACAGAGGGGTCTAATATTTCTAAGTATTATACCTAACTAATAACTCAAAATATCAACTTTTCTGTGCCTTATAATTTATTTTCTAACAAATAGTTTTTAGTAAATAGTTTCGACACATATATAGTTATGTTTTGTTATTTCTATTTGGCCTCTTATATATCCTGGACCCCTCTATTTCAAATAGAAAGTTTTTTGATATATAAAATTAAAAAGATCAATCATTATACAAACCATAACTAAAAATCTGAGTTAAACCAAAAGATTTCTCCATAAGAAACGGAGGGGAATGGGGATTTTTACTAGATTTCTCCATAAGAAACGGAGGGGTTGTTAACTCCCCGGTTAACAAACAGATAGATTTCCATATAAAAAACTAGTTTGTTCTTGAATCCAATATAGTTAGATAAAAAAGTTTGTTGTTTGAAATTATTATGGATTTGCATATACTTTAAATATTTGATTAATATTTACATAATTTAAGCTTGTTAGTATTGGTAGTTGAATGTATTTTTCTTTTTGTAAATGCATTAATTCTCCTGTTTCAGGCATATAAATACCAGGCAAAAGTTTCCTATCTATTTTAATTTTAAGTTTATTAATATATTTGGATTCAAAGCCACATTTTTCACATCTATAACCTTTATTATGGCCTAAACTTTTCATTCTACTTCCACAAATTGGGCATCTTGGAGAGAATTCTTTTTCATATTGATTTACATAAATTACTTCCATAGAATAAGCTGAAATTGTAGGATTAGAATTGTAGAAATATGGCCTAACAGATCCTTGAACTTTAATATAATCGCCATTAACAAGTAATTTAGCTGCTTCATTTAAAGGCCCTGTATCTTTATAGAATGAAATATCAAACATTCCATATTTTGTATTTAACGAAACAATAACATGTCCCTTTGGTAAAATCTTTATATTAGAAACATATCCTTCAATTTCAACGTTTCTATATGGATATGGATGCGCATCGTTAAACAATCCATAGCTAGTGTGTTGATTACTCCTAAACAATAAAGCGAAATGAGGAGTTTCACACAATGAAGATTCGTACTTCCAAAGAAGTCCTTCACAACTTCCCCTAAATCCGGAAAGTATGGGATCAGGACCATTAGGTTTTACAGAAGTTTTTTCTTTAATATAATCATAATTATTTATACTACATGCTGGCAAACTTTTTTCGATTTTTAAAACCAAATCATCTCTAACACATCTATCTTTATTCCAATTATCTGGAAGTCTATAGAAAATAAGCTCAAATGTATAAGGTTCATATAATCCTAAAGATCCTTGAGCAGCAGTTGCACCAATTAATCCTTTCCCTCCATAATATAACACTTTGTTCTTTTCTAAGATATTTATAGCCTCATCTAATAAAACAACATCAGACAGAGCTTTTTTATAAAAATTTTTAAAGTTCTCATCTTCCCATACATTACCTTGTGTTATTACAATACCAGGTTTTTTATTGGGTGATGGAGGCCTAGGATTTGTATACTCGTCAACTAAATTTTTAGCAATTTCAAAGATTTCCTTTGGGTCATCATAGATAAATCTTAAAGCTGTTGAAGCATTACCCCTAGTTTTCCAAGGTATTCCAGGATTTAACCTCACTAATAATGGATAATCTATTAATTTTATTTTATCTTTGATTTCATGAAGAAAAATTCCAGTAAAGTGGGTTGTACACCCACCATACTGGCTATCTATATCATCAAAAGAAATTGTTATTATATTCTCCATTACTTTTTCATCTAAACTATCTTTTTTCTTTGCTTATAACAACTATACTTGTCAAGGTGCTTTTTACACCATCAAGCCTCCTTATTTTATCAGTTATTAGTCCTCTTAGTTTGTCCATACTTTCTGCTTCAACAAAAGCTATTATATCATGTATTCCATATACCATATAGACTTTTTTAACTTCTTGCATTTCGTTTAGCTTGTTAAATATATCATTTTCTTTACCTACATCAGTATTTATCATAACAATAGCTTCTGACACTTCCCCACCACCAACTCAATATTATATTAGGCAGGTTGATATATTTTAATCTTTATGCCGTGTTTTATTGTGTTAATAGATAAAAACCCGCAAAAGAATTAATAAACCAACAAAATATAGAAAATATTGAGGGCCCGTAGCTCAGCTAGGTAGAGCGCCCGGCTCATAACCGGGCGGTCCGGGGTTCGAATCCCCGCGGGCCCATATTAAATACCATGATCTTCTTATGAAATTGGAAACATAATTTACTTATAAATATAAAAATTTAAATAAGATAAAGAGAAAAATAGCGGTGGCATGAGATTGAATAACTATGATGAAGTAATATTAGGTGCTGGATGGGCAGGACTACTTTATGCTGATATGAAATTAACAAATTATAATTATAAAATAGCCATTATAGAAAAAGAAACCGAAGACGAAAAGGGAGGACTATTAAGAAGCGAAACAATAAACGGGTTTACTTTCGATATAGGAGGACCTCATTTATTGTTTAGTAAAGATACAAATATACTTACAAACATTGTTAAATTATTAGGCGATAATGTAACAAAAAGAGAAAGAAACAATTACATATTATATAATAATAAACTAGTTCCATATCCTTTTGAAAATGGTATATATGTACTGGATCCAGAAGCACGTGTTAATTTTATAAAAGGTATTATAGAACGCATGATTTTTATTTCAGAAAATAAGGAATGGATGCCAAAAAATTTTCTAGAATGGATTAAAGGTTTCTTTGGAGATTATATGGCTAACGAGTATTTGATACCATATAATAAAAAAATTTGGAAGAGATCTTTAGAAAATATGGCGGCTGATTGGGTTTTTATACCAGGAAGATTACCTTTTCCTAATCTAGAAGACATGTTAAAGGCAGCAGCTGGCATACCTAATGTAGGATATAAAGAACAATCATATTTTTATTATCCAAAAATCGGTGGAATACAATCCTTATATAATTCTTTATTTAATAAAGTTGCAAAAAGAGGTGTTAATTTTTTATTCGGTAAGAAAGTAGATAAAATAATAAAAAATAATAAGGATAATTACAAGATTAATGATAAAATTAATGCTAAAAGGATAGTTAGTACAATACCTTTACCAGAATTGTTAATTAGTTTAGATTCTGAAGAAAATAGGAGATTAGCAAATGAATTTGATTATAACAGTGTTGTTGTAGTTGGTATTGCTATCTCTTCAAATACACCAAATCAAACAACCGTTTATGTACCAGATCCAAAAATCATTTTTCATAGATATACATGGATGAGTTCATTAATTCCAATTAAAGAAAAAAGTAATCTTATAGCTGAAATAACTGTTCCAAAAGGGGAAGATGTTGATTTAAACAAAATAACTAATCAGGTTATAAAAAATCTAGCAGATATAGGAGCTATAAAAGATGAAAAAGATGTGCTTTTTTCAAAAGCATGGTTTAACAAATATGGCTATCCAATTTATACTTTGAATCACAATGAAATAAGAAGAAAAGCAATGGAAATATTGAACAATTATGGGATTAAATCTGTTGGAAGGTGGGGATCATGGCACTATTGGAATACAGATATGGTTTATAGAGCAGTTAAGGAAGTAGTAGATTCATAGTATTTTATTTAAATGTTCTTAAAAATTATTTTGTTTATTGATATTTTTGTAAAGGAATATTATCAGTTAAGATGGAATAAAATTTTTACCTATATGGTTCTTTTACTTTTAAATTTAATAAAAATTGGGTTATCGAAAAAGATGGTATCCGAATATTTGCAATGTTAAATTATGTTATAATACTCGCTATTATTACCATTTAACTTAATAAATTTTTGACCTAATATTTTATGACCAAGAAATAAAGTCATAATAGCCTATTAGAAGGTATTTTATATTGAAATCCTTGTAAATGAACCTATAACCATCTTCGTTAACTCCATGTATATTCTGCCTAATGATTTTATTACGTTTCTTTATATAATATAATTCCAAACCTGTTTATATCTTCTAATGCC
>NZ_JAGDXI010000009.1 GCF_023256325.1 Caldisphaera sp.
ATTAAAATATTTTATTTTGTTATTTATTATTTCAAATATATAGAACAACATCAGACTTAGAAGCTTCATTTAGGAATGTTCCAACGCCTGATATGCTATCAACTAGTGGATCGAAATCCTCTTTTTTAAGTTTTAACATATCTGCAACAAGAGAGCAAGCTTCTATTCTAACCTTGCCAGTTGATTTTGCATCTCTTAGCATAGAATACCATGAAACCTTCTTTTCCATCATATAATTTACAGCCGTTTGTTTATATTCTTCGTAGTCTTTTCCAATCTTATCAAATTTTTCCGGCATACCTTTCTTGAATGCAACTTGAGAGAAGCTCAAAAAAACATAGACATCCATATCTTCAGCAACTGCCCCTGATACTATAACAGCTAAAGAGAGCAATTTCTCAACAGTTGGAGATATCATAAATATAGAGACCTTCTGAGACATGCTATCACCATATCTATCTATTTATAGAGAAATTTTTAATTTTTTCTACATAGAGAATATATATTTTTTTGTCTGAATCTATAAATTCTTCTTAATTTTTCTTAAAACTATAGCTATTATTAAAAGCATGACTATAAATCCGCTTATATAAATTAAAGAATTAAATTGTTCTAAATAACTTGTATTAAACTTTATTGTATTGTTTGAACTTAAATTAATAAAAAAGCTTTCTATTGTTTTTCCACCGGCTTTTAAACTAGCATAAACTAAATATTTACCCTTTATCAGTGTTATATTTGTTATGTTGCCAATTATGCTTTTGTTAAAGTTATTACCAATTATGGTTAAATCCCATAGAGTTGGAGGATTTAGTTCTATTGTATAGTTAGTGCTGTTTAATATTTTCACGCTCGGAATCCATAAAGCACTTTGATTTAAATTTCCATTTATTTGTATAACGGTATTATTTAAAAAATATTCATTTATGCCGTTTAACATATTAACACTTTCAAGCGTTGTTCCCCCAGCAAAATCAGTTGGGCTATCCTGATATGCTGAAGGGATAATATACCATGAATTATTATATAAATAAAAGAGTTTCATAGACGCATGCCATTTAAATACAAGTAATTGAGATCCTTTTGAATATCCCGCAACAACAAATTGTAAAACGAAGGGTTCTAATAAACTATTAACAGTTTGAGGAGCTGATCCACCCATTTGACCTATTAGAAAAACAGGATTGTTAGACATTTGATTTACGATTATTTTATCTAATAAGGTTTCTCCAGATTGGTAAGTTGAGTTAATAAAATTAAAGTAAATTTCAATTATCGGATGGCTTGAATTTTTTATATAAACATATTCTTTTATTGTAAAAGGTGTTTTGGAAACAAAGGTTTCTGGATATTCATAAGCGTAATATTCATTATTATAAATATTACCATTTCCCTTTACTCCGTTTAAAGTAGTGTTTTGTTGGGTGACATTCCAAACGTTGTCTAAAAATTCTATTTTATAGGTGTTATCAATATTTGATATCCTTGCAATAGATTGAATCCATAGCGTAGTATTTAAAGAAATGTTAACATTAGCATTTAATTGTAGGCTAAAACCATAAGTATAACTTGGCCTTAAAGAGTAAAATGAGCCGTTATAAAAATTAAATATGCCTAACAAGCCATTTGTTGAGTATCCATAAGTTAATGTACCATTGTTTGTTACTACAGTTCCATTATCGTTTATTCCAACACTTGTTGATTTAGCTACATTCAATGACATTAATATTATGAATAGCATTATAATTAATATTAATTTAATCATTCTCTCATCTAATATTTACTTAGTTTTCCTGGCTTTTAATAATTTTTCCTTTATAAATTAAAGTATTTATTCTATCATAACCCCAATAATAACCCAATTGGTTTAAGTTTTCTACATCCCATATTATTAGATCGGCCTCTTTGCCTATATCTATATTTCCTAGATGATTCAATCCTAAACTATATGCAGAGTTTATTGTTGAATACGCTAAAGCTTCTATTGGCTTAAAATTTAAATAATAAATGGCCAAATCAAAAACTGTTTGCATTGAAATCATAGGATTATTTGGACTATAATCAGTTCCTAAAGCTATTATAGCCTTATTTCTCATCGAATCAATAGCAGGTTTTTTATTATCTAGCATACTTATAACGCTAGCGGGCAATAGGCCTAAAGCTGAACCTGTTTCACTTAAAGCCTTTACTTTTTCTTGGGGGGTACTTTCCAAATGATCTATGGAACTTAATGGAAACTCTTTTACTAAATCTGAGCATCCAATATACTTTATTTGATCTGCATGCATTCTTAGCTTAAAACCATATTTTAAGGCAGCTTTAAATATTCTTCTAGTCTGTTCTAAATTAAATGCGTTTTCATCGCAGAAAACATCAACGTACTTAGCTAGATTTTGCCTTTTCACTTCAGGAATTATTTTGTTTATAAAATAGTCAACATATTCATCTCCGTCAAATTCCTTTGGAATTACATGAGCTAATAATGTAGATATTATATTATATTCTTTAAAACTATTTATAACGCGTAGCAATTTTAGTTCATTTTCTAAATCCAAACCGTAACCAGATTTTATTTCTATAGCAACTGTACCTAATGATATTGATTTTTTTAATATTTTTTCTAAATTTGATTTAAGAGTTTCTTCGGATGCATTCTTTGTAATAGAAACTGTTTTGTATATTCCCCCTCCTTCTTTTAATATTTGAGAATAACTTATACCTGACAATTTCTTATATAATTCATCTTCTCTGCTTCCTGCAAAAATTGCATGGGTATGCATATCAACAAATCCGCTAGTCAAAAGCCTTTTATCAGCATTGATTTTGTTTTTACTATTATATTTAGTTAAAATATAATCAGAGCTTCCAATATCAAATATTTTCCCATTATTAATTGCTATTCCAAAATCCTTAAACATTTTTGTGTTTTCGTCATTGACTTTCCTTATAGGCTCTTTAAAATAAACTGCCTCTCCTATGTTATAGATTACTAAATCTACATTATTCATTTTTATTCCCTATATAATAATTTAATGTATATAATATTAGCTTTGCAGCCAATCTACTTGTCATATTGTTTAAATCAAAGGGTGGAGCTATTTCTGTTACATCCAAACCTAACAGATTTACATTTTTAACAATTTCCTTAATTATTTTAATCGTTTCATCTGGGTACATTCCTAAAGCTGTTGGACTGTTAACACCTGGTGCAAAGGACTGATCTAAATGATCCATATCTATGCTAATATATAAGCCATCAGTTTTTTCTTTAATCATTTTTATTTCATTAAATATGATATCAAAACCTTCACTTATTTGATCCCTATAGAAAACCTTTATCCCAAATTTATCAGCTATTTTTTTCATGTATGGAGGGTTTGAATAATCTGATATTCCAATTTGGATCACTTCAAATTTTTCCTTATAAGATTTTAATAGCTCATTTAACCAAGAGCCGCTAGTTAGCCCTTCATTTACTTCTCTTAGATCATAATGAGCATCAAAAACAATTAAACCAATTTTTTTATAAAAATTAATTAAACCAATAAGTATGTTTTTAGTTATCGAATGATCTCCACCTAAAAATACTGTTGGAGTATATTCAGAAAAGGCTTTTTCTGCAACACTTATTATTCTATGTGATGTGCCATCCACATCTCCCGGAACTACCTTTACATTACCTAAATCTTTGAATCCGTATTTTATTTCTCTAATTTTATATACATCGCTTCTTAAACTATAAAGCTCTTTTCTAATTTCTTGCGGAGAAAATCTTGCTCCAGGCCTTCCTCCAGTAGACCAGTCCCATGGTATTCCTATCAATGGTATTTTCTTTTCTAAGTCTTTTATTTTTATGTCGTTTTCATCTCTAATAAAACTATTGCTTGGCTCTTCCAAATACATGCTTTCACCTATTATTTTTTATTAATTTGTGATTTAATACCTTTTAATGAAATATTTATATTTTTATCTTACTTATAAAAATTGGTGTTAATTATGGTAAGCAATGAAACTTTAAGAAGATATGAAGGAAGACCTATTTTAAAGCTAATAGAAGAAGGCTATTATAATCCTGAAGAAAAGGCAAGAGTTCGTCATATAGAAGGTTGGGAAATGCATACTAAATCTGGTTGGCAGACAGAAGGTATTTTAAGGATGCTGTTTCATGTATTAGACCCGGATGTAGCAAAGGATCCAGAGCATTTAATTGTTTATGGAGGAACAGGTAAAGCAGCAAGAGATTGGAACTCGTTTGAAAGTATTGCGGATTCTCTTATGGAATTAAAAGAAGACGAAACTCTAGTTGTTCAAAGCGGTAAGCCTGTTGCTATATTTAAAATTAGCAAATATGCTCCAAGGGTTTTAATAAGTAATGCAATGCTTGTTCCAAAATGGGCTGATTTCAATTATTTTAAAGAATTAGAGGAAAGAGGCTTAACAATGTTTGGGCAAATGACTGCAGGATCATGGAATTATATAGGCTCTCAAGGTATAATACAAGGTACTTATGAAACGATCGCAGCTGCATCAAAACTATACTTTAATGGTTCTTTAGAAGGGAAAATAATACTGAGTTCTGGATTAGGCGAAATGGGTGGAGCACAGCCTTTAGCAATAACAATGAATGGTGGAATAGGTATAATAGTGGAAGTTGATAAGAAAATGATAGAAAGAAGAATTAGGTTTAAATATTTAGATACATGGACAGATAGCATTGATAAGGCATTAGATATTGCTAATACATATAAACAAAGGAAAGAACCAATAAGCATTGGTCTATTAGGGAATGCCGCAGAAATATATCCTGAATTGTTGAGGAGAGGGTTCATACCAGATATAGTTACTGATCAAACACCTGCCCATGATCCTTTAAGCTATATACCTGAGGGCTTAACATTAGAAGAAGCTGATAAATTAAGGCAAAACAATCCAGAAAAGTACATAGAACTATCAATGAAAAGCATGAGGAAAACAGTTGAAACTATGGTAGAGTTTCAAAAAAGAGGATCAATAGCATTTGATTATGGGAATAATATAAGAAGAATGGCTTATGATGCTGGATTTAAAGACGCTTTCCAAATACCGGGTTATGTTCCTTTGTTTATAAGACCATTGTTTGCAGAGGGTAGAGGTCCATTTAGATATTCGAGTTTAGTAGGCAATCCCAAAGATATATACAGGCTAGATGATGAGCTAATTGCTATGTTTAGTGAAAATAAGTTTTTGGTAAACTGGATTGAAAAAGCACACAAGTATATCAAATTCCAAGGGTTACCAGCAAGAGTCGTTTATTTAGGATATGGAGAAAGGGCAAAATTTGGGAAATTAATGAATGAGCTTGTAAAACTAGGGGAAATAGGGCCCATGTGGATAGGTAGAGATCATCACGATACTGGAAGTGTAGCAAGTCCTTATAGGGAAACTGAGGCCATGAAAGATGGAAGCGATGCTATAGGAGATTGGCCTATATTAAATGCTTTGTTAAACGCTTCAGCTGGGGCAACATGGGTTGCATTTCATCATGGAGGAGGGGTAGGGATTGGTTATTCAATACATGCAGGATTCGGCTTAGTATTAGATGGTAGTGAAGAAAGCTTAGAAAGAGCTGAAAGAGTATTAACCGTTGATCCTGGTATTGGAGTCGTAAGACATGCAGACGCAGGTTATGATATTGCAAAAGAAACACTGTGTAAAAAAGGAATAAAGTCTCCATCGATCAAATGTTAAAGGTGTCTATATTGGTTTTAATATGTAAAGATATTGGTTTTGACGAATTTTTTCAGGAATTTTTATTTAATAAAGTAGAAATTTGTGATGAATTAAAAAATAAGATAATTGAATCTAGAAAAATTTATGAAAGAGAAGCAAAGAAAGGTAACGTTTATGGCTATTCAACAAGCTTAGGGGCTCTAATTAATAAACAAAACGTTCACAACAGAGAAAGGGAAAAAATAATTTTGAGAGAGCATGATACTAGTATAGGAAAAAATGCCCCAAGCTTGCTAATAAAAGCTACAATGCTTGTTAGATTAATTCAACTAAGTAAAGGGAATTCACCAGTAAGAATTGAAGTTATAGAAAGGTTAAGAGATGCAATTAATAATAATATAATACCTATTGTACCAATTCTAGGTAGTGTAGGGGCGAGCGGAGATCTAGCACCTTTATCTAGAATATTTAGATGCTTAATATATGGAGAAGGTTTTGCATACTATAATAATGAAAAAGTCAGTTGTAATGATGCGTTGCATAACAGTGGACTAGAAATTTTCGAGTTAGAACCAGGAGAAGCACTTGCTTTAATTAACAGCAATGCTTTTAGTACTGCTATGAGTTTAATTAATACATATGTTATTGAAAAAATATTTAATTTGTCTTTAGATGTAGCTAAAGAATCACTTTATTTATCGGGTTGTAATAATCAACACTATTCAGAGGCTATTTATGAAACAAAAAAGCAACCAGGCGTAAAGAAAGTAATTGAAAAGTTAAATAATCCATGTTTAGATACGCCCAGGCTGCAAGATCCTTATAGCATTAGGTGTATTCCTCAAATATATGGAGCATTATTTGATACTATAAGATTTAGTAAAGAAGTTTTGAAAAATGAAATGAATTCTTCATCAGATAACCCTATAATTTATTCAGGTAACGTATATCATGCATGTCAATTCCACGCTATATATTCCGGAATTATTTCCGATTTTTTAAAAACGGCTGCAATACCTGTTATGAATTCTGTGGAAAGGAGGATTTCTCAGCTCTTAGATGGGAAGATAAATAGAAAAAGCGACTTTCTTTTAAAGGAAAAAAGTGTTGTAGGCGCTATGATAATGCAATATACAGCAGCTTCAATAAGTGCTTATTCAAGAGGATCTAGCATTTCTATGTCCTCTCATTCTATACCTACCAGCGGTACGCAGGAAGATGTAGTATCTATGGCTCCTAACTCTTCGTTAGAATTGATGAAAATTAATGGTTTATTTCTAAGGCTTGTTTCTATAGAAAAAGCTATTAATATGTTTAATGAAGAAAAAGATTTACCGGATCCTAAAGATTTATTAGAGAAATCATATGAATACCTCATTAATAAAGGTGATTTAAATAAATACTCAGAACTATTAAACTATTTCTTTTAAAGCTTTTAATTAATATATAAATGAGGGGAACATGATTGGACAATTCATTGATGGTCAATTTAGCAGAAAAATATGGTACCCCACTTTATATAACAGATTTAGATATTGTTGAGAAAAACTATAGAAAGATAGAAAGTTCATTTAAAAAATACTTTAATAAACTAAAAATATTTTATGCAATGAAAGCGAACTACAATCCCTTTATACTAAAATTGTTAAAAGGTTTAGGGTCTGGAATCGACGCAGCTTCTCCATATGAGTTTATTTTGGCTGAAAAAATTGGGTTTAATGGAAAGGATATTTCATTTGCACCGCCAAATGCATCTAAAGAAGAATTAAATGTTGCTAGTATCTATGGCGTTGATACTTTAATTCTTGATTCATTAGATATGCTAGAAAATTCTAAAGGATTAAGATTTAAGAATTATGGAGTTAGAATAAACCCAAGTATAGAAGCTGGATTTAGCGAAAAAGTCATGACTGGTAAAGCGTATTCTAAATTTGGTGTAGATATTTCAAGCTTAAATAAATTAATAGAGAAGTCAAAAGAAATAGGCATAGAAATAAATGGATTGCATGCTCATATAGGTTCTGGAATATTGGATGAAAAACCCTATTCAATGTTAATTGATAAAATGATTAAGATTTTTGATAATCTATCGAAAAAAGATTTCATAGATATTGGTGGAGGATTTGGTTATAATTATATGACAGGAGAACATATAGATACAGATAAAATAGCTAGTGTTATTCATGATAAATTTCCTTATGACAAGGAATTAAGAATCGAGCCAGGTAGGTACTTGGTTGTTAATGCATCTGTACTAATTTCTAGAGTAAATGGGGTTAAGGAAATAGACGGGCGTAAAAAATATGTTCAAATAGATGCAGGTATGAACTCATTAATTAGACCAGCATTATATAACGCATTCCATAGGATTAAATTGTTAAATGAAAATGGAGATATAGAAGAAACATATGATGTTGTTGGTCCTATATGCGAATCAGACGATTACATAGCTCTAGATGTTAGATTAAAAAGGCCTAAAGTAGGAGATTACATAGCAATATTAGATGTAGGTGCTTATGGAATATCAATGGCATCAAACTATAACTTAAGACCTATACCAGCTGAAGTAATTTTAAAGAAAAACAACGTTGTTGGCATAAGAGAAAGGGATAGTTTAGAAAATATAGTGGGTAAATACAAGGGTTTAGATAATTTATAATAAATTTTCTAAATACTCTTTTAGTGCAACAGCATTATTATGCTCTTTATCTTTTGACGAATAAATTAATGTAACATCTTTTTTATTTTTAACTATGTCTAGGAGCTTTTCAATAGCTTCTCTATTTTTATTTAGTTCCTCGTAGTATTTTTCTTTAAACTCTAGCCATTTTAGCGGGTCATGTGAGAACCACTTCCTTAACTCATTACTTGGAGCAACCTCCTTTAGCCATAAATCTATCTTTGCATTTTCTTTTTTAATTCCTCTTGGCCATAATCTTTCAACCAAAATTCTTAAACCATCATCTGGAGATGCTTTATCATAAACCCTTTTTAATTTGATCATAGTTTCACCAATATTAATAATTCTTTAAAAGTATTAACTTTTAGTATTTTAAAAGATAAGTGTTTATATTGTCTCTGTTACCTTTTATAAAAATTATTCGTTTATTTCCTTATATATTCTATGATAAGGCTTATTTTCTAAAATTGTTGCTCCATATTCTGTTGCATTTTTGAATTCTCTACTCTTTATGAAATTTTTGAAAGATTCTAAATCTTTCCACTCGGAATAAATTAAGTATTCCCTTGGTTCATCAACTCTTTTATAAAGTTTTCCATCTATAAATCCAATATTACTGTTTTTAAAGGCCTTAACCATTTCGTTAAAAATACTTTCGAATTCTTTCTCATGACCTTCTTTAACTTTATAATATAATCCTACATTTATCATCTATCCCACCAATTTCTAATATTACAATAGCTCCTTATAATTTTAGTTGAGCTTAGTTTTTAATTGTTGTTGATTACATTGATAAAAAATTTAAAAAAGAAAGGAAAATTTAACAAAAAAGATGTTATAAAAATTATATATAAATAAAAATTATAAACTATTTACTATTTCAATAACTTTATCATAATCAGGTTCTTTTCCCGGATGATCAGAAATCCACTTATATGCTAAATTACCTTTTTTGTCAAAAATAAAAACTGCTCTCTTGGCTGCCTGTTTGAGTTTAGGTAATCCTATAATGCCTAAATCGTCGTGCACTACATTATAAAGTTTAATAACTTCCCTGTTATAATCGCTCAATAAATCAAAATTCAATTTGTTCTCTGTCTTAAATTTTGAGAGCGAGAATGGACTATCAACACTTATGCCAAAAACTGCAGCATTTGCTTTATTGAGTAGTGCCATCTTATCTCTGAAAGTACAAAGTTCTTTTGTGCATACGCTTGTAAAGGCTCCCGGGAAGAATAATAATACCACGGGTTTTCCATTACTAAAAATATCACTAAGCTTAATTTCTTTTAAATCTGTATTATATAAACTAAAATCTAAATATTTATCACCAATGTTTAATTCATTCATGATATCCACCAAATATTATATCCTGGATGAAGTATTAAAAATTAATATATATGAAGTTTTGTTGATTTATCTTCTATTGAATTTATAATGCCTTAAACTAACCAAGTAAATTATTACAGATATTTGAATTACTATTATTCCAAAAATTTCTCCTTCGGCTCCCGATTTAAAATCAGCAAATGCATAAATTAACCATGATATAATTGGTAACAAAGTTAACGTTAAACCATATTTATAATTTTTTATTGCCAAAATAGAAATACCAATAAAAAATATAGAAAATGAAGTTATTATATAAAACCACATTGATACAAAATCATGAGGATAAGTGCCTTCATGATATATGCCAATTAATATCAAAAATAATCCTGAAATAGAAAAAATTGTGCCGCCAGAGTTTTCAATTTTATTTCTTGATATATAGATTATATATATGCTAAATAATATCATAAACAAACCTGTTATTATCATGCCATAATTATAAATAAAAGGATATTTAGGTGGTGGATGTCCACTTAATAGGTTTCCACCGCCAAGATCGCTTAGAGCATTTCTTGTTAATTTGAACCACGGGTTAAAATAAACAGAAATCAATATAGTAATCCATGAAGATAGTATCGCTAAATAAGAAAAATACTTAAAATATTTTATCATAGTATTAAATCTATCCATATTGTTAACCTCCTTCAATTCTTAAGGGCAAGAGTTCTCCAAAGTTTTAAGTGTTACACCTTTATGAATTGAACTCAAACTTCTTATTCTTAAATTCTATCTCATATATTATTTGTATTTCTGAGTTAAAAGATGCTAATCAAAAACATAACATTTTATTAAGCCGACCTCCTTCCCGCCCTGAAGGGCAAAGGATTCCCTCAGGACAGATCATAGGTTTGTGGTTTACCACCTTCACTTTCTTTGTTTCATAGCTAGTGGGAATTATTTACATCGCTCCAATTGTTTAACGGTAACCATGGGCTGGGTCTTCAACCCATTACCTCAATCTCTTAACAGGAGTTGACTTCCACTTCCATCTATTAGGGACTCGGAGTATAGGTAAAATGTTTATAGCTCCATTCAAGTTAAAACATTTAATTAGGCTCTAATGAATGAGATTTCTATCGTATTTTACTTTTATATTATTAGGATAGCAAAATTAAAATCTGATTTGAAGTTTTTATAACGAAAGTTTAAGAATTTTAAATGCTTTTAAAAAAGAGGGTTATCATGCCTATTTGTCCGGTTTGTAGATTCGAAGCAGATTCTTGGCTGGATATTTCAGATCATATAGAAAAGATAGCTAATGAAAAGAGTGATCCTCAACACGTTATGTGGTTAAATAGAAACGTTTCGCAAAAAGAAATAAAAAAAGAAGAACTAGAAGCATGGCTATACAATTATTTTGAAAAACCAGAAAGCCTGTCTACATGGATTAGAAGAAGGTTTATTGAAAAGTTTTATTCTGATAAACCTCATCCGTTTATGTTAGCCATGCAAAAGCCCACAAGAGGAATACTGCTAGGTTATGTATTAGAGCATAGACATTTTTTGCAAAATTGGGTTAAAGTTTTATCGTTAATAGTTTTTAACACAGATAAAGAAGATGTAATAAAATATGAGCTTGAAAACATTTCAACAGAATATTTAGGTATAAATGGTAAACCATCGCATTATGAGTTGTTGATAAGAATGGGAGAAAGTTTAGGATTATCCAGACAGATAATATTTTCCACAGATCCTTTACCGTTAACAAAAGAGTCCATTGAAACGTGGAGACATATTGCTCTAAATAGACCATGGATAGAGACGATGGCTGCAATGCACAGCTTAGAAATAGCTGCTGATAGATCAAATAAAAATTATGGCGCAAAAATACATTATTTCAACACAGAGATACTAAGTTCTGATAAATATAGTAAGGAAGTTAAGGACTTCTTGAGAGAAGGCTATGAAGCTGATGTGGGTCATGCTGCAGAAGCATTAAATCTAATAGAAAAATATGCAGATACAAGGAAAAGTGTTGAAAACATTAAGGTAACAGTCTTAAAGTCTCTAGAGGCTTTAGATAAATATCTTTTTGCAAGGTTAGAAAGGGCAATGCAGTTTGAACCTGAAATAATAGAGGTGATAAGACAATGATAGTTGTAGTTAACGGATATCATGCTGGTACTAAAGAGACTGGCTGTGCTCTATGTGGAGGAACTTGGGGAAATCATTATGAAATAATAGAGGGTGATAATTTATTCTTCTGTTGCGATATTTGTGCTAAGGCATTTAAAAATATTATTAATGAAGCAAAGAAAAGAGGAAAACTTAATAAAATAGATTATATAGATATAAAAGGGAATTTTTATAAAGGTAGAACAATAGAGGCAAAAGATAGTGAAAGATCATATAAATTTTACGTTAAGTTTTCAGATGAAGGAGACATAATTGAATTAAAAGAATTAAATAATGCCTAAAACTAAGAAATTTAAAAAACAATCATTTTATTGTAAAGATAGATATGTAAAATTTGAAATAACTTTAATTAAATTTTAGAACTATTATATATTATATTTGTTAAAAAAATTTAAAAATTGACTAATACTTATAAGATTTAT
>NZ_JAGDXI010000018.1:0-25334 GCF_023256325.1 Caldisphaera sp.
CATCATCCCCGCCCCTTCCAGGGGCGAGGCTTTCTTTTTATGTAATCAATGAGTTAATGAAAAAGGGATAGGTTCTTTTGAAGGTTTTACTATCAATACAAGAAATACTATAGACAATGCAACAAAGAGAAATGATACGTGATGATCTATCGGCCAAATCAAAGCTGCTATAATAATCAAAATATATGGCAATAATGAATATCTTCTAGCTGATGTCCATCTCAATATAACAGGTAACATAAGTGGAGCATGAATAAATATATGGATCCCAACAAATCCAATTATGAGAATATGAATAAAATCAAGCATATCAATTATATTATAATATAATAAAATTGAAGATATTAATAAAATTAACGAGTATAAAGCAGCTATTTCCTGACCATATAGCATATACAATGTACCTGCCTTTGCATATACATTAGTAGTATTTTTAGCAAAATTATTATATTTTTTATATCTGTATATGTTAATCGATGTGTAGAAAATTATAGCTGAAATGGAAAATAATATTACAGAAACCCTAAACATAAATGGATAAATTATGGCTGATATAGTTTGTAATGCAAAAAGCAAATATACTATTGGTATTTTTGGTTTATCTTTAAACGTATTTGGAAATGAATGTATTGTTACAGCATATATTGAAGAAATCGCATATATAAATATAAAACCAATAGCTAATTGGAATATATTTTCAGAAGAATTTAAATATAAAAACAATGATGATAAAATTCCTGTATAGCCTATTAATAAAACAGATATCATAACATCCCCTTTAGATCTTGTTGATGTTATTAAATTAACTAGACCAAAATAAAATAAAGATACCAATAAAAATATTATTTTTCCAGTAATAAGAGAAGTTAAGCTTAAAATTAAAGTAAGAATCGTTGATGATATTTGTAATATCAATATTATTGAGGCAAACCTATCGCTCGGCCTTAAAGATGATGAAGAATAAGATTCTGCAACGCCAGAAACAAATATAGGTAAAAAAGCGAGTAAAATTATTTTTGCATGTATTAAACCTAAATTTCTTGTAACCAAATATAGTGCTGTTATTAGCAATAATATTGATATATATACCATAGCCATACTAGATTTATTTACTAACTTCATTATTTTGCTGTAATTTGATTGCTTCATGTTTCAATCACCTATCATTTTTGGGTTTTTTCTTTAACTTTTACATAAATACCATTAACTTCTGTAACTATAACTTCTGTGTTTTCTTTTATACTCGTGTCGCTATATGCAGACCATAGTTGATTATCAATTTTAACTACACCAGGTTTCCCAGCTTCAATCTTTTTTATTACTATACCAGTCTTGCCAATGATTGGTGTTGTTGTTGGATTCATTGGCAAAATAATTTCAGAAGATTTAACAAAGACTATAATAATTACCACAATTAAAAATAATATTGCCACGAACAAAGATAAATTGCTATTATATTTATGATATATGTATATAAAAATTGCTGAAAATATTATTAACAAAATTACTAATAATATACTTCCAAATCCCCATCTGATTCTTGAAAAAAATCCAACATTTTCAGTTTTCTTCATATCGATCATCATATAATATTTAATGTAATTTTATAGCTTTTAAATTTTATTTAAATATAGGGTATAAGTATGGAACAAACAAAAAAATACATAATGATCACGTTATTATTAATCATGCTTATATTGCTCACTAAAGTAAATACCACAAACAGTGCCATAAAAAAGCCCGTTATAATAGTAAATTTTGATGTACCAGTTGATATAGGTTCAAGTGATATGATGCAGAGAGCATTAACTATTGCACAGAGTTATAATGCATCAGCTATAGTAATAGTAATGAATACTCCTGGAGGGTATTTAAGCGATATGATAAGTATTGTAAACATAATAGAAGAGGCCAATAAATCAGGCATTCCTACATATACTTATGTCCCTCCTAATAGCCTTGCTGCTTCAGCAGGAAGCTATATAGCTATGGCAACGAATCAAATTATAATGGGTACTGGTTCAGAGATTGGTCCTTCAACTCCTATAGTTGTAGGTGGCTCTCAATTAGAACAAAATCATACAGAAGATGCTATGATAAGTTTTATGCAAAGTTTAGCCCAAAAATGGGGACGTAATACAACTGCAGCAACAAACATGGTTTTATACGATATAGCGTATACATCTTCCCAGGCTTATCAATACCATCTAATTAATGGCATATCAGATTCGCTTAGCTCTGCATTGAAGTCTTGGAATTTAACTAATAATCCTCAAATACATATAAGCGAGGATTTCTATGAACAATTCTTAAGTGCTATAAGTAACTCAACAGTAGATGGAATTTTAATGACATTGGGCTTTTTAGCAATATTATTAGATTTATATCATCCAACAATATTTTTAACTGTAATAGGAATTATCGCCATTATTGCTGGACTTGTTGGAGCTGAAATTATAAGTGCTTCTTTACTTGGAATTACTTTAATCATTATAGGAGCAGCAATAATGTTAATTGAACTAAAATTAGGTCACGGATTTGCATTAATGGCAGGAACTATAGTGTCTGCATTAGGAATTTATTTCATGGCAGAGGGTATTCCATTTATTTCAACGGGTGTTCCCAATGGTTATATATCCCAGTTAGAAATAACTGGCGTGGGAGCTGTGGGGATCGTAGCAGGTCTATATATTAGGTGGATAGCAGGCCCTTTGAGGAAAAAGGAAAAACTAGCAGGACCTGAATCATTAATAGGAAAGAAGGGTGTTGTCATATCACCATTAAACCCAGAGGGAGAAGTTAAAGTAGAAGGTATTGTATGGAAGGCAATATGTGAATCTTGTACAGCAAATCAAGGAGAAATGGTTGAAGTTTTAAGAATTGAAGGACTAAAATTAATAGTAAAGAAGATCGAGAGTAAGTAATAAAAAAGACTTTATCTCGTTTAGCGGTAATGTAAAACTTTTAATTTATATAATTATTGTTTTTTATTGATGCCTGCAAACTTACCTGCATGAAAATAGTCAGATTCCTTCGTTATAAATTCAATATAAATAAACATTCTAAAATAAAAATTTATTAAAGTAAACTTTTAACTGCGCACATAATAGTAATAATGGGGCGTAAAGTTTGATAAATTTCGGATTATTGGTTATTGAAGTTTTTATCATTTTAATAGTGTTAATTATATTGTTAAGCGGTATAAAAATTGTCAAAGAATGGGAAAGAATTCCAGTTTTAGTTTTGGGTAGATTCAGAGGACTTAAAGGACCTGGAATAGTTTATGTAATACCTTTTATTTCTCAAATACCCTTTAGAATATCAACAAGATTACAAGCTTTAGCATTTAGGACAGAGCAATCCTTAACTAAAGATAATGTTCCCGTAGTTGTTGATGCAGTAATGTATTATCAACCTGTAGACTTGCAAAAAGTAGTATTATCTGTAGAAAACTATAATATAGCAACTCAATTAGCAGCTGAAACAACTCTAAGAGAGGTTATTGGTCAAACAGTTTTGGATGAGGTATTGGCTGAGAGAGATAAAGTTGCAGCCTTAGCAAGAAACATAATAGATAGTAAAACAGAAGCATGGGGTGTAAAAGTTACTGCTGTTGAGATAAGAAATGTAGAAATTCCACACGATTTGGTAGAAGCAATGTCAAGGCAGGCTCAGGCTGAAAGAGAAAGAAGAGCTAGAGTTACATTAGCTGAAGCAGAGTTCCAAGCTGCTCAAAAAATGGTTGAAGCAGCTAATTTATACAGAGATCATGATGAAGCTTTTATGCTAAGATGGATGAACATGATTTATGAATTAGGAATGGAGGGTAAAAATACATTAATGCTCATACCAGTTAATCTTCCGGCTGCAGGTCCAATTTCCGGATCTCCATTAGGAGTTTTTGGAATCCAAAAAATGCAAGAATTAATGCAAACTCAACCAAAACAAACAGAAAGTGAACAAAAGAAAACATAAAAATCATTTTGGAGGTTTATTTGAAGCAGTTACTGTTATAAGTGGTCTTAATATAAAGCTACCATTTCCAGTTTCTGTGACATGAGGTCCAATGCTTATTGTTAAATACTGTGGACTTCCACTCTTTACAGTCAATCCACCTGGTATCGCGACTTTAAATACATTGCTAGGCAAAGTAGCTGACACGTTAACATTGTTCGCAAGTGATATCATTACTGATTCTACAACAAATCTAAGTTCTGTATAATTACCTGTAGGAAGATTAGCCGATGCAACAAATTGAGGTATTGAAGATAGTTGGATGGTTTCAGTCTTATTAGATATAGTCATCCATCCTTTGTTAGAATGAACTTGAATTGATGTTACAGTTAAATAAATTGCAATGAAACTCGAATTACCTGGATCGGATAAATATACATAAACCTTTCCATAAGATTCATAATAGTATAGCCCCAGCCCCGCTATTACAATTATGATAACTGCTATTATCAAAGCAGATTTACTTAGCGATTTCATATTTTCACCATGTTTAAAATAAATGTATTTCGGACTTTAAAAAATCATATTACGATAATATATATAAACCTAAAAATTGTAAGCTACATAACATTTGTTATTAAAAAAGGATTTATAAATTAAATGTTAATTTAAGATTTAGATTGATCCAATAAATAATCGTAAATAGATTTCCAAACTTTTTTATCTCTTCTAAGCTTGTTTTCAAAGTTATTAGTACTAACCCAAGTATTAAAGGCCATAACCAATTTTTTATCATTTTGTTTCTTAGGTACATAATCTAAATAGCCTAATTTTATTAATGCTTTTGCTACATCACTCCATATGTCCTCCCAATCCAATAATTCTTTATCTCTTTTTAAAAATGTTAAATCCCATATCTTAAAAATTCTTTTCAATTCTGCAATTGGCTCATTGCTATCATCTACCCTAATATCAACATACTTATCAACACCTGCACGGCATCCTCCATATCCTCCACACTTTCTTAATACTATCAATGCAGCAGATTGTTTTCCTCTTTTATCTCCACCTGCGTTATCTCCAGCCTCAAGAGCTGCAATAAGTTTATCAACTAATTCGCCTTTAGCATTTTCGAAGGTTCTTGCCATAGAATTTAAAACTTCTTCACCTTTTAATATATTACCTTGCACTGAGAAGCCATTTCCTGTTATATGACCCGCATAACTAAGGCAATTCTTTCCAGTAAACGCTGCCGATTCACCTTTAAAATTGACAATACCAATTTGTCTATAATCTCTTTTCCTGTCCTTTTCTGTTAATCTATTTATAACATCCTTTGGATTTATCCCTTTTTCTAAATATCTTAATCCTAATGGACCATATCTGACGTTAGCCCATGCTTGGGTTGCAATTGCTCCAACATTTGTTTTGACCCATGGTACAACATGACCTACAGCTAAAAATTTGGAAGCGACTGCAACTCCAAGATCCCCATTATCTACGTCAACTCCTACTATCGAAAAAGTAGACATACTTATCTTATATTGACTTTCGTTACTCATATTTTCACCATCATAAAAATGCGGGGGGTGGGATTTGAACCCACGCAGGCCTACGCCAACGGGTCTTGAGCCCGTCCCCTTTAGACCAAGCTCGGGCACCCCCGCGCATATTCTAATTATACATTTGAGGGGAATAAATTTTCTTTCTTTTTAACCAAAATAAATAGATTATAATATCATAATAAAAAATTATACCGTTAACCTTGTATTTTCACTACTAAAGATCCTTGATTTGTTTGAGGAATTTGCGGTATTTTATTCTCTTCCTCTTTAGGTTTAGCTACTTCTTTGTTTTCACTAAATGCTAATTGCATAGTTTTGTCTAATTTCTCCAAATACTCTTTTGCATTTCTTTTTTCTTCACTTATTGATTCCTTTAGCTTTCTTAGATGATTCATGCTTTGTGTGTAACCTTTTTCACCAACTTCACCACTAAAATATGAAATTTCTATACTAGCTATAGCTTTAGCCACTTTAAGCTCTTCATCTTCTATTTCTCCTACTCTACCATTTATAACTTTCTTAACTTCGTCTGCTTTAATTCTTAGAGCTTTTATGTCTTCTTCTAGCCTTCTTTTCATTGGTTCTACTACACTACTTGGTAATTCGTTTTGCCCATTTACTGTATCTAATGCCTTCCTTCTTTTATATGCTCTATCTAAGTTTTCTATTATCCTACTAGCTTCAAATTTCCAATTTGGTATAACAATTATTTTACCTTCCTGTATTTTTAATCTTTCTCCTTCTATTGTTTCGAGATACCTATCTGCAACTTTAATTGTAAGACTTTCAACCCTACCATCAACTGAGCTTTGTATACTTATTATAGTTCCTAAAACTCTTCCATATTCGTCATGTATTTCGTCGCCAGTATATCTGGAAACCTCATCAATTTTTAGGATCGCCACTATAGACACCAATCTTTAATTAACAGGTAGAATATATAATGTGAAACCCCCACTTACTAAGTTCTTCTCCTTATTAAGATATAATACCAACTATAGATTATCGGTGAGCAATTAATGAGCAGCTTAGATGAATGGAACAAGAGATGGTATGAACAGAAGAAGGAGACTATAGGTCAGAAAGTAAAAGAGTTTGTAAGACCCCCTCCCCCATTAAAGGGGCAAATAATAAGTGCTACATATAAAATAGCAACTCAAATAAATAAATTGGACTACAATTTAAGCAAGCTAGAAGCATATGATAAACAACTATTTGAAAAGACTGTTAATGCATTGGTCGAAGGAGACAAAAGCAAAGCTGGAATGTATGCTAATGAAGTAGCTGAAGTAAGAAAGATGGCTAAGGTATTAATGACTGTTAGATTTGCTTTAGAAAGAGTAAAGTTGAGATTAGATACAACATTAATATTTGGTGACGTTAATGCAGACTTAGCCCCAGCTATAATTGCTCTGAAGAGCGTAGCTGGATACTTAAAGGGAATGATGCCAGACGTGTTTACAGAATTAATGGGAGTAGATGAAGAATTACAGATGGCATTAATGCAATACAGCTCTGGAAGCGTACCAATGTTAGAAAACGAATTCGTAACTGAAGAAGCCCAAAAGATATTAAAAGATGCAAGCTTAGTAGCAGAACAAAAGATGAAACAAGAATTCCCAGAGATTCCATCAGCAGAAAGTATACCAACTTCAACTAATAACCTTAACAGCGCTACTGCCGGTTCCGGCAAATAACCAATTTTAATTTTTTTATTTTAAATTTTTTAAAAGTTTATCTTTTCTATCAGGATTAAATATAATGGGGTATATTGTGTCAGAAAATACAAAAGATGAAATTATAGAAAAAATAAGAAAAAGCTTGGATCTAACGCTTTATGAAGCAAAATTGTATTTAGCCTTGTTAGAAGGGGCTAAGGATCCTAAGGAAGCCAGCGCAAAAAGCGGAGTACCATTGCCTAGAATTTATGATGTAATAAAAGTACTTGAAGCTAAAGGTATGGCTGTTTCTGATCCAAAGGGTTGGTATAGAGCAGTCCATCCAAGAGCTGTTGCAGTTTCAGCTATTGCCCGCTTAGAAGAAGAATCAAAGAAAAAAATAAAAGAAATTCTAAATATAGCAGATAATCTTGAAAATGTAACTATATCAGAAAACATAAATGAAATTCTTATGGTAAAGGGGTATTATAATCTCTTATCCGTATTAGCCGAAAAAGCCAGAGATACAGACATATTATACATCGCAACAAGCAGAAATTTAAGTAATTGGGAAGAAAATCTTAAACCATTAATAAAATCAGTAATGATGTTCGTTAACGATATAAGAGTATTTGTTGAGGAATTTAATGAGTTTAATAAAGGGTTAAAAGATGAAGGAAAAGAACTAGGAATATCTTTTAAAATTTATAAACCTATACTATATGATTTAATATCATCAAAAAAATCCTATATTATTGTTTTAAGAAGTGCAGAAGGATTAATTAGTATAGTACAACAAGAGGAACTAGAAGCAAGAGAAGTTTTTGATAAATTAAATGCCTTATGGAAGCTAAATAATGAATAATACTATAAATTAAATTTTAGAAGAAAATTAACTACAACGTTTTATTTCATATATTCCGATTAACTTAAAATCAACTTGCTGTCATGAAAAGGTTTTTACAAAATCTTCAATTGTCATAAGTTCTTTATATATCATATTATCTTTATCCTTTAATTCAATTGATATTTTTCCTTTCTCCAAAGAAACATATATGTATAAATGCTTTGGTTTCTTTGATAGTTCTACAACAAATCCTTTTTTATACAAATAACCTTTTAGTAACTCCCATGCATGCTTATCTATATATACCTCTAAATCTAAATTTTTATTCATAATATCAAGTAAGTTAGCATTTATACTTTGCATGGGTTCAATACTTTTTTGGCCAACTGACTCCATTTTTATTTCCCAATTCTTATTAAATTAATTTTCTGCAATTAAAGTTGGAAACTCTCAGTATTACTTAGTTTAAATTTTAATTTTTACATATTAAATTATAAAATAGCACATATATTTAAAACTTTAATTTAAGAAATATCATTTTGGTGTATAGCTTGACATGTTATATTGATCTTGAAAACGTAAATGATATAGATGAATTATCTGATGAATTAAATGATTTAGCAGAAGACATAAATACAATACAAGATTATTTAGATGACCACATAGGAGATTTTATAGAAAAGTTTTCAGAAACTTTAAGCACTGAAGGAATAGAATTAATTTGCAACAACTCAAAAGAAGGGATTGTTGAATGCAAGTATAAATTTAAAAGTGATTTAATAGATGCAGAGGTAATATTTTCCATAGAAATAGATATTTCTGATGGAAAAATAAAAGATTATGACATAAATAGAATAAGAATTAACACAAAATAAAATATCAATTGCTTCTAAATGCTCTACATCACAAATGACAAATGAAAGGCTAGTCTTGACCCCCAGGACAGAGAGGAGATAAGAAGAGTTCTACCCAACTATTAAACCTCTCATAGTTCAAGCATATGGAGGCAATATTATCGCACGACCTAGAACTACCTGTTATAATTGCAAAGTCTTGCTCATTATCTGCTAGACTCGTAAACTCAAGCTATCTAAGATATCATAATTGCAGATTTTATAAACCACCATATCTGAATTAAAAAAGACAACCTCCTAAATTATTGTGAAAAGTTTTATTAACTGCTAGGTTTCTTTACGACTTTTCCATCTTTAATTACATATTCAATGTTGTCCACTTTAACTAAAGTATTTATATCTTCAGTTGGATCTCCATTAATTACAATTAGATCAGCTAAAGCGCCTTTTCTCATTGAACCGACTTTTCCATCAAGTCCAGCAGCTGATGCAGCATTTATTGTGGCAGCTCTTATTGCTTCTAATGGGGGCATACCAATTTTCTCGACAAATAATCTTAATTCCATAGCGTTTGTACCCATTTTACCTATTCCTCCATCAAAATCGGTTCCTGTAGCTATTTTAACGCCCATCTTATATGCTAATCTAATCGCATTTAGATGTTGCTCATAAACTTCTTTTGACTTTTTCAATCCCCATTCTGGAACACCTAGTTTTTCACCATCATCTATCAATCTTTGCACAATTGAGAGAGTTGGGACAACAACAGCATTTCTTTTTTTAGCTTCTTCGGAAGCTTCTTCGTTTATGTATATTGCGTGTGCTATAACTTTAACACCTGCCCTTAGAGAATTAAGTATTCCTTCAGTACCTTGAGCGTGAGCATGAACCCATCTATTAGCAGCTTGAGCCTCGTCAACTATGGCTTTAAGTTCCTCATATGTAAATTGCCTATGTTCTGGTTTATCCCTTTGAGACAATACACCTCCTGTTGCCATCACTTTTATGAAATCAGCGCCTTCTCTCATAGCATATCTTGTTGCTTTTCTACATTCATCCGTACCATCACAAATCAATGACATGAAAGGTGTTAATTTTTTACTAGTTCTATAATCTACATACTCTACTGGCATGTAATGAGTATCTGCATGGCCAAAAGTCATACTCAATGGAAGTCCTGAAGCTACTATTCTTGGACCAACTATCGTGTTTTCGTTTACAGCATCTCTAAGATGCAGAGCTATTAAACTGCCTGCATCAACAACCGTTGTAAATCCTGCATTTATTAATGCTTCCAAATCTTTAACTGCTCTAGCATAGAATACTCCTAAAGGTGTGACAAGGCTTTCTTCAATCTTTCCAGATCTTTGACCTGTCACATGTAAATGAGCATCTATTAATCCCGGCATTACTGTACGACCTTTGCAATCTATAGAATTAACATCTTTTGATAACTCTACAGATCCTTTATTACCAAAGTCCTTTATC
This sequence comes from Caldisphaera sp., assembly GCF_023256325.1. GTDB lineage: Archaea > Thermoproteota > Thermoprotei_A > Sulfolobales > Acidilobaceae > Caldisphaera. The sequence continues at coordinate 10,367 of NZ_JAGDXI010000018.1, forward strand.
ATATTATTTTTTATTACCAATAAACCATTATTGCTAACATAACCAGACTCGGGATCTAAAATTCTAACGTTTTCTAACACTAATTCTCTTTCTTCACCCAATTCGGATCACAATCTTATTGTAAGTGCTCCCACTTTTAAGCTTTTACTATTTTTCCCAATGTTTTAGTTATTAGTTTATATATTTACAAATTTTAAGCTAAAGTTGAATTTTATTAACTTCTTCGTCAATATGCTTTTAACTTTTCTCAAATACTAACATATTAGTTATAAGTACTGCAGGTGGAAGAATTGACAGCTAAACGCGATGATAAATCTTATAAGCTATTAATATTAGAGGCCAGCAGATACTTAAATCAAGCAGCAATTTACTTAAATACAATTATAAACAAAGATGAAACTGGTAGCTTAGTAGTGATTAGAGCTTCACTTAAAGGATTATCAAGACAAGTAATAGATCTTAGCATATATGATTGCAATATGATAGAAATTCAAAAAGTAATAAACAGAGTTGAGAAAATTATTGATCAAATACCTCCTGTCCCCCAGGTAATGCAATATGCTGAACTAGCTAAAGAAAATCTTATTAGAGCTATGGCATACTGTTAATTTTTATAATTCGATTTTTATAAGATTGGAAACACTTTATTAAATGTGATATTATTTAAAATAAAGAAATAAACCCAAGCAAGCCTCCCATAACAATTAATGCAGATAATAACCAATATAATTTTAATCTAATGCCCTTTATAGGTTTTCCCCTCATTATCTTATAGTCAGAAACTAATCTACCTAAGTAATACAAAGGAGGCGCAACAACAATCGTATAAATAACCATTAATTCCAACATTAAGTAAACTAAGTTTTTAGATATTAATACTAAAACCATTGCTGGCAATGATTCTAAAGAATAAATCATTACGTACCATTTATGTTTATTTATGTTAAGTGCCTCTAGAGCTCCCCAAGCAGATGCCATAGATATTACTACTAAAGCAAGAAAACCCGATGCTATGAATCCTACACCTAATAGGTATAATGCACTCAAGTTAAAATTTTTCAACATACTTGCCAGTAAATTGTAGTCTAGAATATTAGATCCCATGGAAGGATCTAACTTATTTAAATTATACCCGACTATAACTGTTACAACCATTAAAACTTCAGAAATAATTGCCCCAACTAGTGTTTCTAATCTTTCAGCTCTCATATTTTCTATTTTCAATTTTTTTCTTGAATCTGCCCCTGAATGAAAGAACAACATCCACGGCATAATTACTGCTCCAATACTTGCAGCAAATAGAAAATCAAATGATTTATTAGTATAAGGCTGTAGGGGGCTTATACCATATAATAAAAATTGTTTACAATTTATTGGAAAAATGAAAGATAACCAAATTATAGTTGCAACTAAAATAAAGCTTATTGGAACTAAGACTGCTTCTGCATGTCTATATTTTCTGCTAGTTGCAACTAAAATATGAAAAACAAATGCAATTGCCAATCCGATCTCCAATGGAATACCCAATAATTCCAACCCAAGTCCTATGCCGGCATATTCGACCACATATTCTAAAAAATCTGTAATAGACATTGGAATTGAAGCGATTATAGCTTGTTTTTTACCAAATTTTTTTCTTATGGCCTCGCCTAATCCCATACCTGATACTGTCCCCAAAGTGCCAGCAGCGTCCTGTATAAAGAACAATGGGATAGTTAAAATTAACATTATAAATACCATTCTGTAACCCCATGCTACTCCAGATTGCAGGCCTTCTACTATTGATGCTACATCTACATCTGCTATCATTACTATCCATGCTGGTCCAAACGTCTTTAATAATTCCTTGTATTCCATACTTATCCTCTCATTTTTAATTAGCAGGCCTTAAGTATTTTTAGGCTAACCTAAACTTTAAGGTTTTTAGTGTCCCCTAAATTTTAATTATAATTCAGCCTTTTAAATATTCCATTGTAATTTGAGAAAACCGAAATAAGAATTTAATAGGAAACACATAAAGTTTATATCGGGATCAATATTGAGAAAAGGCATGCTAATAGCATTTGAAGGAATCGACGGTAGTGGATTAACAACTCATTCTAAAATATTAAATGAAAAACTAAATATGTTAGGATATAAATCAATATATACCAAAGAACCAACAAACAACGAAATTGGTTTATTAATACAAGAGATCATAAATAAGAAAGACAAAATTATTGATAACAACATAATTGCCTTATTGTTCGCGGCAGATAGATTATATCATTTGAAATATGGTGATGGCTCAAACAAGGGAATTATAAGTTATATTGATGAAAATTATATAGTAATTACTGATAGATATAAATATTCAAATATGGCTTATCAAGGTGATAATATTAACTGGGTTCATAAAATCAATCAATATGCAATAAACGCTGATATTATAGTTTTTCTTGAAGTTCCTTTAGATGTAGCTTTAGCAAGAATTTCAAAGAGAACCAAAATATCTGTATTTGAGAATAGATCGTTTTTGGAAGTGGTGAAAAATAGATATTATCAAGTATTAGAAATGGCAAAAAATGAAGGTACTAAAATAATTAAAATAGACGAGGTTGAAGGAAACAAAGAAAAAAGCATAAATGAAGTTAGCGAAAAAATACTAAAAGAGATTTCTAATTTTATAAATATCACATATTGATTTACAAAAACGATAAATTTATATTTATTTAAACTTATTGATGTATAGCGGTGAAAGAATGAATAAAGACAAAGCAACAGGAGCTTTATTAATGGTGGTTTCAATAGTAATAATATTGGCGTATCTTATTATATTATGGTACCCTCCAATAGCTGCAAAAGCCAGCTTAATATTACTAAAATTAACAGGGAGCATTGCAGTATTAGCAGTATTTGCTATAATCGGGTGGATAGGATATACACTAGCAACAACACCTCCACCAAAGCCTATAGAAGAGATTGAAAAAGAGCTAGAAAAAGAGTTAAAAGAGATAACGAAAGAATCAAAAGGTGAAGATCAAAAACAAGAGTCTCAAAAAGACATACAAAAGTAAATACTAACTCAATATAACTTAAAAAGTTTATATTTTAAATTCTATTTGTGTTATGAAAATTAGTGTTATAAACTTTTCTTTTAGCATATAATATGAGGTGGAAGCCAAACGAATAAAGGCATAATAACTTTGGTAATTGCTTTAGCAATTATAGTCATAGGAATAGGCTCATACATAGCAATAAATAAAGCTAGTACATCTAAGTTATATACAACAAGTAGTCAAACTGCACAACCTACATCAACTCAGACCATAACTAGCAATTTAATAAACGTTAGGCCTCTATTACCGTACATAAATACATCATTAGTCCCTAGTTATGGATCTAACTCATCAAAATATTATCTTTTTATTGTTTATGATCCTGAATGCCCATATTGTGCCATAGAATTTAACAGCACTCTTCCTTATTTGAAATATTTAGCCAGGAACAACTATGCAAAATTAGTTTTTATCGGTATGCCGATACATCAATATTCTTTGGAAATGATAGCTATGTTAGATCTATTATATCAAAAATATGGATTTACACAATTCTATAATGTTTTAGAAAAAGACTATGCTATTTATTATTATAATATAATGCTATATGAAAATAATAAAACATCACAGCTCGAAATGCCTACACCGTACACATTATATTTGATATTTAATCAAAGCAACTTATCAATTAACTACAATAATATCAACTCTACTATGAAAAATGCATATGCTATAGCTAATTTAGCTTATAATCAAGGAATAGATGCAACGCCGATATTAATAATATACAATGTTCAAACAGGCTCAACAGTTAATCAATTTGTTGGTCTATATCCAACTCAAGAAATAGAGAGTTACTTAAACCAAACTTTAGGTGTAAGAAGTTGATAATAATTAATTTTAGTTTTCCATTTGAAAAAATTTATTTGTCTATATTTAATAATTTAATGTTTGATAAAAAATTCATTGCCAGACTCTCAAAAAAATATCAGCCTGAAACATTAATATTTTCAGTACCAAATCAAGTAGAGCCTTGTTCCTTAGCTCTCATATACAGCTATGTAATTGAAGATTCAACAGCGCTAAATCATAAAGTATCAAACTTATCTTTAAGAGCCTTGACTTATTTAACAAGGTCTAAACAGCTGTATGAGGCTATTAATAAATCACAAAACTATAATAATTTGGCTATAATTGCAACTAATAAAGAAACCATAATAAAAATTGCCAAAGAAATTAACTATAATATAGATAATGTAGTTGAAGAGAGCTATATATGCAATGATCTAAACGAAATGAATCAAATAACTACCTTTAGATTAAATTCTCTTAATTTGTAATTATTAAATTCTAGTTTGGCATTAAACTATTAATAAGACCAATTTTATTATATTTAATTGATGCCTGTGATTAGTATGTGGCCGCTTCTGAATAAAAAATGAAGAGGGGCCAAAGCGATGAGGCATCAATTTCTTACTAAGTTTTTTTATTTTTATCTTCTCTATTTTTCTTTGGATTTATAAAATCATATATTTTTGTATAATCTACATCTTTCATGTTAAAGTTTTCTGCTTGCTTAAAAACTTGAGCTGCAGTTCTAATTATTGGTAATGCAACGCCTGCATCAAATCCAGACCTATTCGCATATTCTAAGTCTTTAGCAGCCAAGGAAAGCCTAAAAGATGTAAGATTGCTGTTAGATAATATTCTATCTAAATATTTTTCAATAAATTGGCTAAAAACGGTGTTTTTTGTTATTTCTTTTATTTTATTTGGTTCAATGCCATAAGCATCTGCTAAAGTTAATGATTCGCTTAATAAAGCAATTGAAGATATTAATAAAGAATTATATACCAACTTAGCAATTGATGCTTTATAGCTTTCGTTACCAATTTCAATAACTTTTCCTGCTAAAGTTAAAATCCCCATAGAATATCTAACACAATTTCTTTCTCCAGCAACCAGAAAAACTGCATTACCTTCTATTAAATTTTGAGGATTCCCAATAATGGGAGCTTCTACATAACAAATACCGAGTTCCTTTAATTGTGTAGAAACAATCATACTAGCATTAGGGGTAACCGTAGAAGAGTTAATAAATAATAAACCATCTGCTCTCCTCATTTGGGATACAATATCATAAAGCGCATTGTCGTCTGAAACTAATGAAATAGCTATATCAGCATTCTCTACAGCTTTCCAAGGAGTATCAAAGACCTCAGCGTTCAATTTAGACCCTATTGATTTTGCCTTTTCTATTGTTCTATTCCATAAAAATATAGTAAATCCTGAATTAGATAGTCTCTCGGCTATAGCACTTCCCATATTTCCTGTGCCTAAAACCGCAACTCTAGTAACCAATGCTTATACCCAGATTTATTATTACAATGTAAAATAATTAACTTTAAACAATCTTGTTTAATTAATAATTTATTATCATAAAATTAATAGTTCTTTATTTAATAACATCATCTGGCCTGACAAAATTAAATAAATTCTGTCTATATTTAATATTTAGGAAGAGAAAAATGCCTGAAAAAATATGTCCAATGTGTGGAAGATCGAGCAACGAAGTAGAATTTATAGACAAATTTTGCAAAGACTGCTTTATAAAACATAAAGGTCTTGCAATAATACCTGATAAAGTAGAGTTTACATATTGTAACATTTGTGGCTCTTATAAATACTTAGGTCAATGGACGTCAGGATTAGAGACCTTAGAAGAGACTTTGGATAGCTATTTAAGAATATACATAACAGAAAAAATGAAACCTGTAGAACCTATTAAAGATACATATATCAAAGAAATTGAATTTATAGAAAGAAATCAAAACTACATAAAAGCAAAGATAATTATTGAGGCATCTTATAAAAATCTAAGCCTATCGGAAGACAAAATGGTGATTATTAAATTAAACGATACAATTTGTCCCACTTGTTCTTCTATAAAAACATTAAGGGGTTATAATGCGATAATTCAAATAAGAGGGTATCCAAATAAAATATCGGAATCACTCTATAATGAAATTAAAAAGCAAATAAATAAAATTGCAACTTTATCAAGAGGAGAAATTATAAAGGTTGAAGAAATAAAAAAAGATGGATTCGATTTATATATTAGAGATAATAAATATGCCAAGGCTATTGCAACTAAATTAAAAGAGGAATATATGGCCAAAACTATAGAGACATACAAACTTATAGGAGTTAATAAAGATGGTTCAAGAAAGAGTAGAATGTATATATCAGTAAGACTTCTTAACCTAAAACCAAAAGACATTTTCGTTTATGAAGGTCAACCATATATATACGTATCAAAAGGATTAAATGGTATTTTGGTTGAAAATTTGAATTCCAGAGAAAAGAAAATCATCGAAACTGAAAATCTATGGAATAAAGGATTTAGATTATATGATGAAGAAACAAATCTTAAAATAGTAAAACTAATAGAAAAAAATAATGATATATACGTATTCTCTGATAAAGAATCTAACTATACTAATACATATGAATATAGAGAGCATAGCATTGAAGGCCTTATAGATGATCTAAGAGAAGGACAAGAGTTCAAAGCTTATTTATCTAAGAACTTTATTTATTTGATGGAAAGACTGTACTACAATACCTAAAATTTTCCCTTTGAGATACGGTATATTCTTGCTAAATAATAAATTTTAAAACATAAATTGTGTTAATAATAAACTAGAAAAATTAAAATAACCTATTCTATACTAAGATAAATTTGGAGGATGAGATTTAGTTTGGTAAAACAGAAAAATCGTGATAACGGATCTAAAGGTGAAATGCCCTTACCCAATGATGAAGACGGTACAATGATATGCGTTGTACAAAAAGTTATTGGAGCCGGATTTTTAGAAGTTATTTGTTCAGATGGTAACAAATACAAAGCTTGGATACCAGGAAAAATGAGAAGAAGGGTTTGGCTTCATGAAGGAGATACAATCCTCTTCTTACCTTGGGGAACATCAGATATGAAAGGTGAAGTTGTCCATAAATATCAGCAAAGCGAAGTAAAGGAATTAATGCAAAAAGGTTTACTGCCAAAAGATCTATTAGGAGAGGAAGGTGGTTGAACAAAAATAAGAAAAGTAAAGTAGAGAAAAAACTAAAAGATGAAGATATAATAAAAACTGTTGATGAAGTAATAGATTCTTTTACAAATTACCATCTTTATAAGTTAACAAGTAAAAAAGTAATTAAGGAAATTAAAGGGTCCTTTAGCTCTGGTAAGGAATCAAAGTTATTTTGGGGTAAAGGTTTTAATAATGAAGACCTAGCAATAAAGATATTTTTAACTTCTACTGCAGAATTTAGAAAAAGCATTAAAGAATACATATATGGAGATCCAAGGTTCGAGTCCGTTCCAAATAAATTTAGATCATTAATATATCTATGGGCGAAAAAAGAATTTAATAACTTAAAAAGAATGAAAAAATACGATATAAATGTCCCTGAACCTAAGGGATTATCCGGGAATGTCTTAGTAATGGAGTTCATAGGGGAAAATGGGTATAGAGCACCATTGCTAAATGAAATATATAAGGAATTAGATAGTGAAACCATATTAAAAATATATAATGAAATAAAAGAAAATTTGGTAAAAATGATATGTGATGCCAATTTAGTTCATGCTGATTTAAGTGAATACAATATTATGTATTGGAATTCAAAAGTTTATATTATTGATGTTTCACAATCTGTTGATTTAAACCATCCGAACGCATTTTCATTTCTTAAAAGAGATTTGAAAAATGTTTATTCTTTCTTCTCAAAGCTAATAAATGTGGAGGAATACGAGGAATTAGAAAGAGGGACAATGTCTTGTCTAACAAGGAAGGAAGAGTAGAAAAATGGGTTAAAGTATACGCACAACTACCGTTTGATAATATAGAACACTTTATGAGTGAATTTAACAGTATAAAAAATGATATAGAAACAAGACTAAAGATTAAGCTTGACATAGATAGAAACAATTCCCTCGTAACAATAGAACCAATTAGTAATGAAACATCTCCTGCAGATATGATGAAAGCAAAAGATGTTATACAAGCAATAAGCATAGGTTTCTCTAAAGAAGATATAATAGACCTTTTAGATGAAGATAGTGTTCTGCTAATTATAGATATAAAATCAAAAGTAGGTGATTCGGCGAATCATATTAAGAGAGTTATGGGTAGGATAATTGGTGAAGATGGAAGGGCTAAAAAAACCATAGAAGAAATAACAGGAACAATAATACATGTAGGGAACAATATGGTTGGTATAATTGGTGACTATGATAGAGCTATCATTGCACAACATGGAATAGACTTATTAATTGAAGGAAAGATGCATAGCACTGTATATAAAAGACTTGAATCAATGATGAGAGACGTCAGAAAGAGAGATTTAACCAGCATATGGCAGAAGAGAGATTTAAAATAGTTAATTGTATTTTAATATAAATACTTGAATATCATTGGGCAATGTATTTAGATCAATATTAACCTCATTAGAATTCATAAAAATTTTTTTATAATTAATACTGTTTACAAACTTATCAATGGAATCGTAAGGCAATGTAGATCCCTTAATCCAATAATGCATTGGTAAAACTATTTTTGGTTTTAAATTTTCTATATATTCTATCGCTTCCAAATAATTTATTGTTGTAACTCCACCAACAGGAATCATTAAAATATCAACAGGAGAGAATACTTCTTTTATGATTTCGTTAAATTTTTCCCCTATATCAGATAGATTTACTATTTTTATTCCATCAATAATTAAGCTAAATGCTTTAACCTTACCAAATATTTTTCCTCCATTTTTATCATGAGCCATTTCATAAAATTCTATCCTAATATTATCTATTCTTTTTTCTCCTACAATGTCTCTTATTATTTCCTTAGTTTTATTCCCATAAGACATCTCTACTGCATTATGATCATAATGATTATGCGTTATTATAATATAATCTGCATCAACATAGCACGGTTTTAAATTAAGACTATAACCATCATGGGGATCTATGGCAATCGTAACATTATCTTTTTCTATTATATAATATGAATTTCCGCACCACTTTATTTTCATTTTTAATCCCTATTTTTTGCATTAATATTAGCTAAAATATCTTATATGAAAAAGGTTTTTATATTTCAGTTTTTTAATATTTCACAGGGTTAATATGGGTGAGTGGAGTGACAATTTCTTATAATGGGAAGAACATAGCAACGTTAGACGATGTAGATCTCACAAACAAAAAAGTGCTAGCCAGAGTAGATATAAACTCTCCCATAAAAGATAATGAGATTATGGATACGAGTAGAATAAGGTCCCATGTAAAAACAATAAAAGAGCTAGTTGAATTAGGCTCTAAATTGGTAATTATGAGTCATCAAGGTAGACCTGGAGAAAACGATTTCATTTCTTTAAAAAAACACTCAGAAATTTTATCTAAAATGCTTGGATTTAACGTTGAATTTATTAGTGATATAATTGGACCTGAAGCAAGGAAAAGAATAGCTACGTTAGAGGTTGGAGAAGTTTTAGTCCTAGAAAACACAAGGTTTTTATCGGAAGAAAATATAGAAATGCCATTCGAACAGCTAATAGAAACAAACTTCGTAAAAAAATTATCGCCATTATTTAATTATTATGTTGGAGACGCATTTGCAAGCTCTCATAGGAGTCAAGCTAGCATTGCTGGTTTTCCCTTAGTTATACCAGGAATAGCAGGAAGAGTAATGGAAGAAGAAATAAAAGGTCTATCTAAAGCTCTTCATGGAGAAAGACCAAGGACTTTCTTTATAGGAGGAGCAAAGCTTAGCGATGCAATAAAAATAATTAGCCATTTAGTAAAGTCAAATAAAGCGGATTATATATTGACTGGAGGATTGGTTTCTTTGTTAATTTTAAAGGCCAAGGGATTTAATGTGGGAAGCGCTGAGAAAATAATAAACGAAAAGTTTACTCATTTAATCCCAGAAACTAAAGCTCTTTTAAACTATGAAAATATCATAGTTCCAGAAGATTTTATTTCTGAGGTCAATAATGGAACAGAAGTTGTGAGTGCTAAAGAAATAAAAGGGGCAGCAAAAGACATAGGGCCAGAAACTATAAGCAAGTATAGTGAGATACTAAAGAATTCTAAAACTATAGTTATGAGAGGCCCAGCAGGAGTTATTGAAGATGAGAGATTTAAAGCAGGAACGATAAAAATGGCTGAGGCATCTCTAAATAGTAATGCTTATGTAATATTTGGAGGCGGACATTTCATTTCAATACTAGACGATTTATCACCATGGCTAAGAAAAAAAATTGGATATATTAGTACGGGTGGAGGGGCAGTTGTTTATTTCCTATCAGGAGAAAAAATGCCTGGTATTGAAGCATTAACCTTATCATACGAAAAGTTCTTCAAAGGGATATAATATGAAAAGTAAGGTAAAGGTAGCAATAAATGGTTTTGGAACTATCGGAAAAAGGATAGCTATAGCAGTTAACAAACAAGACGATATGATAGTCTCAGGCATAGTGAAGAAGAAACCTGACTACAACGCATTATACGCAATAAGAGCCGGGATTGACATTTATACAATATCAGATAAAGATATAGAAACGTTTAGAAAAAAAGGAATAGAAGTTAGGGGAACAATAAATGATCTAATTAAAGAATCAGATATTGTAGTTGATGCTACACCTGATGGTGTTGGTGAAACTTATAAAGAATTATACAAAACTAATGGGATAAACTCTATCTTTCAAGGAGGAGAAGAAGCTAGCATAGCTGATATTTCTTTTAACTCTCTATGTAATTACGATGAAGCTTATGGTAAAAAAAGCATTAGAGTTGTATCATGCAATACAACTGGTTTATTAAGAAGTATATGCACATTAAATCAAGTTTCCAAAATAGAGAAGATAAATGCTGTTTTAATAAGAAGAGGCGCTGATCCCCAAGAGATTAAAAAAGGCCCAATTAATTCAATTGTATTAAACCCTGTGAATTTACCAAGCCATCATGCATTAGACGTTAAATCTGTCATACCTTGGATAAATATCTCAACTGCTGCCGTTGTAGTTCCAACAACATTAATGCATGTACATCATGTTACAATAAGATTTAAAGATAAGATTGAAAAAAATGATATCATAGATGCCTTAATGCAAGCCCCAAGAATAATTCTTTTAGATACCAAATTGTCTGATATACAAAGCACAGCACAAATAATAGATGCAGCAAGATTAGTAAAGGAAAGAGGGGATGTCAACGAATTAGTCGTATTTAAGGATTCTATAAGCATAGATGAAAATGAAGTTCAATTTTTCCAAGCAGTACATCAAGAATCTATTGTAGTTCCAGAAAACATTGATGCAATAAGGGCATCTCTTGAAATCTCTTCTAAATATGATTCTATATCACAAACTGACAAGAAACTTGGAATAAACAAGATCTTATATTAACTTGCGAACTTATAACTTAAATTGAAAAATAACTTAAAAAAGGGAAGATTGATATAATATATAAATGCAGTGAAGGATCTTATGATATTCTTTCGACATCGAAAGATTTTATAAATAAATATGAATATTATTAAATATTCATTTTTATTATAATTTTCTCATAGCAACTCATATTATATCATACTATTTAACACTATAATTTAAATTTTCGGATAAAAGTAAATAATTACTTACTGGTAGTAATTTCAATTAATTATTTTACCATTTACTAAAATTAGTCCGATATATACTTGCTTCATTTTTAACCTATTTATTTATACAATAAACTTCAGGCTTATCTATTTCTAACTCTTTATCAATTTTCATAACATAAAAAGTTGTTCTTTAAGCAGTTGTAAAATCTTTTTGACCCAATGTAACAAGACCAACTTTAGCTGTCAAATCATTTAGCCTTTTATAAAACTTTATATCTAAAATACCTCTATTTAAACTCCAATCAATAAAGTTAGATAACCCTTCGATAAATTCATCAGACACTACCTTAACTATACTGGTTATCTCCTCCTCATTAGCAATACTTATTGCTTTTTCCAAAACAATATCCGATGGATGAGTTAAACCTGAAAGATACTTGCTAACTGCAGCTGGAGTAACCCCTAATTCATTTGCAAGTTCCCTTACTCCTCTTTCATTAGCTAATATCTGTATTATTTTTTGTCTGGATTCTTTACCCAGGAGATGAACATATCTGATCATTAACTTTAGCACCAATTTAATATGATCAATTAAATGTAATAAGAGGTTAAGATATTTTACTAGGTTTATTCCTTAAAAACCCCTATACCTTATCAAAAATGTTAGAGTTTAACTCCTAGGTTTCTTACCCGAAAGCTTGTTTGCTTTTCTTAATTCGAAATCAATTTCGGCATCAGTTAAAGAGGCTTTATTCTTTATTTCATTTAATACTTTACTTAGTGATTCTTGGAATGATTTTTGTATTTCAGCTTTTTCTAAAACTTCTTTACCATCCCCTGTTACTCTAATCTTTCTATATCTTGGCTCTGCCTCAGCTAAGCCCGTATATAATAATGCAACAATATCATTCTTTAATGCTGGGCTGTAAGGATCATTTCCTAACTGGTTAAATTGATAGCCTAAATCTATTCCTTTATTCTTAAGTTCAGAAACAACTATTTGCAGAGTTCTCTCATGAACCATACCAAGTTGAGATATTAAATAAAGCAGTGACATAAGTTTTTGATTTTGAATTACTTTATCTTTAGTTATAACTTGAGTTGCAACTATTTTTAACTCCTTTGCTGTAGATGCTTTCTGATCTATTTGATCTTCCTTAACCTTATTCTGTTTTTTACCACCCATATTCCTCACCACACAAGTTAAAACCCTCTCCACATATTTAGTGAGTGGAGGGGCTTAAAATTGAAAAAGAAAAATTTGATGATAGCTATATTTATGCTTGCAATTACATTATTATTCTTACTATCTCCAGTAATAAAAGCACAGCAACTAGAAGAGACTCAACAAACTCAGTGGTCTAGATCTACATGGCTTTATTTACCAGCTGTTGAAGGAAATAATAGTGGAACTGTGATAAATACTACTGTAACCTTATCTTATCCAGGAACAGGACAAGTTATCGTGCAAAGCAATGGACAAGTTCAAAGTTCTACACTATATAGCATGGAGATGGCTTATATGGTAGCAATGTTATATGCTGGGTTAAATTATAACAATTATAATTTGAAAGTTTTCATTAATGTTTCAGGTTCTATATCGGGGCCTAGCGGTAGCTTTGGAGTAATGCTTGCGACTTATGGTTTAGCCACTGGTTTAAACACTTCTATATTACACACATATGCAATAACAGGAGCTGTATCCCCTTCTGGTCTATCTGGCCCTATAGGTGGCTTATCAGAAAAATGTTCCGCCGCCTCGTCAAATAATTTGACCTTAGCATTTCCAGTAGGTAATCTGGCAAACAGTGGTGTATCTAATTGCAAAAAATTCTTGCCTGTTCCAGGGATTATTTATGCATCTAACGAAATTTACAAGACTTCACAATACGACATAAACATTAATGTATCAAAAGACGCAGAATTTGAATTAGCTATGAAAAATGCCTCAAACCAATTTATTAATCAAACTAATAAAATATTAAACGAAGTTAATTCAAATATGCCAATATTAAATAATCAAACCTTATTAATTTTAAATGTACAACAAATAATAAATTACACTAAAACTAATATTAACTTAGCAAAGGAGACTATAAATAAAGATCCATATGCATCAGCAAGCTATGCTTTTACAGCTTATTACTATGCATTAACAGCTAACTATACCATATGGCTTTACGAACTATCTTTGAATAAAAGTAGCTACTTATCTACATTTGTCAATAATGTTACTCAAAACATTATAAATGAAGCAAATAATCTTGAATCTAAGCTTATCAATTATTCTAATCTAAATACCCTATACTCACAAGAACTTATGGCAACCGCTTTTAGCAGAATAGCAGATACAATATATAGTGCCCAATATACACAAAGCATATCATCCAGTATATCTAACTCTTCTTTATTAACGATAGCGCAAAATATTGCGTATTCTCAGGCCAGATTAGAGAGTGCATTATCGTGGGCTGAAGCAGCAGTTTTATCCAATAGAACCCCACCATTTATTTCTCAAGGATTGATATTATCAACAGCAAGCGCGGCGTCGACATATACAACAACCGCTGTAAATTATGCAAATTCTTTAATAGACTATTATATTTCTCAATATACATCTATTGGTGATATTGCAGATGCTCAAATACTTAGCGCAATGAAGAATGATCTTAACTATTTGCTATCAAATGCAAATAGCTTGCTTAGCAAGAGCTATTATACAGCTGCTATTGGAGTATATGAAGATGCGTTACAAAACTCATTAAGTATTATATTTATAATAACAGGAACAAATTATCCATTTGTAACAAGTCAATATGCAACAGAATTACAAAGCGAGTTTAATTTAATTAGCTCTGAATTAGCCTCAAGAGGATTGCAAAGTTCAATTGATAATTCATATATGAACTATGCCAAACAGATAATAAATAGCGAACCTGCAAGCGCTTTGAGCATAATGGAAACTGCCGTTGTTGATTCTATTATTTGGTATTTAGGTGAATTATCTTTCAATAATGCTAATTCAGTAAATTATGTTACAATATACTCTTCAAATAATGCTATAGACTACGGAATGTATATAATTTATTTAGCTGTAGGTATAGCTTTAGGAGCACTTATTGCTATGTCTTACGTCTCAAAAACTTATAAAAAATTATATTCATAATAATTTTTAAATTACTTGGTATTTATAAGATCCCTTTTTTATATTCCTCCACTTTACTATTTAAGAAATCAAGTATCATATAAGATTTATTCTTCAGATTA
>NZ_JAGDXI010000018.1:25344-44848 GCF_023256325.1 Caldisphaera sp.
GTACTTTTTGCTTTTCCTAAAGTCAGAAGTAATTTTTAGATTTTTGTTAAATTTAAAATTAAAAAATTTGAAAAATTTAGACAGAATATTTTTATATTTTTAAAATATATATAATGATAGGTGAATGAGTTGTTAGAATTAAAACCTGTTATTAAAAAATTTTATGAGATAAATGAAGAAAAATTACCAGAAGATCAAGCACAAAAATCATTTATAAGGTGGTTATTAGCTGATGATAACTATAATTTCTTTATGAGATTATTTAGAATAGAAGCAGGTGGCCATATTAATTCTCATTTTCATCCTTGGGAACATGAAATTTTTATTTTGGAAGGCAAAGGCAGGATAAAAATAGGTACAAAGATTTATAATGTAGAGGAGGGTAACTTTATTTATATTCCGCCTAATGCAGATCACGAATATTGGGCCGAGTCTGAATTAAAATTCTTATGCATAATACCATCTAAACCAACGGCTGAAGAGTTAGATAAACCTTTACCATACTAGTGATAGTAATGGAAAGTAAAGAAACTCTTAGACTTAATGAACTAAATAATTCAATAAAAAATTGCAAAAAATGCAAACTATATCAGAATCGAAAAAACGCAGTAACTGGTTATGGAAACATAAAAGCTAAAATAATGTTTATTGGTGAAGCTCCTGGTAGAAATGAAGATATACAGGGGAAACCATTTGTAGGATCGGCAGGCAAGCTTCTTGACTATTTACTAAATAAAATTGGTTTAAAAAGAGACGAAGTATATATAACAAACGTAGTAAAATGTAGGCCTCCTAACAACAGAACTCCTTTGAAAGAAGAAATTGAGGCCTGCATACCATATTTGAAAGAAGAAATTGATATTATTAAACCTGAAATAATAGTAGCTTTGGGTAGGACTTCAGGAGAAGCATTATCATTAATTTCTAATCAAAAATGGGAAGGAATAGAAAAAGAAAGGGGGATAATGAAAGAAATAGAATATAATAATATGAAAATTAAAATTATGTCCACTTATCATCCTGCGGCTGCATTATATAGACCCGAAATAAAAAATAAATTAGAGCAAGATTTTGAAAAAATTAATAATATATCGAAAGAAAGAAAAGGCAAAAATTTATTGGACTTCATTTGATTCAAAAAAGTAAAATCTTAATCAATATTATAGTCATTATAGTTCTTAGTAGAGTTTTTGAGCTAATTAATTTTTCATATAAAAGATTTGAACAAAAATTTAACGATGTTAATATTTATATTCCTATCTTCTTTAATAACAACGAAATTAATATTTACATTTTTAATTTTAATTATACAGTATCTAATAGGTGCATAATGTGGAAGAAAAAATTGATGAAGCCTTTTTAGTGAAGGTAAGTTCTATAAATGATCTTGCAAGACTTGCATCATCTATGGCAGCACATCTAATTTTAATGCCAATTTATAGATTTAATAAAAATAATAAAGCTGTGTATTTTGTACAGGCAACATATAAGGATTATTATAAATTCTATGGAATACCATTAATTTACTATTATGAGAGCAGCGAAAACGTAAGCCATGAAAAATCTAAATACGTGCTTATAAAAACTGATGAGCTTGGAGAGAAAGTTGAAATATCGGACAAAATAAAACCCGGATGGATTGCTATACCAATTATTAATATAGAAGAACTTCCGAAATTTTTTCTAAGCTAAGATTCTGCTTTAATACCTTCCTTATTGTTTTTTAATATACTTTCTTCTAAAATACTTTCTTCTAAAATCTCTTTTAAAGATTCTTCAGATTTCAATTTAGCTAAAACCTTTTTTCCTAATAAACTGATTTGATATATTTTATAGCTACCTCTAGAATATAAAGGATCTAAAAAACCTAAATCTGATAAACATTGTATTGTTGCTAATACTTTATACCTAGGTATGTTCAGTTTTTGGGCAACATCTCCTGGAGACATCGCACCTGATTCCTCAAAGTTCAACAATATGTCTTTAATTATGGTTGACAATCGATTTCACCATAAATTTAATAATTTTATAAACTTTATAAGCAGTCAAGGGTACTATTACTTATTTTTGCTTAGCTTTCAAATTTATCATAATAGCACGTAAAGATTTATAATCTAATGCTTAAAGAATTTTTGAACATAAAAATATGATATTTGTATTATTTTAACTCATAATAATGACGCCGCGGCCGGGATTTGAACCCGGGTCACGGGCTTTCTGTGAGTTTTAGCTCACATGACCTCTTGACAGGCCCGCATACTAGGCCAGACTATACGACCGCGGCTCGCCTTCTATTAAAAGAATAGGAATCGTTATTTAAATTTTCTGTCAATATAATTTTAGTCATTTTAAAGAAAGCAAATTAAAACCAAATAATAAATCTTTTAATTTGGGATTTAAAAATGAGCTGCAACACTTACAATGGTTACTATTTATTACAAGGACCTTTAAGATTAAACTTAATAGAAGGAAGTATAAATATTTTAGGATTTGTATTAAATAACAAGAGCCAAAGGAAAAGCATAATAGTTCCTCTAGGAAGATCATTACCTATTATTGCAAGCAAATCATGTATTGAAGTAAGCCCTTCCTACAAAAGTATTATCGAAGTTAATGATAATATTTATACTATTCTTTACGAGATATATAGAAAAGTTTCTAATAGTGAAAAAATTTTAATTATAGGACCTAATGATAGTGGTAAAAGCACTTTAGCTGCATTTCTTATAAACTCTTTTTGGAGCGAAGGAAAGAAAATGAAAATTATGAGTGCTGATCTCGGTCAGAATGAAATATATTGTCCATCTTTTGTTAGTATTTCTGATATAATTCCTCCTTACATTCCTGGTTGGAAAGACTCAGTAAAAAATATAAAATCTTGCTTTGTTGGTGATTTCAGTTCTTATAAAAATAAGGAAAAATATATCGAATGTATAGAAAAATTAGGGAAAGAAAACTTAATTATAGACACGGATGGTTTAGTGGATGAAGAATCTATTAAGCTTAAACTTTCATTAGCTCAGAAACTTAATATTGATACCATTATATCAATAGGAATTGATAACATGGCAGAAAAATATTTAGATAAAAAAGTCAACATAATAAATTTAGATAAAGTTGTAAAAAAAGAAAAATCTAGAATGCAAAGAAAAGAAAACAGAGATAGGCTAATTTCAAATTGTATATTAAAATCAAGTAAAATACTACTAAAATTAAATAATTTAAAAGTAATAAATGAAAAAAATCTTTCTCCTGGATATATTGCTGGAATCGAATCCAGTGATGGAAATCAGTATTTTGGAATAATATATAAAGTTAGTAACGATATATTAACAATTATAACCCAATATGTTGGAGAAATTAATAAAATAGAAATAGGCTACATAAAATTAAATTTAAAAAACTATGAAAACTTGCTTAAATCAAAATAATAAAATATTTACTGAAGCAAAATTTCTTATTATGAGATAAGATTTTGACAATACGAGCGACAAGCCTTACCTTAGAAGGGGTGGGATAAAGTTTAAAATCTTTGAATACTTTAAAGTATTGCTGAATACAAATCAAACATGTATTGAAGGTTAATGGACAGCTGAACTAATAAAGAGGGTGGCTTTTAGCTACCGGCTATGAAGTTATGAAAATGAAGGCAATAAATCACAAACCTATGATCTCCCTAAGGAAACCCTTCGCCCTTCAAGGCTGAGGGGAGGTCGGTGACTTCTAGTTAGATAACAGAGTTTATTTTTAATTAACAATAGATAAATCTATTTAAGTATAAAATATAAAATCCTGTTCTGTTATATTAAGTTTAGAGAAAAAGCAAAAGGAATAGGTGAAACATATGCATAAGAATAGCAGAAGAGGTAAATCACACTCAATAAGACCTTCATCAGTTACAGCAAACTGGATAACCTATAGTCAGCAAGAAATTGAATTAATAATAGAAGAGCTTGCAAAGAAAGGCTATACACAATCTCAAATAGGAATTGTTTTAAGGGATCAATTTGGAATACCACTGGTTAAACCAATAATAGGTAAAAAGGTAAGCAAGGTATTAGAAGAGAAGAATTTGCTACCAAAAATACCTGAAGATCTATTCAATTTGATAAGGAGGGCAGTTAATTTGAGAAGGCATTTGGATGAGCATCCAAAAGACAAAACAAGCTTAAGGGGATTAATATTTACTGAAAGCAAGATAAGGAGGCTAACTAAATACTATAAGAGAATTGGAAAGATTGCAAAAGATTGGGAATATGATCCCAATACTGCTAAACTTTTGGTAGCTGGTAGCAGCTAAGCAAAATATTAAATTACTTATATTTCAATTTCTCAAATAGTTTCGTGAATTTTATCTATATTTTTAATTAAGCCTTGAACTCAATAAACTTAAAGTAAAACTATATTAGAGCTAATTGGGTTTAAGCTTCATTGAATTTTAATGAATTTATATTCAATTCTCAGCCATTGGGCTTCACCAAAATCACAAGGCATAACCTCTTTCATCATTCTCTTCCTCTTTAGTGGGATAACCCCAACCCATATACGTAGAAATCCACGTATATTACTGTTTTTACAAAAACTTAAAATATTCAGAATTTTAAAAACTTTATCCAACCTCTAAAAGGGACGTGGCTTGTTATTCGTATTTACCAAATAAATAAAGTGTAAATATAGTTTTATATTATTATTCCTTCCGCTTTTGCTAAATTAATAGAGTAATTGTAATGAGCATCAAATATGTATTCAATAATAATTTTTTGTATCTTTGATTTTAATAAATTAAAATTTAATTGCCATAAATTAATTTTGCATCATGAATAATTAACATTTTTATATAATAAACATTAATAATGTTGTAATTATTAATAAAATAATTAAGCAAATTTCATTAATAGCACTTATTAATATTAATTTTTGTAAAAATTATTTCTTTAAAACGCTTCTTTTTTCCATAGCGTATGATATGATGATTAGTAAAGCTATTAATATTATCCAAGTAATTACTGTATCTATTTTATTAGAATTATTTGATGGAAGGTTATTTATAGTAATAACATACATAGCTGCGGACCAAGTTAATGGAGATGTAGTTGGTAAAGGATTCCCATAATTTGGGTCTACCGCCTCAGGTAATAATCCATTTTGAGAATGGGTGTAAACCCAATTTAATAGACTAATGGAACCTGATATATTACCTATAAGCTCATAATAATATGAAAGGAATAAAGTTGTAATATCCCAAGGTGGATTTAGTGAAGAACTATCATATAAATATTGTGAATAATGATAATTATCGTTAGTAAAACGTGATAATCCTCCTAAAACTGTTAAATGAGCTATCTCCTGGTTAACATCGCTATATGCAATCTGAGAGCTCGGATCAATAAATCCTAAATCAATAGGTAAAATTGTAGAGGAATCAAAATTAGAATAAGAGGGCATTAAAGTAACTATTTTTGTGTTATTTTCATAAATTACTGATGGAGTTAGGCTTGGATAAAAATATTTTCCATTCCAAAAATATTTCATTATGCTCTCATTTAATTCAGATGCAGCAACTTTAATTAAAGAATTATTTATGCCTAAGTATTGATATATTAAAGAGGAATCGTATAATCCTATATCATCAATTGATTGTGTCCAAAAATTATATGCTAAGTTCGATTCCCATACACTTAGATCCTCTGGAAGTAAGTGAAATTCATTCCGATTTATTTCATTTATTTCATAGGTAAGCGTTTTATTTAGCGAAGGTAAAATAGATGTAAGAAAACTATAGTTATGGGTTATTTGAAAATACTCATAAACACCAATTTCAAAAAGTCCGATACTATCAAATTCAGGTATACCAAAGTTAGTATCTGGCTGGCCGTTATAAAAATTATATCTTGTGTACCACAAGCCGTCCTTGATTTGGGTAGAATTAGATTCCCATATCCAGAACTTATATGCAGAATTAATATGTCCAGATTCTTGAAGAGCAATAGCTGCAAAGGAAGAGTCTCTTAACCAGTTATAAAGATAAATTGGTGAAGGAGAAGCGGCGAATTCCCCAGTTACAGGATTTTGATCATCTTTAATTAATAACAATGATAGATAATAATCTGATACAAGCTTATTACTGATTTGCGTGTTCTTAACTTTTGAGGATTTATAAAGCCAATTGTTAACTTGGTTTAGATTGTAACTTATTAAATATGATGGAGAATAAAATTTTGAATCATTGATCGAAAATTCTAAATAGCCATTATTTGAATAAGAAACTTGCAGAATTTTTTGAGAATTTGAGCTAATTAGTTTATATGTACCATTGAAAAATATGTATATGGATGGATTATTATTAACTATTGCTTCATTTGAATATATGTTTATGCTATAATTAGATGGTATGTATATGGAAGAAATTATCTTTTTATTGGGAAATATTAGCATTAGTATAGAATTCATGCCTTGAGGAGATAATATTTCAATTTGGCCATTTTTTCCCTCAATCGTTATTGTATTATTTAAATTTAAAGCTGAATAATAAGCAGGGAAAATATTGAATTGTATTTCATAGGGTAATATTCCAAAACTTCCATAATAAATATTTTTTATTGATGCATTTGAATTTTCAAAGCCGTTTAATGTAGCATTAGGTATTGGTATACCTGTTATAACTAAAAAACTTGTATTAACCCAATTACCCAATAATAAATAAGAAGGATAATAACTTAAATCCCTATTATAAACGGTAGAAGCATTTGTGATGTTGGAGAATATAACTATAGCAAATATAATAAAGATAGCAAGTATTTTTTCAGATTTTCTTTTCATTTCGTTTCACTTTATTTAATTCATATTTATCGAAGATATTTAATTTTAATAAACATTGTAAATATAAAAATAAATAAATATTTTATTATTAATAGTTTTATCTACACGTAAAAATAAGTTTTTCAAATAATTTTAATCAGCGTAGCTATATTAATTTTAAATATATATAAATAAATATGGGATTAAATTTGAAGGTACTATTAACTTTACCTCCCGAAATTCATAATTTGGAGATTTATAGAGTTACTGGTATGAGAGCTCCGCCTTTAGGTATACTTAGTATAGCAGCAGTTCTAGAAAAATATGGTCATAAAGTTGAGGTTATAGATAGTCCAACGCTTCAATTGGATTTTAATTCTTGGTTATCTAAAGTAAAATCAATAAAACCAGATGTCATAGGAATATCGATGCAAACTCCAATGGCTCCAAAGGGTTATATGGCCGCAAAACTAATAAAACAAGAAATGCCTGATATACCACTAATTGCAGGCGGTAGTCATCCTTCAGTAATGGTTGAAGAGGCTTTAAAGAACGGATTTGACATTGTAGTTAGGGGTGAAGGAGAGTATACTGCATTAGAACTTATTAATTATCTTGAAAATGAAGGTTTAGAAAAAACAGGTTTAAGTGATATAGCTGGCATAGCATTTACATTTAATGATAAAATAGTTAAAACAAAAGATAGACCCTTAATACAGAATCTCGACGAACTTCCATGGCCAGCTAGACATTTGGTAGATATGAACAAATATACCCTTTTTGGAAAAAACATTAACATAGCTCATATAATGGCTAGTAGAGGTTGTCCCTATGGGTGTATATATTGTATAACAAGCTATTATTGGGGGAGAAGATTCAGATATAGATCTGCTGAAAATGTAATAGAGGAAATAAAGTACTTGTATGATAAATATCATGCTAAAACTATTGTATTTACGGATGATGAATTTACGGCTAATTGGAAGTTTGTTAAAGACTTTATAGATCTTTTAAAGAAAAATAATTTAGATATAAGTTTCTCGTGCGGAACAAGGGTTGATCTTATAAATAAGGATCTTATGAAATTGTTATATGATAATGGTTGCAATGCATTATATTTTGGTGTAGAATCTGCAAGTCAAGATACTTTAAATAAGATAGGAAAAAGGATTACTATTGAACAAGCAAAGAAAGTATTTTCTTATGCAAAAGAACTTAAGGGATTTACAACAGGTTCATTTATTTTGGGATTTCCATGGGAAACTGTTGATGATATGAAAAAGACCATAGAATTTGCAGTAAAATTAAATCCTGATTATGCACAATTCACTGCATTAACTCCGTATCCCGGGACACCACTATACGATTATGCTCTAAAAAACAATCTAATTGTTGATAAGAATTGGGAACATTATACTACTGTGAGGCCTGTTATGAGAGGTTTTAATTTTTCAGATAAAGATTTAGGAAAGATGATTATTTATGCTTATCGTAAGTTTTATGTCAGACTTAATTTTATGGCGAGGGAAATGAGGGCTGGAAGATTTTTAGATTTATTTAAAATCATATCCAAAAATTTAATTATTTCTCCCGTTGAAGATAAGATAAAGAAAGTTTTTGAACCTTTAAGGTGGGAAAGATGAGCATAGATTCTGATTACTATATGGATAAGGTTAATAGTAATGGCGATATAGGTCATTTATTAGCAGGGATTAGAATTTTATTTAATAATCCTGCAACAAGGTCTTTGTTGAAAGTAGCAACAAGAAACATCATGGTCAAATATAAAAGTGGGGAAATAAAAGATGCCCCATTAATATATCATGCTTTGTCAAGTTTTGTTGGAGAAGGTATATCAGAATGTCCTATATCTGCAAGATTTCTAATACCAGTTATTGACAATATAATAAAGCTAGGAATTCTTATGCTTAATGGTGATCTAGAAGCAACAAAAAAGGGTATTTCCGATCCAGCGATTAGGAGAGGAGTTGCATTAGTTATGAAGGGCATAGGGTTATACGGCGTTACTGTCCCTCAAAAAATGCCAGCTCCATTTTTAATAGTATGGAATATGACAAATATGTGCAATTTGAATTGCATTCATTGTTATCAGAAGGCAGGAAAGCCAACACCGGACGAACTAACTTTAAAAGAAAAATTAAATTTAATAGAGCAATTAGATAGAGCCGGAGTAGCATCAATAGCATTGAGTGGAGGAGAGCCTACTATACATCCAGATTATTTTACTATAGTTAAAGAAATATCAAAAAGAGGGATTCATACTGGAACAGCTACAAATGGTTGGTTATTTTCCAATATTAATTACTTGGAAAAAGCAAGAGACAGTGGATTAAGATATGTAGAAGTGTCTTTGGATAGTTCAGATCCAGAGAAGCACGATAAATTTAGAGGAGTTAGAGGATCATGGGAAAAAGCTGTTAAAGCTTTAGAAAATGCTGTAAAATTAGGTATGGATCATGGTATGGCTGTAACTATAACTAAACTTAACTATAGTGAGGTTAAGGACCTTTTAGATTTAGCTGAAGATATACACGTTAAAAGAGTTATATTCTTTAACTTTGTTCCAACAGGAAGAGGAAAAGAAAATATTTGGTTAGATCTCGATCCCATCGAGAGAGAAAAATTCATGAGACATATATATTCTGAAATGAAGAAAAGACAGGGCATGCAAATAGTAAGCACGGCACCTCAATATGGGAGAGTTGCATTGGCCATAAGCCAAGGTAAGGAAATTGCGCCAACTCACTTTGCTGTTTCAGGAGATCCTATTGTAAAAGCTGTAGCAGAATTTGTTGGTGGATGTGGAGCAGGGAGAATATATGCTGCTATTCAGCCTAATGGAGATATTTCGCCATGCGTCTTTTTGCCTATAACTGTTGGTAACATAAGGCAAGAAAGCTTTTGGGAAATTTGGACAAAAAGTAAGGTATTTAATGATTTAAGAGATAGAAGCAAGTTGAAAGGATTTTGTAATTTATGTCCATTTAAAAACGTGTGCGGAGGTTGCAGAGCGAGAGCTTATGGCTATTATAATGATTACTTGGCACCTGATCCAGGATGTATATATAATCTTAAAGAATGGAATAAATTAAAGAAAGAATCTCATATTAAATTAAAAGAATCGCTCATTAGATAATTAATAATTGTTCATATTCATCTTTATTTAACCTTAAGTAAGCTGAAGATATTATGGTTTTTAAGTTGCTCACTTCTTGTTTGAGTAGTATTAAAGCTGCAGAAATTAATGATGGTGAGAAGGGATAGGATTGGAATGCTGCTTCTGAGCTTCTCTTTGCACTTAAGTTTGAACTTTTTCTAATAGAATCCATTATTTCTTCCTCTTTTTTACCTTCTATTTTTATATATTTGAAATGATCTCTAAGAGAAGTTGATAATGCTATAGGATCAGCAGATTCTCTTTCATAAATGCTACTAATTTTATTCCATAATATGTTGCACGCGTTTATTTTGCTAAAGCTAAGCTCTATAATTCTTGCGGGTATTTTTAGCAAAGATGCCTGAATTAAACCTAATGCAATTTTTCCTTCAATTATAGGGCATAGTGTTTTTGAAACATAGTTTTTATCAATGCTATTCAGGTCAGAAAAGCTATCATAGTACAAATTTGATGTTGCCGATAAAGAGTACCAAGTAATCACACTTGAATCCTTTAATTCGTTGAAATATGAATATGCATCCTTCAATGCATTATAAATGTGTTTATATTTTAATGAGATTTCTAAGTATCTTTGGATACCAGCTAATGAGTCTGGTTCTGCTAATATTTTGTTCAAAGAGCTCTGACTCCATAGCAATGAAGTTAGGTTGTTCTTGTCAACTTCTTTTCCTTCAGCTATACTTCTTAGGACTAATAGTGAATCGTTTATTTCGTCTTCTCTGGCAAATGCCAAAGCTAAATTTACAGCCTCTTTGGGAGTAAAACTAGAGATTTCGTCTACGGCAGAATAAAATCTCTTCATTATTTCTTTCTCAGCATCTTGAGCGCTTTTTGTTTCAGAGACGGCTTTATATCTAGTTTCTCTAAGATATGCGTAGATATCTGTTAATGGTGGAGTGAGTTCCCTTATTTTATCTGGCGATATTAATGTGGATTTTAAATACCTTAACCTAGGAACTATTTGAGCATATGTTGAAGGGCTACCCAAAAATAGATTCACCCTGAAACAATTTTCTTTATTTGTTCAAAGACTTCCTTAACTGCTTTATCGTAATTTTCTTTTCCCATTTTTTCTGAGTTTTCTAGTTCTTCTTTTTCTTTTTCTTTATATGCTTCCTCTAATTTCTTAACACTTTCTTTATATGCTTCCTCTAATTTCTTAACACTTTCATCAGAAAGGAACTTGCTCGTTTGTCTTATTTCTCTTCCTAAGCTATCTGCTAATTGAATTAAATCGCTAGATAACTCTTTTGATTCTTCATTAAGCTTTTTCAATGAATCTTCAAACCAAGCTATCGTTTCAGCAAGTTTAGCTATTTCTGATTTTGCCATATGAGGCACCTTTATAACATCTTAATCAAGTAATAGAGTATAGTAGAGGTTAAAAAATCTGATAGGGGACAAAATATAGGTGTGTTCGATTGGTTGAAATTAAGGTCTTGGGAGAAAATCTACCCATAGCAAGATATATATTAAAAAAATTAAGAAACAAGGAAACTGGCTTATTTGAATTTAGAAAAGCAATGATAGATGCAGGTAAAATATTAGCCATAGAAAGCTCTAAGGAGCTCTTATGGAAGGAAACAAAAATCGTAACACCATTAAACGAGGAGGCCATTGAATTTGATTTAATAAATCAACCTATCCTTATTGGTATTCTAGGAGCTGCTTTGCCTTTAATAGAAGGATTTATGGATATATTTCCCGAAGCTCCGGTAGGTCTCGTAGCTGCAAGAAGAAACGAGAGTTATGGATCAATAATTATAGACATATATTATAAAAGATTGCCTGAAAAATATGATGGCGTAGCGTATTTAATTGATCCGATGTTAGCAACAGGAAAAACTATGGAAAAGATAATAAAAGAATTATATAATAGAGATATTAAAAAAATCGTTATAGCATCTGTTATAGCATCTTTAGAAGGTATTAAGTATCTCTCATCGACCTACAATAATTTAATTATATATACTTTAGCAGTTGATAAAAAACTGAATGATAATTTCTTCATAGTTCCAGGATTAGGAGATGCAGGTGACAGAGGGCTAGGAATACAGCCCAACTAATTTTTATTACATGAATAAACAGTAATTGTTAACTCCCCGGTTAACAATTATTTTTTGTTAAAACTTGGGTCATAGAGAATGATAGTATAATCGCTTAGAATTAATAAGAAATAAAAGCCGTATCTTAATGTGGTATTATATTTTTATCTTAAGCATAATTTAAATTTATTAACAAATAGCAAATTAAAATATTTATAATCATTAATAACATTTAAAATGGGGATTAAAAATGGAACATAAATGGATCCCTAATAGTTCAAACGAAATTAAAAAATCAATGCTTGATTATATTGGAGTTAAGGATATTTTGGAGCTATATAATGATATACCAAAAGAAATTCTAATAAACGAAAAAATATGGGATAACTTAGGTATAGGTAAAAAGAGACCCCTAGATGAGATAGAAGTGGAAAAGGTAATTGATGATATTTTAAACAATAACTTGATATTTAAAGAATCTAAGCTCTTTATTGGAGGAGGCGCATGGCCTCATTATGTCCCAGCTGCAGTGCAATATTTAGCTGAAAGAGGAGAGTTACTAACCGCTTATACTCCATATCAACCAGAAATTAGTCAAGGATTGTTACAAATACTCTTTGAATATCAAAGTCTTATGGCAGATATATTAGAAATGGATGTAGTTAATGCAAGTATGTATGATATGGCAAGCTCTTTAGGAGAAGCATTTCTAATGTCTTATAGAATAAACAATAAAAAGAAAATATTGATTCCAGAAACAATAAATCCTTTTCATTTATCAGTAGCAAAAAGCTATACATCACCTCATGAAATATCATTGGTTACATATAAGGTAGATCCTGAAACAGGCTATGCCGATATTGAGGATTTAAAAAGTAAATCTTCTGATGATATTTCTGCAATATACCTAGAATATCCCTATCAATACACTGGTGTTGTTGATGTTAACGCAAAGCCTATTGGTGAAATAGCCCATAGTAAAAAAGCTTTATTTATAATGGGAGTAAATCCAACAAGTCTTATGATATATAAAACTCCCGGAGAACTAGATGCAGACATTTCTATAGGAGAGGGGCAACCATTGGGATTAGGTCTAAATTTTGGTGGTCCATATCTTGGTATATTTGCAACAAAATGGAATGCAGAATTTGTGAAGCAAATGCCGGGAAGACTTATAGGTATGACTACAACAATAGATGGCTCATCTAGAGCTTTTGCAATGATAATGCAGACAAGAGAGCAGCATATAAGAAGATCTAAAGCTACTAGCAATATAACAACTAATTCTGGACTTAGTGCAATGATAGCAGCTTTTTATGTTTCATTATTAGGAAAGAAAGGCCTTAAAGATGTTGCTGAAGCAACATGGTATAGAAGCCATTATGCTTCTAAGCAACTAAGTTATCTAGGTTTTAAGTCTCCTTTGTTTAAGGGAGAATTTTTTGGGGATTTCATTATTGATGTTAAAACCAACTTCGAAGATTTAAGAAATGTAATGATAAAAGAGGGATTATTATTTGGCATTCCATTAAGCAAATACGTTACTTGGGCTAAGGATTCTTGGGGTTTGTTAAGCTTTACTGAAGTTCATTCTAAATCTGATATAGATCTTCTTTTAGATAAATTAAAGAAAATTAAAGGTGAGTAACTATGTTTAAACAAGCTAAATGGGAGGAGCCTCTCATATATGAATTGGGAAGTGGGAGAGAAGGGATAAGATTTAAAGAAATAAATGATGAATTTAAAAAAATATTAGGAGAAATATCAATACCTAAAGAAATAAAAAGAGAAAATGATCCCAATTTACCAGAATTAAGTGAAGTGGAAGTTGTAAGGCATTATACAAGGCTTTCAGAGATGGCATATGGAGTAGACTCAGGTCCAGTGCCTCTTGGAAGTTGTACAATGAAATATAATCCTAAAATATCATTAAAATTATCTACGGATAAAAGACTTCAATTAATACACCCATTACAGCCAGATTCAACAATTCAAGGATTATTAAAAGCGTTATTCGAACTACAAAACTGGCTAGCATTGATAACTGGAATGGATATTTGTACATTACATCCGGCAGCGGGGGCCCAAGGAGAATTGAGCGGAGTATTAATCATAAGAAAATATCATGAGCTAAGAAACAATTTAAACAAGGATGAAATAATTGTTCCAGACTCAGCTCATGGAACAAATCCCGCAAGTGCAGCAATGGCTGGTTTTAAGACTATAGAAATACCTACAGATAATTCAGGAAACATGGACTATGAAGCTTTCTTATCATCATTATCATATAAAACTGCTGGCTTAATGATAACAAACCCAAGCACGTTAGGTTTGTTTGAAGAAAAAATAATTGATGTTGCTAAAGCCGTTCATGAAAAAGACGGATTATTATATTATGATGGCGCAAATTTGAATGGAATATTAGGAAAGGCAAGACCAGGAGACATGGGATTTGATATAGCCCATTTAAACTTACATAAAACCTTTTCAGCTCCTCACGGAGGTGGCGGTCCAGGGTCAGGTCCGGTTTGCATAAAGAATCGTTTAGTTAAAGAAAATATAATGCTTCAAGATTTGTTACCAGGACCTGTAGTTTATTATGATGAAAATGATAAAATGTATAAAATAAGGTGGCCCGGCAAATATAGCCCAGGTTTAATGAAGTCTTTCTTTGGTAATGTTCAACAGTTATTGTGGGCATATACATATATACTTAGCTTAGGACCTCAAGGTTTAAGAGAAGCAGGTGAAATGGCAGTTATAAATACGAATTATTTCATAAAACTGATGAAAGACTCTAAAGGATATTCAATACCTTATGGCAGCAATAGATATAGAAAACATGAAGTAGTATTAAGTGCTGAGCCATTACACGAAGAAACTGGAGTTACAGCTGAAGACGTAAGTAAGGGTTTATTAGATTCAGGATTCTATGCTCCAACAATTTATTTCCCATTAATTGTTAAAGAAGCACTAATGACAGAGTTCACAGAGAGCGAGACGAAAGAAAATATAGAAAACTTTGCCAAAAGATTAAAAGAAATTGAAAATATAGCAAGAAATGATCCAAACGAGCCTAAGAAATGGCCTTTAAATACAGCTGTTGGAAGAATAGATATGGTTAAAGCTAATCACCCAAAAACTATAACACCTACATATAGGGTTAACTACTTGAGATCTAAAGGATTGAGAGGTCCTTTGCGCTAATTTATAATAATATTTTTAAAAACATAAGATAAATCCAAGTCACATGAACTATAGAGGAACTTATCAAACCTAATTTTTTTGCGGTAAACGATAAAAAGAGACCTACTATAAATGCGGCAATTACTAAAATTAAATTTAACGACACAGAATGAACAATTCCATAAAATACGGCAGAAAAGAGCCAGTTAATTTTTAAATCCTTCTCTATTATTACTTGTTGCAATAACCCTCTCCAATACGCTTCCTCCATAACACCAATTAACGCAAGTAGAAAAATGCTCAGTAAACCTTTTGGAACCAATCCATACACATCTAAAACCTCTCCTTCTAAACCAAGTTTTATAGACACTATATTCCCGCCATAAAATACCAAATAAAGTATTATTGCTATACCTAACGAAGAAAGTAAACATAATACATTGCAGCTCTTGTATTTTTCTCTAACCTCTTTTTTAGTTAACGATATTATTCCAAGAATACTTGTTGAAGTTGCCATGGCATAAATAAAATGAGAACTTAAAACATCAAAAGTCAAATACCAAAGAATCCAGGGTAGTACTATCATGAATATATCAAACCTTGATATTTTTTTCAATTCAATTACCTCCAATGCTCTATAACCTTTACAAATAAGGCATATTAAATTTAAAAGTATTAATAGGTACCTTTTTCTTCAGAACTCAATTTATTTATAGCTGTGTAGCTTTTAACCACTATAAAAATATATTTATTAGGGAAAAAATTGGTCAGCGATGAAAAATATATAGCAATATTTGGTCATTTTTATCAACCACCACGATTTAATCCATGGATTTTAGAAATAGATTTAGATATAAGTTCTAGACCTTATCATGATTGGAATGATAGAATAACCAAGGAATCTTATTTGCCAAATGCCTATGCAAGATTGAAGGATGGAGAAATAATTGAAGATGTAGTAAATAATTACAAAAAAGTAACTTTTTCGTTTGGTCCGATACTATTATCATATTTAAAAGAAAAATATAGTAAACTATATAATTTAATAATTGAAGCCGATAAAGAATCTTCATCTAAGTTATCAGGTCATGGAAATGCCATAGCACAGCCGTATGCCCACATAATAATGCCACTCTCATCAAAAGAGGATAGAGAAAGGGATATCTATTGGGGTATAAAATTTTTTGAAAAAACTTTTGATAGATATCCTGAAGGATTTTGGCTCCCTGAAGCAGCTGTAGATAATTTAACACTAGAAATTCTTTATGATTATGGAATTAAATTTGTCATATTAAGTCCTCATCAAGCAAAATCAATAAAAATTAATGATAAGTTTGAGGAAATTAATGAAAAAACATTAGACACTAAAAAAGTATATAGGGCTTTACTACCATCTGGGAATTATATCGGTGTTGTGTTTTATAACAAATGGTTATCAGGTTTAGTTGCTTTTGGTGATCTTCTTAAAAGTGGTGAACTCTTTGCTAGGAAACTAATTGAGTCTTTTGATAACTCTGAAAAGCCCCAATTAGTTAGCATCGCTACTGACGGAGAAACCTACGGACATCATAAACCAAAAGGGGAAGAAGAGCTAGCAAAAGCCTTATCTATTATAGATTCTTATGGAATTAATATAACAAATTATAGTTATTTTTATTCAACCTTCGGAGCATCTTATGATATAACAATAAATGAAAATACTTCTTGGAGCTGCCCTCATGGTATTGAAAGGTGGAGATCCAATTGTGGATGCGCATCAGATATTAGACCAGGCTGGACCCAAGAATGGAGAACCCCTCTAAGAAAATCAATAGACTGGTTAAGAGATATGGCAGAAATGACTATACAAAACATAGGTTCCAAAGTTTCTAATGATATAAACAAAGCTATATTAAATTATGTCGATGTTTTTTATGATTACAAGGCCGAAAACGTTTCAAGCTTTATTGAAAATTTTGCAATCAAAGGAGAAGAAAACAAAATAGTTGATCTTCTTAAATTAATGGAAATAGCTAAAAATTCTATTCTAATGCAATCGAGCGATGCTTGGTTTTTTGAAGATATTTATAGGCCTGAGCCTATTCAATCCCTTAGATTTGCAAAAAGAGTTATACAATTAATTGAAGAATTAGCCAATACTAGAGTTGAAGAGCAATTTTTAAACATATTGAAAGATGCAAAATCAAATAATCCTAGATACGGCAATGGTAAAGAAATATATGAAAAAGAAGCTATTCCTGCTTTGATGACAGCAGAAAAAGTAGGTGCAAGCTATGCAATGAGATTACTTTTTGAAACAATATCAAAAGAAAATGATTATTATTCTTATAAAATTATTTTGGGTCCATATAAGAAGCTAGAATTAGGAAGGGCTAAAGCCGTTACAGGAATAGCAACTTTAATTTCTAAAATCACTTGGAGGAGCACACCGATTATGTTTGCATCAATATATTATGGTTGGTATAACTTACATGCTGGTGCAAAGATATTAGTAGATCAAAAGTCATATATTGAATTTGAGAACTCTGTAACAGAATTTTTTAATAACGGATTATTACCCGATATCATAGACATATTACAAAAAACCTTTTATCCGAATTATTATAATCTGAACAATCTGCTAAAAAATGATCAAAAATTTATTATGGATCATGTGTTGGACTCTGCGATTATAGAGCTAGCAAGACAATATGAAATGTTATATAACAATTATCTTCCTGTTATGGAATATGTAAGAAGCCTTAACTTAAATTACCCAAAAGTTTTTGAATTGCTTTTACAATTCGAGCTCGAAAAATCAATTTTAGAAATTTTAGAGCAAGAAATTATAGACTTTAATAGATTAGAGCAAATAATACAATGGTCTAAAAACTTAGAAGTAAGCATAGATGATTTAGTTCACAGTTTGATTAGGGAAAAAATAGAAAAGGTATTGGATAATTTGATATTGAATCCCCAAGACATAAATTCTATTAATATATTACAAAAACTTCTAGAAATTTCAAAAGGATTAGACTTACCTCTTGAATATCTATGGAATGCACAAAACAAGTTTATTTATTTGAGAAACAATATTTTAAGGCACCTAATATCTTCGGAAGATTATTTAATGAAAACTTTAATACCTCAATATAAGATAATTTCAAGTTATTTAAAGGTAAGGTTCCCATAGCCTTAAATTAATTTTTAGATGATAAAATAATTAATAGTTTCTATATCATTTTAAGAGGTTGTTAGCTTTGTATACCCTTTTTGCTTTAAATCAATTATTATTCTATAAGACAAACCCCATATAACCATGTTACCTGGTAACATAAAGCCGTTTACGTATCCTCTAATGGGATGAAATACTAATCTAGGTTCCCTAATAGAATCTAAAGAAACCCATATAACATGATCTACTTCAGAGTCTTTTGGTTTTGCATCTATGGGACCCTTTAATATGCCTATTACAGGTAATACTCTTAATTTAGGCTGTGAAGATGTTTCATGAACATCCATTACCCCTAAAATATCAACGAATCTAGGAAAAACATCAGCTTCTTCCCATGCTTCCCTAAGAGCTGCATCTATATATGTTTCGTCTTTTTTTATATGTCCTCCTGGAAATGCTAAATCGCATGAAAAACGTCCTGAAACCAAACAATTTTTTCTTACCATCAATACTTTGGGAGGATTTCCATATAACAAAACTAAGACTGCTGCATCTATTTTATCAGACGTTTTGATAGCACCTTCCTATACTTTCAATATATTATTCTTCCGTTAAAGCATATATTTTATTCACTTAGATCTATATAAAATAAATTTTTAATTATTATTTGAATTTTCATATGGGATATAATTATATTCCAATAATATAGTAAATTTAAAATTGAAAATCAATTAATCATTAATAAAATATGACAAAAAGAATGGCAAGCTCTGCCTTTCTGAATGAGGAGTAAAGTTTTAAATTCTAAATAAAGTTTTTTAAATTCTAAAATGTGTTAAGGTATTGTGAAAACAATAAGGTGTGTGGGGAAGCCCATAAAGGGTGTATTAAGTGTCCCCACAGATACATATTCCTGAGTCCCAGGGAGATGGGAGTGGAGGGCAACTCCTGTTGAGGAAGG
Source organism: Caldisphaera sp. (assembly GCF_023256325.1). Classification (GTDB taxonomy): domain Archaea; phylum Thermoproteota; class Thermoprotei_A; order Sulfolobales; family Acidilobaceae; genus Caldisphaera. The sequence continues at coordinate 44,688 of NZ_JAGDXI010000018.1, forward strand.
GTAATGGGCTGAAGAGCCGCCGATGGTCTACCGTTAAACGAATGGAGCGGGGTGGCTTTTGGCCACTAGCTATGAAGTAATGAAAATGAAGGCAGTAAACTATAAACCTGTGAACCGCCCTGGGGAAACCCTCGCCCTTCAGGACGGGGAGGAGGTCAGAG
>NZ_JAGDXI010000018.1:44858-55214 GCF_023256325.1 Caldisphaera sp.
GTGGGGAACATAACGGGTATGTTAAATATGTGTTAAGTATTCTCGCACCGATACATATCCCTGGGTCCCTGGGAGATGGGGAGCAGAGAGTTCTCGGTAGTGAGGGATAGGGGTAATGGGTTGAAGATCTAGCAGTGGTCTACAGTTAAAACTAATGGAGCGTGGTGGCTTTTAGATACTAGCTATGAAGTGATGAAGATGAAGGCGGTAAACTATAAATCTGTGAACCATTCTGGGGAACCCTCATCCTTTAGGGCAGGGAGGAGGTCAGCAGTTAATTTTTTATAGATTACTAAACATTTATAATTTTTTAAAATGAAAAATTATTTTTAAAATTGTTAATTTCTATAAGAAAAGTTAATACCCTTAACTTTGTAATTAATCTATGAAAATAAAATAGCGTATAGCAAATTCGGTGAATCTGATGAAAACATGCGATGTTTGCAAAGTTAGACCAGCAGAGATTTATCAACAACATTCCAATAGAAAGCTGTGCAAAGAATGTTTTATTGAAGATATAAGCAATAGAATTGTTAATGAGATAAAAAGATGGGATATGATAAAAAGCAATGACATAGTAATGATGGCTCTAAGCGGAGGTAAAGATGGATACGTCATGTTAGATGTACTAAGCAGATATTTTTCAAAATCAAATAAGCTTATCGGACTAAATATTATTGAAGGAATTCATGGATATAATAAAGAAGAAGATGCAAAATTTTTAGTTAACACAGCTAAAGAGTTAGGAGTTGATATAATTGTTACCAGTATAAAGGATTATATAGGCTATAGCATGGATGAAATATTTAATAAATCAAGAGAATCCAAGAACTATTTCACACCATGCACGTATTGTGGTGCATCTAGAAGAAGAATAATGAATTATTATGCAAGAGAAATGGGTGCAACAAAACTTGCTACAGCACATAATCTTGACGATGAAGCTCAAACAGCTATAATAAACTTAATGAAAGGGGATATAAATAGCTTACTAAAGCAGCACCCAAATGCAAGTGTTGCCGATGATAATATGCTAGTAAAGAGGATAAAACCTTTAAGGAAAATATATGAATGGGAAACAGCTACTTTTACATTTATAAGAAAGTATCATATTCAACAAACAGAATGTCCTTATATTGAATTAGCCCCTACGCTAAGAGCGATCGTGAGAAGAGAACTTTATAAATATGAAAAAGAAAATCCCGGGATTTTAATAAAATTTATTGAGACTTTAGATCAAATCTTAGACTACGTACATCCCCATGAGATTTCTACAAAACTAAATAGATGCATAAAATGCGGGGAACCTACGACGTTAGGAAGGAATTTATGCAAACTATGTGAACTTCTATCTAGCATAGGTATTGAAAATCCCAACTATACTCTTAGAATTCCTAAAAAAGTGATTTAAATGAATTGCGATATAAAAATTAAAAATGTTTCAAATTTTTATGGAAGACCAATTTATTACATAAATAAACCATTTCCGTTAATGGGTCATATAGCTTTTGGATTAATCGATAGAGGAACTAATATAATACAAGTAAGACCTATTAGCACATGTTTTCATAACTGTATTTTTTGTAGTGTTGATTCTGGCCCTAATTCGAAATTTAGGACATCAGAATACATAGTGGATGAAGAGTGGCTTTTTGAATGGGTCAAAAACATAGCGTCAATTAAAAATGATGAAATAGAAGTTTTAATAGATGGTGTTGGCGAGCCAATAATGCATCCAAAAATAATTAAATTAATATCATTAATTAAAAAAATTCCAAATGTATATAGTATTGCGATAGAAACCCATGGAGGATCTTTATCTTTACCTCTCGCAAAAAAACTCGATAAAGCAGGATTAAATAGGATTAATTTGAGTATTGATTCTTATACTAAAGAAAAAGCAAGATATTTGGCTGGTGTAGAATGGTACAATTCATTAAAAATACTTAAAATTGCAAGCGATATAATAAAAGAAACCAATATTGATATAGTATTGACACCAGTTGTCATACCAGAAGAAAACGAAAATGAAATGAGATATCTAATAGAATGGGCTAAGGAAAACAAAGCCGGAGTTAAAAGCAATTATCCAACTGGAATTTTAATACAAAAATTTGAAATTCATCACTTTGGAAGAAAGCCAAAGAAAATAAAGCCATGGTCATGGCAAAGATTTTACTCATGGCTAAAATATCTAGAAAATGAATACGACTACAAATTGCTTGTAAAGCCTGAAGATTTAGGGTTTAAAAAATCTGTAAAAATAGATGAACCATTTCATATTAATGATAAAATAAAAATAAAAATTGTTGGAATAGGGTGGCTTAAAAATGAATACTTAGGCGTCGATGAAAATTGTATTAGAGTGATTTCAGTTATATCTAAAGAAAAAATTAATAATTCAACTATAAAGGCAAAAATTATAAGAGATAAAGACAACATATTTGTTGCTAGGCTGTAATAAAGTATAACATTAATTAATTAAAATTCTAAGAATTAAATTTTATCAATATATTAAATTAAGGTTTTCTATCCAACTACCAGGCTCAAATAATTCTTGCTTATCAGATTCTAACCCCTCATCCAATGAAAAACATTCTTGTTTATATGGACAGCTATTACATCTATTACCTCTTTTAGCATAAGGTAATATATTGCTATATTTTACTAAAAGCATCTCATCTAAAGCCTTCATAAGCATTGAAATAAGTTCAGTGTCTAAATCGAATACTTTTGATTTATTTGGATATCTTATTTCTATTTTAGCTTCTTTTAGATTTTTTTCTCTAATCAAAATTATGCTATATGCGACCGCTTGCATAATGTCGCTAATCCAAGCCCCTTTGTAAGGAGGTTTAGAACTTTTCCTTTCTATTATGTATGCTGATGATTTATCTATTTTAAATGCATCAGGTCTTCCCCTTATTATTAAATTTCCTAGATCTGTTTCTATGGGTATCTCATACGAATATTTTTTAATTATATCTCTTAGCCTGAAAGCATAGTGAAAAATACTACCAAAAAATAATCGAATCCTAGTTGTGATACTTTTTCTTTTCCTTATATGTGTTTCAAAGAAATAAACCCTTGGACAATAAAAATATGAATGTAACTCACTTGGATGTATTACTGCTTTAGTTTTATTCCTATTATTATCCGTCTTTCTTCTACCTCCCATTCCTTCGAATAGGAATCGTCTGGTGGGCTGATGTAATTTATCGATTTACTTCTAGTTTCATTTTTAATATAACCTTCCAAAGCTTTAATATTATATAAATATTCGTTATCATCAGTTGTTATCCAAGTTTCTATATAAGCATCTACTGGAAGTCCTAATTCTTTTCTCATATATTGAATTCTTCTTATAATATCTCTTGCTAATCCTTCGCTATGCTCTTCTTCACTTACTCTTTTATCAATTGCTATAACTCCAATATCAGATTCTGATACTTCTAACCATTCAGGATAAGTGGCTTGTATTTTGAAATGCTTAGCTTCTAATTTAATTTTTTCTCCATTTATGTTTAATTCATAATAACCGTTTTTTACTAATGACTGTCCAATTTCTTCTTCCTTGTTTTTTACTTCTTGAACTATCATAGGCAAAATTTTCTTAAAAGAAGGGCCTAGCTCCTTATAATTTGGCTCCAATTTGTATATCTTTGCTTGCTCAAAAAACTCTTTTCCTACTACTTGTATATCTTTTACATTTGCCATTTCTTTTATATAAGGTTTCATTTCAATAATTATATCCTTTATACCATTTTCATGAGTTGAAACTATTAAACTTTTTATCGGTAATCTTATTTTAATCCCCGCTTTCATTCTAGCTGACAAAGTATTTTCTATAATTTTCTTTGCTAATTCCATTTTTGATTCTAGCTTCTCGTCAATATAGCTTAAATTAGCATCTGGAATTTCTAATAAGGATATACTTTCAGGTAAATTAGGTTCTGCAGATCTAACAAATTTTTGATATAGATATTCGCTAATAAATGGAATTATTGGCGTTGATAATAACAACCAATTCTTTAATACATAATAAAGCGTTGCATATGCTGCTCTCTTGCTGGGGGTATCTTCATCTTCCCATACCCTTTTTCTTATAAGTTTCAGATACCAATGACTTACATCTTCAACTATGAAATCAATAACTAATCTTGCAGCATTATGAACTTCTAATGATGAATAATATTTGTTAAAATTCCTTATTAGGTTATTTAATCTTGATAAGAGCCATTTATCTTCAATTTCTAACGTAAGATTGTCTAATTTAATATTGTTTGGATCAAATTTGTCCAAGCTCATATACATAGATGCAAACGAAAATACATTCCATATTATAGTGAAATTTCTTGAGAGTTGCTCAATTCCTTTCCATGAAAACTTTAAATCTTCCCATGTTGTATTTTGTAGCACATAAAGTCTGACCACATCCCTAGGCTCTTTTGACATTAGTTCTTCAAAAGAGACATAGTTACCAAGGGATTTGTGCATTTCTCTTCCTTGCTCATCCAATACAAAACCATGTAATAAAACCCTCTTATATGGTACACTATCAAAACCAATAACGCCACTCCTCAATAAACTGAAGAACCATCCTCTCGTTTGATCATGACCTTCTAATATCAAGTCTGCAGGAGATAGATTTTCATAAAGATCTTTATTTCTAGGATAATTCAGACTTGCATAAAAAGCTATTCCGCTATCAAACCAAACATCTAATACATCACTTACCCTTTTCATTTGGCCTCCACACTTAGGACATTTTAATATGACTTCATCTATCCACGGCCTATGCATATTAGAAGGTCTTTTACCATTTAATTTTAATATATCATCTAAACTTCCTATAACTTCTATATGGTGACAATTCTCACATTCCCATACAGGTAATGGTATTCCCCAAAATCTTTGTCTACTAATTACCCAATCTCTTACATTGCCAACGATATTCATAAATCTGTCCTTTGCCCATTGAGGAACCCATTCTGCATTATTAGCTTCATTAATTAGTTTTTCCTTTATCTTAGAAACCTTTATAAACCATTGTTCTGTTGCCCTTAATAATAAAGGTGTTTTGCATCTCCAGCATACAGGATACCTATGTTTTATTTTACCTAAATGCAGCAATGCTTTCTTTTCCTTTAAATCTTTTAGTATTTCGTTGTTTGCATCAGTTCTAAAGTATAGTCCTGCATATTTACCTGCATCTTCGATCATAAATCCTTGATCGTTAACAAGACTTATTAAAGGTACACCTAATTTACTACCAACAATAGCATCTATTTCACCATGTCCAGGAGCAGAATGCACTAAACCTGTACCTTCACCGCTAACAACTGCTTCTGGAGCCATTACAACCTTATGATATTTCTTAAGTTCATTTTGCGCTTTAACCAACTCCTCTAACGGATGTACATATTCTAATCCTTCAAGTTCTTTTCCCTTAAATTCTTTAATTATTTTATATTCTTTAATTCTAGATTCTTCTACAACTTTATCAAGCCTTTCTTTAGACAATATTAATTTTTCATTATTAGCTTCTATCATAACATAATCTATATCAGGGTGAGCCATAACGAATGCATTAGCGGGCAATGTCCACGGCGTTGTTGTCCATATTAGTAAATATGTATTTTCCTCGTTTTTCACTTTAAACTTGACATAAACTGATGGATCTTCTAGCTCTTTATATTCAGAAACTTCATAATCAGCTAATGTAGTTTCGCATCTTGGGCACCAATGTAAGACATTTTTCCCTTTATATAAAAGGTCTTTTTCATATGCTTTTTTTATCAAATACCACCCTGATTCAATATATGAATCTTCATAAGTCAAATATGGGTTGTCCCAGTCCATAAAAACTCCAACTTCTTGGAAATCTTTTGTCATTGCACTAATGTTTTCTTTTACAAAGGCTAGACATCTATTTATGAAATTATCAACACCAATTTTATTAACTATATCTTTCTTGTTATTTGAGCCTAGCTCTTTTTCTATCATAACTTCTATTGGTAATCCATGAGTATCAAAACCTGGTTTATCCCATACGTTAAAGCCTTTCATTCTATAATACCTTAGCAGGGTATCTTTTAACACCTTATTCCAAAGCGTTCCTACATGTATTGTTTTTGCATTAGCATAAGGTGGCCCATCTAAGAAATAGAACTTTTTATTAGAACGATTGCTTTTTTCTTTTATTTTTTTGTATATTTCTTTATCTTTCCAGTAATTCATAACCCATTCTTCTATGCTTTTTTGATTATATTTTTCCTTTGTTAATTTATCATCTATTATCAATTTTAATCATCACCTAGTTGTGTCTATAAAATCAACTCTAACATATTGAGATCCTGTCAATGAAGTGATTAAATTCTTTATTTCACCCAAATACGAATCACTATCTAAATATAACTCTATAGCCCTAAACTCATCTATTACATTTGATTTTATAACATTTACCTGAGAATTGTACTTGTCTTTTAAGATTTTCACAATATTTTCAAAGTTTTCCTCATTAAACTCTGTAAAATATATCCTATATAGTTTCTTATGCTGCAATCTCTAATCCCTCTCTAATCCTCACAAAATATACACATATAGGTAGAAAATTAATTTTTTGTTTTGGAAAAAGGTGCTTGTTGTACAATCTCTATACTTGCCATAAAAATTTTGATATTTATCATTATTAATTATTTTCTATCCATAACCTTTAGTTTTCCCTTTCTTAAATCCCATACGGTTTTTACTAAGCTACCTATCCCTATTGCACCAACAACAAAAATTACTAGTATAAATCCTATGTCTATTGCGTTTAAATTCGGTATTGAAAGACCAGTTGATATTGCAAAGCTATCTATAGATGGCATAAATATAATTAATAAGCCTATTAATGAAAAAGCTATACCTCCATAGTATAGTGTACTCCCTGCAGTCTTGCTGCCAACGAATTTAATATCATTTTCTGTATAACCCATTTTTCTCATCATTCCTCCAAAGAAAGCGCCAAGAATAACTTGCATTGTCATAGTCCCTAGTCCAAAAAATAGTCCAGGCAAAGGCGCATAAATTAATGATGGTACTTTAGGCGCTAAAATAAAGGTTATTATAGAAGCATATGCGCCAAATCCAAAACCAGCTACTAATCCATGGATAATAGTCATTTTTAATGGCACATCTTTAGGTATTTCAACTCTTTCTGCTTCTTCGGTATGCCTACGAGTTGGTATAAGATGTATATGTATATATTTACCATGCAATACATACGACCCTGCAATTGCCATTAATATTCCTACAACTATATAAACAGGACCATCCAAATTGTAGACCTGATAAATTTTTGCTAAGCCAATATACCCAATAGTTGTTAAAAAAGCTCTTTGAATGGTAAAACCTAAGGAAAACAATAGTCCTGCTAGTAATCCACCTTTGGTACTATATTTGCCTATAGCATAGCTAAAAGTTATTGGCCAAGTGTGTTCATCAGGAGTAATTCCATGTAATATCCCTAAAATATAAGATATAAAAATAATTGAAGCTAAAGTTAATGTCCCCGTTGGACTTAATATGTATTGTAATAAGTTCATTATTACTCACCTGTGCACATTATTCCAATAAATATAAATTAAATGTGCACCTATATATTTGTTTCTACATATCATTAACGCTGAAATATAGAATTGTATTAATTTAAATGCAAAAGAAATTTATAAATTGTATTTCAAATAATTAAAATTCTGATAATATTTATATCTACTATAAACTAATTAGAATAAGAGGAATAGAAAATGGATAATCCATTTGTAAAGACTATAGATATAATAGCAGAAACAATATCAAATGAATTAAAAGTAAATCAAGAAGAAGTTTTCAGATTCTTAATGGAACCGGTAAAAGAAGAATATGCCGACTTCTCTTTTCCTATAAAAAGATTTCTAAATAAACCTGAAGATCTAATATTTAAAATCTATAATAATTTAGACAGCAATAACTTAAAATTAGTTGATATAGAACCAGTATCTGGTTTTCTAAATTTTAAATTTAAAGAAGAAAGATTATTTGAGAAAATTATAGACTATGTAAAAAATGGAGGGGTTATAAAAACTAAGAAATCAGATAAACAATTAACAATAGTTGTTGAACATACTAGTGCAAATCCTATTCACCCTTTGCATATGGGACATACAAGAAATACTTGTATTGGAGACACACTTTCAAGGCTATTAAGTGCTAGAGGACATAAAGTTAATAGAAGATTCTATATTGATGATATGGGAAGACAGGTAGTTATTGCTGCTCTAGGATTTAAGATAATTAATGAAAACCCACTTGAACTATCTAAAAAAGTTAACATAAAACCTGACAAATTAGTCGGTTGGATATATGCTGTTTCCAGCACAACATTAGATGCTTTAGAAGCCAAGAAGAAAAATAATATGGAAGAAGCTGAAAAACTCGCAGCTGTTTTAACAAAACTAAAATCGCAAGATCCTAGCAATCTCTTTGATAAGCTATTTTCAGGCTTAAGCTCGTTAAGTGATCCAGAAAAAGAAATTTCAAATATTATGCTAAATTACGAAAAAGGTTTGGATCCAGAAAAATCATTAATAAGATCAATGACAAAAAGCGTTTTAAATGGATTTATGGATACTTTAAATAAACTAGATATTAACTTTGATAATTGGGACTGGGAAAGCGACATAGTATGGAATGGTTTGGTTGATAATGTAATAAATTTAGCAAAAAATAACAAATATTTTACAAAATTTAAAGATGCCGATGCTTTAGATATTCCTTCTATAATAAACGAGTTAGTAAAGAATGATCAACAAATATCAAAAATAATAAACTTGCCAAAAGGATTTGAATTGCCTCCTTTAATATTAAGAAGAAGTGATGGATCAACACTATATACTACAAGAGATATTGCATATTCTATTTATAAATTTAATGAAACAAAAGCTGATAAAGTTATTAATGTAATAGGAGCAGATCAGAGATTACCACAGCTACAAATTAGGCTTGCATTACTAGGTCTTGGTTTTAAAAAAGAGGCTCTAAATCTAATCCATTATGATTATGAAATTGTTAGGCTTCCAGGAAAGTCAATGCATGGTAGAAGAGGAGAATATGTTACCCTGGATGAAGTTATAGAAGATATTAAAAATAAGGCTGTAGAAGAGCTTAAAAATAGAAATCCAAATATAAGTAACGATAGTGCAAACGAGATAGCAGAAAAGATAGCAGTTGGAACATTGAGGTTTTCCATGGTTCAACTAAATTCTATGAAACCATTAACTTTCGACATATCCAAGGCTATTAATTTAAAAGAAAACAGCGGTCCTTATTTACAATATACATATGTTAGAGCATTAAATATATTAGAAAAACACGGCAAAATAAATTATGATGCAATTAAAAATGATACAATTAATCATAAATTAAGAAGATCGATGTTAATAAAAGCACTTAAGTTCCCATTAATTGCAGCAAAAGCTGCTGATGATTTATCACCTGAAGATCTAGTTAGTTATTTAGTTTCATTATCTGATCAATTTAACCAGTGGTATGAAAACGATAGTGTTATAAGAGAAAACGATTATGGGATCAAAGAAGGGAAAGCGTTATTGGTTGAATTAGTAAAAAATACGTTAGATGAAGGATTATATTTGTTGGGTATACCTAGGTTAAACAAAATATAAAAATTACTAAACATCATTTTAGTTATATTATAATACAACTTAATCTGTTAAGAAAAAACCAAATAAAAATTATATACCACTATTTTTCCAACTACAACGAGACAGGTGCTAAGAATGGATATCTATGAAATGTTAAATACTGATATCAAAATAAATATGGCATTCGGATATCCAGGATCCGAACCCTTACAACACAAGAAAATCTCTAAAATATTGCATGAATCAATAATTAATGAAGGAGAAGCTGCATTACAATATACTCCAGCAACTGGGTTGAGCTATGTAAGAAAAACTATAAAAGATTATTTAATTAATAAGGGAATAGTTATGAATGAATATGACGAACTTATTCTTACCCCAGGTGGAATGTCTAGCATATACTATACATTCTTTTCAATATTAAACCCTAAAGACTATATAGTAGTTGAATCTCCAACATTTACAGGTGCTCTTGATGCAATAAAATTCGTTAAGGCTAAACCACTTCCTATTGATATTGATGAAGATGGATTAAAGGTAGATAACCTTGAATATAATATTAAGAAAGCTATAAATGATGGGAATAAAGTTAAGGCCATATATACAAATCCTACGGCGCATAACCCAACTGGAGTTATTATGAGCGATGATAGAAGAAAGCAATTAATAGAAA
>NZ_JAGDXI010000037.1 GCF_023256325.1 Caldisphaera sp.
ATGCTTTTCTAACTAATGGGTTTGCAAAATAGTATGATGGTATACTATAAGATGGATTTATTTGTTTTAATAATTGCTCACTAACATTTAAATTAAAATCATAATACCATATATTAAGAGAAGAAAACCCATATATCTTAGCCTTGCCTTGATATTGCAATTGTTCAAGCTTTGGCAAATATGGAGATATTTCTATTTTCGGAAAAGTAACTATATCAGCCTCCCCGCTTGCTAACATATTTAGTGCTGTTGTTGGATCCTGCACCCAATCTATAATAATTGTATCATTAGGTTTAGGGAAATATGCTATATTATTTGGCCAATAAGGATTTGGCTTTAATACAACACTTTCCCCTGGTGTAAACGATGCTATATAATAGAGACCAGTAAAACCAGCATTAGAGGATGGCCACTGAACTTTAGTGTTATAATTTCCTGCGTTACAAGTTTGTTGGTATTGATAAAATGCTTGAGCTAATTGTGTATAGTTTCCATCATATAATCCAGTTAAGTTTAATCCATCACCGACTTGGTTCAACCATTTAGCGTCCATTACATAATCAAATGATGTCATGACATTAAAGAAAAAGACTGGATTTACTGGCTGAATCAAATGAAAAGTAACAGTGTTTGTCTCGTTATTATATGATACTGAATTGATTATATCTTCTGCACCCAATGAATCGTTTGGAGACTTAACTATAAAAGTAGAAAAATTGTAATTAGGAACAGTAAATGGAGCTAAATAAGTTCCCTCAGCCCCGGGAAAACCTCCAGCACAGACAAGCATCCTTATCATACTATACCATACATCATAAGCTGTTATAGGATCTCCATTAGATGCCTTTAGACCAGGCCTTATTTTGAAAATATATACTGTATAATTGGGGGAAATTGCGCCGTAAGTATATCTAGCTGTTACATTAGACCAATTGCCAACTGTAGGTATGTATTCAGCTATCATTGGTATAAATTTAGTTGTACTAGATTGATAATACCATATTAAAGAACCATATATGTTATTTATCACTTCTTGACTTATAGTGTCAATCCATAAAGATGGATCAAAAGTAAAAGGTCCTCCTGGAACAACTTCAGCATCAATTATTGTATTTGGATTTGAAATACTCGATAGGCCTGAATATAAGCTAAATTGTTCTTCTTGAGATGATACTGCAACCGTTTGATATATAGTATAATTATAAGTCTTCTCTGATGAAATATTTTCAGTAACAATAGTTAAAGATATTGGATAAAGACCAGGTTTATTGAATGCAACTGTTACAAAACTTTTTGCAGGCTCTACATAGCTAATATTGCCAGAACCAGTTACATATGCTTGAATTGCATAGCCCGTATAATTCTTTGAAGGTATAATTATATTTGTTCCATTACCTAATGATAATATATATTCTTTTATAGTAATATTTGTTCCTGAAGGTGGTTGTAAAAACCCAAGTGATATATTAAATTGTTCACCTGTTGTTAATATAGAACCGCTACTTAATGATATAACAGGTACTGTTAATAAATTAGACTGATTAAAGTTTAAAGACGGAAATACTATAATTTGAATTAAGTTATTTGATGAGCTTCCTAAGAGCTTGCTATTGCTATACAAATTATAATATAAAAAGTATTGACCCGGATAATTAAAGCTTACATTAAAACTACTGCTGCTTACATTTAATACATTGCCTTCCCCGTCATAAACTAAAGCATAATCGCCAGGTTTAAAGTCAGGTATATTTACTTCTAAAGGTTGATTAACTTGTATGGAATAACTTTCTGGCATTAGGGGCTGTAAGTTTGAAACAACTGAAACGTTTTGATATTGTGTTGTGATAACGCTGCTTGTTAAAGTAGATGATGTGCTTTCAGCTGATGAGATGGTTTGTGTAGGAATTTTATTTTTATTTAAACTATTAACATAAATGTATGTTCCAGTTAAAATTATAACTAAAACTACAAGAACAGATAAAGTTCCGAGAAGACTTTTCTTCGAAACATTCCTCTTAACGCTAATACCGCCGAGCGCAATACACAATCACCTGTCCTTTTCTGTTTTATAAGATACGGTATATAAGCTTTTCTAAAAATATATAATATAATTTTTATTATAATATTGATATAAAATAATTAAATTATATTATATAAAAGTTACGTAAATTATAAAAGTTATCCATAGCCTCCTCCTCCTGGAGTCTCAATTATTACTTCATCATCAGCAAATAATTCTATAACAGATAAAGGTTTTATATCTTCTATACTTCCGTTTTTTCTCTTTATAGTTAGTTTTGATGGCTTGCCTGGCTTTCCATTAAATAAACCATAAGGATTTGTTAAAAATCTGCTAGACATAACTGCCAACCTAGCTGGATATAATACTTTGAATGAACGTACTATCCCGTCTCCTCCTCTATGCTTTCCTTCTCCACCACTTCCTTCTCTTATTTTATATGAAGTAAAAAACATCGGATAAGTAGATTCTGTTATTTCTATTGGAGTATTCATGGTATTCGTCATATTAGTGTGCACACCAGAAACGCCATCCCCATTTGGCCTAGCTCCGCTACCTCCTCCTATAGTTTCATAATATGCCCATGGTTTCCCATTTTTGTCATATCCGCCAAGCATAATATTCATCATTGTGCCAGATGAAGCTGCTGGAATCCTATCTGGCATTGCTTTTGAAAGAGCAAGTAAAATTACGTCTACAATTCTTTGGCTGGTCTCTAAATTTCCTCCTGAAACTGGTGCAGGAGGAGTTGCGTTAAGTAATGACCCCTCATCTGCTATAACGTTTATAATTGAATATAGACCTTCATTAGTAGGTATATCACCTTTCATTAAAGATCTAATTGCGAAAGATGATGCAGCAAAAGTTACTCCAAATACTGCATTTAAAGGCTTTCTAAGTTGCTTAATTAATTTTGGATATAATATTGTAACATTATTTTCTGTAATTTTCACATTAACGTTAATATTGACTAAATCAGATAAATCTGTACCTGTTTCTAAATAATCTTCTGCAGTAAATTCACCTTTTGGCCAAGTTGATATTTCTTTTAATGCTAATTCTCTTCCATATTTAATTGAATTTTCCCACCCATCGATTGTTTGATCAAGCCCATATTTGTCTATTAATTCTTTAACTCTCTTTATACCTGTCAAATTAGCTGCTATTTGGGCCTTAAGGTCGCCTTCATTTGTTAAAGGAGATTTTACATTTGCCAAAAACATTTTTAATATATCATCTCTAATTTCTCCTTTTTCTACCAATTTTACTGGAGGAACTATTTCTCCTTCCTCATAAATAGTTGTTGCTTGCGGATTGATGCTACCAAAAACCGGCCCTCCAATATCTACATGATGAGCCTTATTTGCAGTATAACCGATTAATTTACCCTTATAATAAATTCCTGATATAACTGTTACATCATTTAGATGTGTTCCAGTTAAATAAGGATCGTTTGAAAATATCATATCCCCTTCATTTAATTCTATTTTTTCCTTTTCGAGATAATCTAATAAATTCTTTATACCTACCCTTAATGAACCTAAATGAACAGGTATATGTTCCGCTTGAGCAACTATTCTTTCATTAGCATCTATTATTGCACAACTATGATCCGCTCTTTCCCTTATATTTGGAGATAATGCAGATCTTCTCAAAGCTACTCCCATCTCTTCCGATATAAATGAAGTAGCTCTATGTATAATTTCCCATGAAACCATAATCTATCACCTCTTCAAAATAACAGTTCTATGAGGACCTACTTCTCCTTTCCAACCTCTTGGAATAACAATTGTTGAGCTATATTCATCTATAATTGCAGGCCCTTTAATTTTACAACCTCTAGGCAAAGAATCTCTTTCATAAACTGGTACTTCATCCCAGGATTTGCTTATATATGCTTTCCTAAAGCCTTTTTCCTTTAATTCAATGCCTTCCTTAGCTTCTCCCAAATAAGGCTTTGGTCTGACTTTGATTCCGAATACTCTTGACATAACAATTTCTATAGGTCTATTTAATGTAAATCCATAAGTATTATAGTGCACAGTTGCAAAGCTTTTTTCTATCGATTCTTTATCTAATTTTTCAGGAGCAGTAATTGTTAATTCATATCCTTGGCCTTGATATCTTACATCTAATAATCTTATAAAGTAATCTAAAGTTCCAACTTTTTTAACTAATTCTTTTTCAAGCTTATCAAAAGCATCTTGTAAGTCTTTTGGAAAGGCCAGTCTGGCCTCAAACCTGGAGTCTGCCATCAAAAGGCCTAATGCACTAAATAACCCAGGCTCAGGAGGTATAATAACTTCTTGCGAACCTAATTCTTCTGCTAGCATAGCTGCATGTTGTGGGCCTGCGCCCCCAAATGCTATTATTGAAAATGAAGAAGGATCTAAACCTCTTTCTACAGTTACCAACCTTACTGCTCTAGCCATTTCTAAATTTATTAATTCAAGAGCTGATATAGATATTTCCTCAGGATCACCTAAATTTGATAAAGCTTTTCTAGCTAATTCAACATTTAAGCTAACTTCTCCTCCTGCAAGCTTATTGCCTATTCTACCTAATAATAAATTGGCATCTGTTATTGATGCTTTATCTCCGCCCTTGCCATAAGATGCTGGACCTGGATCAGCTCCAACACTTATTGGGCCAACCCTTAATGCATTAGCTTCATCTTTCCATATAACTGTACCTCCACCTGCTGAAACCTCAGCTAAATCAATAAATGGGAATCTAACAGGATAGCCAGAACCTTTAATAGTTCTTCCGTGGTGCGCTTCTCCTCCTACTTCATATTCTGTTGTTATTTCCAATTTACCATCAATTATTGCACTAGCTTTTGCTGTTGTTCCTCCCATATCAAATCCTATTGAATTTTTAATTGAAAGCATGTTTGAAAGTTCTGCAGCAGCTATAGCACCAGCTGCAGGACCAGATTCAATCATTTGCACAGGCCTTTCCGATGCATCTATTGTATTAACTAATCCTCCAGAACTTGACATTATATAAATCTTTTCTGTTCCAAATTCTTTTAAAGAAGAGGAAAGCATATCAATATACCTAGATACTATTGGCCTTAACACGGCATTAACTACAGTTGTTGATGTTCTTTCATATTCTCTTGGTTCTGGAGCTATCTCATTAGATATAGTCACATATTTAAAATATCTACTCAATATTTCTTTAGTTTTAATTTCATTTTTTGGATTTATATAAGAATGAAGATAAGAAACTGCAACACTTTCTATATTATTTTTTATTAATTCATTAGCTATATTCGTTATCTCATTCTCATTTATATCTTTAATTATCTCTCCATTTACGCTAACTCTTTCGTTTATTTCATATCTGAATTTTCTTGGAATTAATGGTCTAGGTTTAGTAAAGAAAAGATCATAGAGCTTAGGTCTATTTTGCCTACCAATTTCTATTATATCTTTAAAACCATTTGTTGTTAATAGTGCAGTATTTGGAAGTTCCAATTTAACTTGACCTAATATTGCGTTAGTAGCAATCGTGGTTGCATGTAATAATTCAGGTATTTTAATTCCTCTTACTATCTGATTTAAGGCATTTACTATGCCTATTTCGGGCTTTGCTGGCGTTGTAGAGACTTTGGAAACCTTCATGACACCATTAGAATCTATATATATCGCATCAGTAAAAGTTCCTCCTACATCTACCCCTACTAATATGTCACCCATCTTAAACCCCATTTAAGGTAATAAAAAAAGAACTTAAAAAAATTAAACAATTATGATTTCTTAGGAAATGCTAGGCTTATTAAGACTATTATAATATTTATCAATAACCCTATAAATCCTATATATAAGTCATGATATAGCGTTGTTGATATAACCTTATAGTGATTAGCATACAGGGTTACAAATATAGAAACTAATGTTCCAATCCATAAACCCGCTATTGCAAATTCTTTTCTAATAAACTTGAAAAATGGATGTATTACGACAATTGGCAAAAACTGCAAAATTATTTCAGCGCCAACTAAATAAAATTGGAACGCATAGGTCATTGGAATTACTTGTAACAGTGCTAATGATAACAAAGTAAATATAACAGCAGCCCATCTGGCTACTTGGGTTTGACCTTTAGCTGATATATTTGCTTTAACCATTCTAGCTAAATCTCTTCCTGTCATATTACCAACAGTTACTGCCATCAAAGCAGCTGGTACTAATCCTCCAACAAATATGCCTAACAAAGCTAATCCAGCCAACCAAGGTGGAACTAAGGAAACTAATAGACCTGGAATCACATATAGCCCTCTTGAAGCTGCCGGCAATTGAAATACAAAGCTATGAACTGATGGTATTTTGTAAACGGCTATAGCCATAACATCAGCTAAGGCTAATGGTATTGCATATAATATGGTTAATGAATAACCTTTCAATAGTCTGTCCTCGCTTTGAGCGGCCCATGATCCAGTTATATTATGAGGCCATAAATATGCTGAAAAGACTACACCAAGCATACTTGAACTAAATGCTAATGCTTCAGTACTTGGCAAAGATAGATATTTAGATGGCATACCAGAAAATAGATTAGTAAAACCATGAGTATAATAAAGCGTTGCAACTATAACTGTTAACAATCCTGTCCAAACTAAAACATCTTTAAATATAGCCCCTAGCGATACGCCTCTTACTCCACTTGTAAATGAAAAAGCAGCTATTACCAAAAATGCTATGAATAAAATTACGAGACTGTATTCTTTAAAAGCGGATGATGTTGGTAATATATGAAATGATTCTAAGAGAGTTGTACCAAGAATCGCATATAGTCCATCAACTTGCAATGCTATGTAAAATAGTGTTGCAAATATTCCTAAAACAACTATTGATAACGATAGGCCTATGCTATTAAATTCGCCTCTAGCATAGTCTGCTATAGTTATATATCCTTTCTCTCTTGAGATTTTCCATAATCTAGGCATAAACAAACTTGCAAATGTAAAAACCATTGCTTGATAAGTAACCCCAAAAAATCCGAATGCACCTAATGCAAAAACGGCAGAAGGTATTGCTAATATAGAATATGCTGTAAACCAATCGGCACCTTGCAAGAAAAACTGGAGAACTGTTCCTAGTTTTCTTCCTCCTAATCCCCATTCATGTAATTGGCTCATATCTCCTCTTCTAAAGGTTCTTCCCATAAATCCAACAATTGCAAAAATTATGAATAATACAATAAATGTAATAAGCAATTCATACCCTGCCGTTGTTATCATGAGGCCCCACCTTTAACTCTTAAGCTAACAATAGAATAGAGAATTATTGATGAAATCACATACCATATTATGACCCACCAATAGAAAAAGGGTAATCCTGCTAAAGTTGGATTTACAGAGCTATACCAAGGCCATGCATATACCCCAAAAATCAATAGAGTTACTATACCCACAATAATCCAGTTTCTTTTACTTCCATTTGAACCCACTGTATTACACCTAAACTTTATACATATTAGTACACTTATTTATACTTTTACTTTAGCATATTATAAAATACAAAAAAGAATTTTAAATAAAGTATTATTAAGCTACCAAGAAAAATTGCTACCTTTTTACTTCTAAATTGCAAAGAATTTACTTCCATTATTATTAATCAATTTATTAATTAAAAAATTATTTTTTAAATGAAGATTTGATTTTATCTTTTGTTTCTTTTCTTGCTGCAAATGCTGCAATTGTAGAAGAACCTGCATAAATGTAAGGACTAAACTTAGCAGATGAAATTAATGATTTAATCTGTTCAACTGCTAAAATATCATTCTTGCTTATTTTAGTTGCTATATCCTTAACTTTTATCTTTAGAGATTCAATATTTTCTACCACGTCATTAATGAAACCATATTTAATTGCTTCTTCAGCAGTTATCAATTCTCCAGTTAAACCCAAATATGATACGGCTTTAGAATTTGCCATCATGAAACCAACAGTAGATGTTATTGGAGGAATTAGACCCCATTTAACAGCTGTAACACCTAATTTAGCAGATTTTACAGCATAAGCCATATCAGCAGCATATATTAAATCAAATCCTGCTCCAATAGCATAACCATTAATAGCCGCTATAACAGGTACCCTGCAATCTAATATAGCTTTAATAACTCCTCCTAATCCTTTATATAAGTAATTCCATGATTTTTCTACATCATCTAAATTCGATATTTCATTCAAATCAACACCTGATGTAAAGTATTTTTCCCCAGCCCCAATTATAGCAATAGTTTTTACGTTCTCATCTTTACATGAATTTTCGATAGAATTCTTCAGATCAAACATATCTTTACTTCCCAATGCATTTGCATATTTCTCTCTATTAATAATAATCCAAACTAAAGGATAATCCTTTTCAACTTTAATATTTTCATTTTCACTCATATTAATCACCCATATTTAATTTAAATAATTGTGACCACCCATATTTACGCTTTATTAATAAACTTTTTCTTCACCTCATCAGTGTTTTCACCTAATAAAGGCGGTGGAATAAATGATATTGGTTCTTTGTTATTTATAATACCAGGTTCTTTTATTTGCTTTATCTTACCTAATATTTCATGGCTCATTTCAAAAACTAACAGATTTGCATAAGGGTCTTTGAAAACTTCTTCAATATCATAAACAGGTGCGACAGGAACACCAGATTTCTCTAAAATTTCAATCCATTCATCCCTTCTTTTATTTGAAAAAATTTGCTGCAATAGATTTGACAATTCTTCTTTATTACGAACTCTATCATTATTGGTCTTAAATCTAGGATCATCTTTTAATTGATTTAAATTTAATACTTCACAAAGCTTATTCCAATGCCTATCATTTCCAACAGCTACTACAAACCACCTCTTATCAGACCCCATAAAAGCTTGATGAGGGGCCATGCTTGGATGGGCGGATCCTAGTCTCTTTGGTTTTTGATTAGCAATTAGATACATCATAGGTATATAAGACATAGCAAATAATGCACTATCAAATAAATATACTTCTGCATAATATGGCTTTGCATTAGAATAAAGGCCAGACAAGGCGTATATAGCTGCCATTTCACCAGTTATTATGTCAAATAAAGCAAAAGGTATTCTGACGGGAGGATCATTTTCCCTACCAGTTGTGAGCATTAAACCGCTCATAGCTTGTATTATCATATCATAAGCAGGTTTATCATTATAAATACTGTTACTCCTAAAACCTTTGACACTTAAATAAACTAAATTGCTATTAAGTTTAAACAATGTTTGAGGATCTACACCTAATTTTTCCCTAACTCCTGGCCTATAATTTTCAATAACTATATTACTTTCTTTTGCCAAATTGTACAATATTTTTTTATCATTTTCATCTTTTAGATTTAGAACCACGCTCTTTTTTCCCCTATTTATTGAAAGATAATATGAACTTACACCATTTACTATAGGGGAAAATTCTCTAGACTCATCTCCTTCTGGAGGTTCAACCTTAATTACTTCTGCCCCTAAATCAGCCATTATTAGTGTGGCAAAAGGGCCAGCTAATGTATGAGAAAGATCTAATACTTTAACACCTTTAAGAGGTAGATAATCATTCACACCTAAACACCATCTTTTATATAAAATTTTATCTATTTAAACATTCTATTATTTATTTAATAAACTTTTTAAAAAGTATTCCTATTAACTTTATTTTATTGGAGTTAATGCGTTTAAATATCAAATAACTTTCAATTTAGTATTTAAGACTATAAATTTTTAAAAGCTTATAAAAAATTATAATGAAATAGGTAACATGCTTGCTATCGTTAACAACTTGCTGTCTTCATTATAATTTCCTATTAATTGTATACCAACAGGCAAATTTTCAACTTTTAATGCTGGTATAGAAATTGTAGGAGCCTCAGCATATGCAGAATATACAGTTTCATGAGTCAAAAGTGTTCTAATTATTCCATCTTCCTTCCCTAAAACTTCATCAATAGTTGGTGCAGGTAATGGAGTCGTTGGTGTTAATAATACATCAAATTTCTTTAAAATCTTTTTGAGCTCTTGCTTAACTTCTCTTTTATGATTTAAAGCCTCTAAATAATCTGTTGCTCTGTATTCTAATCCTTTTTCAAGCAGCCTTCTCACATCGGGAAAATATTGATCCCATTTGTCTTTATTAACTATATGCACTGATGTCGCCTCACTATACCTTATTACTGGAAAATACTTCCAAACATATTTTTGAGCAATAGGCATATCAATAAAACTATAATCATAACCCAATTTTGCTATATAGTCTAAAAATTTATTCTCAACTCTTTCAATGAGTTCACTATTATAATTCCTTAATTCTTCTGGTACTTTATACCATTTTGGAATTCCAATTCTTATTTTTTTAATATCAATATTTTTATATAAACCAAATTTTATTGAGATATTCATTATTTGATTAATATCTTTAGAAAAGAAACCTAAAGTATCAAAGGATTTAGCTAATGGAAATACCCCATTAACATTTATTTTTCCATATGTAGGTTTAAATCCATATACTCCACATAAAGATGCCGGAACTCTAATAGATCCTGCAGTATCTGTACCAATAGATATTGGAACTATTGAAGCGGCTACTGCAGCAGCTGAACCACCACTACTTCCTCCAGCTATTCTACTATAATCATGAGGATTTTTAGTTGGTCCAAAAATTGTAGATGTTGTAGTTATACCTGATGCAAATTCATGTGTATTAGTCTTTCCAACAATAACGTATCCTAATTTTTTAATTTTTTTAACTATGAACGCATCTTGTTTCGGAATAAAATCTTGGTATATCTTTGAACCCATTGTAGTTCTAATACCTTTCGTAAATATTATATCTTTAATACCAACAGGTATTGGTTCTATACCATTTTTAGTCATTTCTTCAGCTTCATTTATGGCATTTTCGTTAAAAGTGACAAAAGCGTTAACTTTTTTGTTAAGCTCTTGTATATCTTTAGAAAAAACTTTTTCAATTGAACTTATACTTACCAATTTTCACACCTTTTAATTTAATTAAAAAATAATTTTATAAACTTATCTTTCGATATTTATAAAAAAAGGTTAAAATTTTACTTATACCACCAGAAATACCAGCTATCTCCTGCGCCATTAAATGACGGATTCTCTTCCCATGCTAATATATTTCCTTGATAAGCATGCATATATGGCTTTATGGCCCAATATTGGTTTTGCTGTATTGTATATACATACATATATAGATTTATGGCCATCTGTTCTGCTTGTTTATAGAGATTTATGGCTTCTGTTAAATTGCCTGCTAAATCTGCCTTGTCTGCCTCTTGCAACACATTATTCATTTCTTGGAATTCTTGAGATTCTTGCCAAATCATAGCACCAACATTAGTATTTCCTGTTTTATTGAAATACGCAGATAAATTATTCAAATAAGTTATATTCCATCCATCTGGTGATGGATAAGCACCGCTAGCTAAATATATTGAGTCTGCAGCAAAACTTGCTGTTGGATATCCTGATATCCACCCTAAGTAATATAGAGCCATTGGATTTTCGCCTGGTATCATGTAACTTATTATTGTTGAAAATGGCTCATATAATGGTTGTGCATTTATATTTGGATCCATTTCATGTAATGCCTGTGCCCACATTTCTGCTGCTGTGAAATCAACA
>NZ_JAGDXI010000038.1 GCF_023256325.1 Caldisphaera sp.
GTTTAAAATTTCGTCGAGGCCTTTGATACCCAGCTTTGTTAGAGACAATATTCACCACTTCAATCCTATCCATTGATGGTATTACATTTTCTGAATATAAATCTTTTTTCGTTTTTTAAGTACAAAAATTTTTCGTTTTTTAAACTTTTTAACTATTGAATAGAATCTATCATATCTTTAAATGGCTTTTCATCGCCATTCTCTAAAGAATCAACTATACTATCAATTTTTGATGAATCAAAATTTAATGCTCTACATATTATTTTAAATAAAAGCCTTGTAGTGCTACTAGATGAAATTTCTTTTATTAAATTATATGCTTGCAAGGGGTTTTCAATAACTAATAATTTAAAAGACTTCTTATAATAAGTATATGAATTATGATTTAAATTTATGTATAGGCCTAGGGCAACTTTTTTTACAGTTTCATCAATTAATTCTACTATATTGTCAAGCCCCTTGCCCAATAAGTTCACCAGCTAATTACTATTTATTTCCGTCCGTTTTTATTTTTTGCCTTTAGATAATTAAATTCTATAAAACCAGAATATATAATATTTTATATTCATAATTATGAATTAATAAAATCATATTTACTTAAATTAGTGTGTTAACTATATCCTGAAAATTGTTAGGCATAACTTTTTTATTTTTATAAAGATTTTCATAAACCTTATCCAAATACTCTAGAAACAAAGGACAAGTGTCAAACCTACCATCTCTATCACATTTAGAATTTTTGTTTTTCATGGTAAGCATCAGAAAGCATTGTACTGTTTTTTTGTCAAAATAAGGGCATAATTTATATTGTGCTTTAGCGCTTTTTAGCATTTTTAAAATCCATTTTTTCTTTACATCTTGGTCATTTGTCTGCTTTGGTTCACTCACTTCCCTCACCTAAAAACTTAGTTATTAGCTCGAGAATAATAACCTAATTAGAAAAATACTTTACAAAATAAAAACCAAAACTAAAGATAAAATAAAGAGAAAAACCCATAAAGCAATGTCCAACCTTAATATTTTTTCTCCATCTAAAGGAGGTATCGGAATCAAATTAAAGAGAGATATATACGCATTTACCCAACCTATCTCTCTAAGAAAAGCAGAATATAAAGGAAAGCCAAACGATGCTACATACAAAGCTATTGCTATTACTATATTTGTTATGGGACCACCTGCAACAGAGTATAACAAACCTTTCCTTGATACTGGTCCAAGAGTCCATGTCTTAACATAACCCGGCATCAAAAGCTTAATAGGTAATATTGAAGATACAAGCGTTATTAATACTCCCAATACATTAGCAGTATATCTAGAAGCCATATGATATTTTCTTGATAAATACCTATGCATATACTCATGAGAAATAAAACCAACAATAATGCCTATGAATATAGGTGACATATAAAAATATAAATTAATTATTTGGCTTCCTCCTAAAGCAATTGCTATAGATAAAACACCTATTATCCATGATAAAGGCTCTCCAATCTCAGCAAAAATAGCAGCTCTCCACGATTTTTCTTCCAATTTTAACCCCCTCTTATTTTCATGTTAACAGAATAAAAAATAATTAGTAAAGTTCAGATTTAGAAATATTTATGTTTTTAAGTTTGAGAATATAAAACTTAACTGGGGCATTAATTTGGTAGAGAGGGCATTAATATATGGAAGATTCCAACCGTTTCATCTAGGCCATCTGAGCTTAGTTAAGTGGTCCTTTGAGCAAGGATTTGATGAAGTAGCCATATTAGTTGGAATGGCCTCTGAAAACTATACTCCTAGAAACCCATTTACTGCAGGAGAAAGAATAGAGATGGCAAGATTATCAGCAAAAGACAGCGGCATTCCATTAGATAAGATCATAACAGCCACAATACCTACTCTAGAAATCAGCATTGGATGTGCATATTATGTTTTATCTTATATACCAAAAGTTAAAGCAATTTTAACAAGAAACCCTGTTATAAGTAAGGCATTTGCCGATGCCGGTATTGAAGTATTAACACCACCACTTTTTAATAGAAACGAATGGAGAGGAGAAGTGATAAGGGAACTTATGGCAAAAAATGATAAAAAATGGAAGAATTATGTTACTCCTTCTGTTGTAAATTATATAGAAGATATAAATGGGATTGATAGAGTTAGAAAAATAAATTCAGAAGACTAAGATATTTTGTATCTTAATATACCCGCTATTCCCCCAAAAGTTTTGTAAAACCAATCGGATTCAGGCAAGCTATTGGGTATTATAATAACCTTTGCACCTGATTTTTCTGCTTCTTCTTTCCATCTCTCTATATTCACATCCTCATGCAAAAGTAAGATTGAGACCATACCCATTTCTAATGATCTCTTAACATCATCTTCTCCATAAACAACTAGCCCGGTATTCCTTGCTAAATGTCCTTTAAAAGTCTCTAATGCTTCATTAGCCTCTCTGTAAATTGCGAATTGAACAACATTTTGTGCCTTCATTATAACTTCTCTTAAACCTTGTTCCCCTTGATAGGCAACGTCTATAAGCTCTTTATTGACTAATTGCTGCAACCTATAATCTAAATAACCTCCCTTAACAAAATCTTCCTTAGCATATCCTGGACCAGCTATTATGATTGCTTTTAGTTTCCCCATTTCTAAATATGGTAAAAAGTAGTTTGTTACTCTTTCCCCTAACCTTTTTAAAAATTCATCAACCATTTGTTCTATAATTCTATCAATTCTTCGCTGACTTTGCCCACCCATCATATGCTTTCCAGGTATATAATCTTCCACCTCATCTAAGACTTCAAGCCTACTTCCCTTTAATATACCTATAGTTGCTTGATCCCTTTCAACTATTACAATACCCACAACATCTTCACTTTGAACCATTTCCTCTAATATTTCTAAGACAAACTTCTTATCCGTTCTATAATAAAAAACTGGCACCTTTTCTGGAGGACTAAACATATCGCATATGAATTCTCCTGTCTCCATATTTTCTCCGCAAAACGCTACCAAACCGTTTGCAGGGATTTTTTGAAGCATTGAAACTCTATCCATAGCTGCTGAAACTGCTCTTTTTACAGCTTGCCTTGTTCTTTTTAGCTTAATGTTATCGCTTATTGATAATTCATCCCTTAATAATTGCAATACGTCTCCTATAGGCCTTCCTGGAGGAACATAAAGACTTAGTAAAACAGTTGCTGGTGCATTCCATTCTTTTAGTTCCTTTAATACCTGAGCTAATTGTTTTTTATCTATCAACAGCTTTTCTTCTAAGCTTGACATCTTTGTTCCCTCTTGGCTATCACACTTTATTACTATTTAATGAATTCATTTTTATAGTGTATCTAGAGTTAAAAACCTTTTACTTAGTTAAAATTTCCCTTTAAAGTAGGTATATAAAGCTTAATATTAAAGTATAATTTTTATGAAGCTACTTTTTTATATTGCCTTTCACACATAACAGAAGATATAGCGGATATAGCAGATATTAATGGTCTTACATTGGTATAAATGGGATCTCTTGGACTAGAGTTCCTCATAACTGCATTTGCCTTATCAGATAAGATGCAGGCCTCAACTTCCTTTACTAAGCTATGCCCATTTTTATTATCATAAATTATTTTCTGTATCTCCATCACAAACCCTTGCAATATTGCTTTCCATTGTCTAACTAAAATTAAACTATCGTTAACAGAATTTTTAGATACTTCAAGCAATCTTTTTTCAGATTTATCTAGGCCCTCTATGTACTTCATTAGCTCCATTTCGATGCCTGCAAGTTCATCAAGTGACAAGGCCCTCCCCTTTTTTATTATATGTAAATAAGATATATAAGGTGTGAATCTAAGAAAATTTGTTTAAAAATTTCTATTTAAAAACCTTCTCCATCTGATTGATTTTCTATAAGCTCTCCTACTTCTTCAGGCGAGTATCCTCCGCTATTTAGAAGCTCCATGGAATAGAAATAGCCTTGACGGTCAATAATTACAGCCTCATCTTTAAGAAGTTCGTTTAAAGCGTATCTAATCTTATCTTCGCTAGCTAAACCAGATAAATACCTATGAAAGTCCTTAATACTCATCTTACCATTTTTCCTTAATAAATCCAATAAAATGTCCTTCAACTCTTCTTCATTCGGGGCTGTATAAACAACTAAATCTGTGTCCTCATATATTACCGAAAGGTTATCCGATATTACTTTTTCTTCCTCAACTTCTTTTCCATCAGACACTTATATCACCAGCTTTTCTTTAGTTTCAGGCAAAACCTATAAATATCTCTGTTTTTCTATATTATATTAACAAAATTCTGAAAAATTATAAATATTAACATGTAAAAATATGTTAACAATTAATGGACATTTATAAATTTTTATTTTATCAAAAAATTGGGGATAAAATGACAACAATTAAAGGAAAGCTCTATGAGAAATCAGTAAAAGAAGCATTACTAAGCCAGATGAAGAACAAAATTGACATTAATGAAGCTGTTGAATGGCTATATGAAGATTTTGGAATAAAAATAAATGGTTCTTGGGAAAATTTAAGGAGGGCAGTACTAAATAATAGTGAGATAACTCCAAATGATGTTGCAGTTTTCATGATAGAACAAGGGGTTGAAGTAGATGAAGGTGCGTGGAGTGTATTGCCAGCAACAGGATTGCGAGGCAATAGACCAAATAATAAACATAACAAAACCTGAAAAAGGTGGAATACCAGGATATAATATTTATCATGTTATAGAAACATTGAGAATTTTTAAAAACAAAGACGTTGGCAGGCCATTTCTTTCCTCATATTTTAATTTGGGAGAAGCCTCTATAAAAACCATGCTTAGGAGGCTTAAAGAAAACAAACTAATTATACAAATGGGAAAGCGCAATAAATTAACCGATAAAGGAGAAAAAATATTAAAAATATTTGAATCTAAATTAAAAATATTTGAATCTAAATTAAAAATAGAAGGGTTAGAAGAATGCGAAATTTTAATAATGGAAATGGAAGCCCCTCCAAAAGATTTAACTTCTATACATGAAATAAGGGATGAAATAATATCAAATAACTGCAGGATGGCAGTTATTGGTTTTATAGAAAACAACAGTATTGGTTTTCCAGGTTTACCAGATTACTTACAAAGTGAATTAATAAGATGCTCAGAAGAGTTCTCTAATATTGTTAACCGGGGGGTTATCATTATAACTCCTAAATCATGCCTTCAAAGCCTCTATTCTTTTTATGTTGAGATCATAAAACAATGTTGTTTAACTACTAACATTCAGAATTAATGAAAACTTAGTAATACTAAGAAGTACCCAGCAAATCTTTTACAATAAAATACAATAAGGGGGGAATAATGAATAATGACAGAATAGATGATCTAATAAATCAAATAAAAAATAATGAAAAGGGGGGTCCTAGAAGTAGATTAGTTGATGCAATACTTATTTTATTAATATCAAGGCCTATGAGATCTAATGAAATAGCTCAATATTTAAATAAAGAAACAAAATATATTTCTAGCTATTTATCATATTGGAAAGAAAGAGGTTTTGTTGAATATGATATGGGCCTTTGGTATTTAACTCCTAAAGGAGAAGATTTTGCAAGAGAAATAATATCAAAAACTTCTGATGAAAAATTCAATGAGTTTGTTGCTTTGGCACAAAAGGTAGCGGGTGAATTAGTTAAGAAGACAATAAACGACAAAAGTAATATCAGCGAGAAAGGTAAAACTAAGGAATCTTTGTCATTTATTGCGAGTAAAACCAATCTAGCAGACAATAAACGACAAAACAGGGTTTCCCAAGTTGCATGCGTGCTACAACAATTAAAGGATAGCATAGATGAAGAAGAAATGGAAATAACATCGTTTCTCCTTACACACTATGCAAAATATGGAGTAACATATGTTTATCTGGATCAGATAACGGAAAGACTTAATGCAGACTATAATTGGTTATTAAAAAGGTTAAGAAATTTACAAAGTAAAGGAATTCTTTATATATATACAGATCCAAGACTTGGTATTAGAGTTGGGTTAACTAGAAATCTTAAGGACATGTTAAAAAATTGTTAGCATTATAACTAATACTACTTCTTCTGAAATATTATAGTATTAAAACTAAGGGGATGAAACCGTAAGAATTCATTATTAATATTACTGTTTGTATAATGATGACTGTATTATTGTTTTAATTAATATAAGAAAAATAGATTTGAGTTAGAGGAGATTTTTAGAATGTGTAGTAGTATATATAATATAGCAAACACCATAAAAGAATGATAAAAATAGTGTTTAGCATTATTTTATTAAGATAATTTTATTATAAAAGGAAATTTTATAATAGATATACTTAATAGCTTAGATAATTTAATTCAGAAAAGGGAAAAATTACCTATGATGAGTGGTGACGTTACTGAAATTGATGATACAGGACACTCTGAGGTTAATATTAATAAAGGAATTTTAACTTTCCCTCAACACTTAGCTTACCAGGTTAAAAACTAATGAATGCTATTATTAATCAGGTGAAATTGAATTGTCAATAAGCGATTCAAACAAGAAGGCCAGTCAAGATGATGAAGATGAAGACATTTCTTATTTAAAAGAAAGAATAAGATATTTAACACAAATGAAAATTTCACTAGAAAGAGATCTTGAGTATTATCGTCAAGAGATGACTAAACTTTTAGAACCACCATATATAGAAGCCATGCTTTTAGAAGTATTAAACGATGGGAGAGCAATAGTTAAAAGTTCAACAGGACCTAATCTTGTTGTTAAGATAGGAAACAGTATTGATACTTCAAAACTACGGCCTGGGATATCTGTTGCGTTAAATAATAAGGGCTCTACTATAGTGGAAGTTCTTCCAAACATTTACGATCCATTTGTAGAAGCAATGGAAATAGAAGAAACGCCAGGTTTTACATTTAAAGATGTTGGGGGCCTTCAAAACCAAATAAGGGAGATTTATGAAGTAGTTGGCCTACCAATAACGAGGCAGGACCTCTTTAAGTCTTTAGGTATAGATCCACCAAAGGGTGTTTTATTATACGGTCCACCAGGAACTGGTAAGACACTACTTGCGAGGTCTCTTGCTGGTGAAGTAAAAGCTACGTTCATAAGAGTAGTTGCTAGTCAATTTGTTAACAAGTTTATTGGTGAAGGGGCTAGAATCGTAAGAGAAGTTTTTAAACTGGCAAGGGAAAAGAAACCTACAATAATTTTCATAGATGAAATGGATGCTATAGGATCTAGAAGAATTGAGATGGGGACAAGTGGAGATAGAGAAGTTCAAAGAACTTTATTGCAGCTATTAGCTGAGATCGATGGTTTTGATCCTTTAGATAGCGTTAAAGTAATAGCTGCAACCAACAGAGTCGATCTATTGGACCCAGCTCTTCTAAGGCCAGGAAGGTTTGATAGAATTATAGAAGTGCCATTACCAGATAAAAATGGAAGGTTAGAAATATTGAAAATCCATACAAAGAATATGAAACTTAAAGACGTTGACCTAGAATTTATAGCGCAAATTACTGAGGGATTTTCCGGGGCAGAAATAAAGGCCATAACTACGGAAGCAGGCTTTTTCGCTATTAGAGAAAAGCTCAATTATGTAAATCAAGATCATTTCATTAAGGCTGTTGACAAGGTTAAGAAAAGATTAGAAGAGAAAAAGCAAATACTAGGAATTCATATCTAATTTAATTCTTAACAATTGGTTTTACATCAATTTTTGATTGTTAACCCCCCGGTTAACAATGTTTTCTTTTAAATAATTCATTACATATAAGGCAATTTCTTTTGATAAGGGAGGCGGAACCGCTTCGCCGATCATATTGTATTGGGAATCTCTTCCTCCTAGGAAAACATGATAGTCTGGAAAACCCATTAAACGGGCTTGTTCTCTAACTGTTAATAACCTATCCTCAAATGGATGTATAAATCGTGAAGATCCCATAACTGTTGGAGCAGGTCTATATGGATTTAACCTTATAAAATTTCTGAATCTTTTATTTTCAGCTCCTTCGAATTCTATCATAGCCCTTCCCCATCTAGCATTAGAAACTCTTTTCCTCAGCCTTTTAGTTAATGGTTGAGGCTCTTCATGATTAGGAGGCCAATATGATCCTGGGTTTGGCAAATCTTTTAATGCTTCTTCAACGCTTATCATTCTTTGTTTTTTTAGTTCTAGTTTTAAATTGGAAACAAAAACCCTAGTTCTCATGCTAGGCACTCCATGATGTTCTGCGTACAACACATTAAAATAGATCTCATCATAGCCTGATCTTTTTAATTCTTTAAATATAGATTCTTTTATATCGTCTTGCAAAATACCGGCAACGTTTTCTATTACAAAAAATTTCGGTCTAACTTCATTTATTATTCTAATTGCATGTAAATAAAGCTGTCCTATGGGATCGCAATAAAGTCTATCTATAGGATCAGTTTTCCTATTTTTGTTTGTAGGAGTAAAGGGCTCGCAAGGAGGGGAGGCTATTATTACATCAAAGTCTCCTCTTTGATATCCTAAAGATTTTAGGACATTATAATCTATTTCTTTAACATCATCTGCTATTTGCTCTGTTTCGGGGAAATTAGCTTTATATGTTTTTGAAACTGGTGGATCATTTTCTATGGAAACCAAAATATCAAATCCTGCTTCCTTAAATCCTCTTGAAAATCCACCTGCCCCAGAAAATATATCAAGCACTGAAAACTTTGCTCTCATCCTGTTTTATTTCCTCCTCTAATAAAGAAATTCTTTTCTTTAATATATCTATGTATTGCTTATTATCATCTAGCTCTAGCATGCTACCACATTTGGGGCAAATAAAATCGTATTCAAATGCCACATCAAATGTATATCTTGTGTTATCCTTTGGGCATTTATAAAATTCATTATTACTTTCATATGCTACTCTTGATTTAAGCTTTTCCAAAACAGCTTTTTTCCTCCTTATTATAGCTAAGCTGACACCTCTCATATCTATATACCAATAATACCTGGTTGCTCCAGTTTCTGGATGTTTGCCTCTTCTATAGGTTGAAAGCCTAGCATCATATAATAATCTTAAGACCTTTCTAACATCACTTTGTCTATAAGACGTCATGCTTTCTATCTCTTCATCGCTAATTCCTCTTTCAGGATCCGTTTTTAATAATATATCAAGTATCTCTGATGCCATCTTATCATCGGTTTCTGCCTTTAATGCTAAAAGCCTAACAAATTCTCTTAGCTGATTTATATAATTTAGTTGAACTTCTTCCTTACTATCCCCTTCATCATCTTTCAAGTTATCTTCTTTCAACCTTTTTCCCTCTTTTAGATGGTATTATTCTATATTGTGCGTCCCTGTAGTTATATAATAGTTCTCTGCCTTTAAATAATCTATCTAAAAAAATTGCTAAAGCAGCAACTTCACTATGAGGTTGCCATCCTACTGCTACATTGTAATCGGAGTTATCATAATAAAACCTTTCAACTTTTTCTGCCCCAACTATTATGAGCTTTTTCTTAGGGACAGAAGATATCTTATCTATAACATCTTCGACTCCTAGACCATACATCGTTAAATTAATTACTTCTCCTCCTTCTTCTTTCCATTTTTTGACGAATTCTTTTCCATTAACATTGCACAAATAATCGATCTTTCCTCCCCAACTTTTAGATGCCTTTATTAATGATTCCTCAACCTTATTATCACAAATACCTTCTAAGATAAATCCATTTGCTCCAAAGGCTCTTGAAACCAATGCAACATGAGTTGTTATTCTTTTATCCCTTTCTGGTCTATGGCCAAGTCTTAATACATAAACCTTTTCATATATCTTCGAAAGGTTTTCTAGACTATCCATTTTTATACCTAATTTGCTAAGAAAAACATGGTTTATTAACTATATATTAAATGTAAACCTTAATTTTTCTGCTTATACCTATAATTTCTTTTAGCAATTCATCAATTCCTATGTTTTTCTTTGCTGAAATTGGTATGATTTTATTTATAAAGGGAAATGATTTTTTTATAGACTCTGTTTTGTTAGAAATTTCATCACTTTTTATTTCGTCTATTTTATTTAAAACGAAAACTATAGGTTTATTTATAGCATTTAGTTTCTTTAGTATGTCAGTTCCAGCTAATATTTTTTCTTTTATATCTTTTTCACTCTCAGTTATATCGATAACAAAAACTATAATATCTGAAATTGTAACTTCTTCTAACGTTGAATAAAAGGCCTCTATTACTTCAGGAGGCACATCTCTTATGAATCCAACTGTATCTGCGAATGCCAGCTTTAAACCATCATATTTTATCATTTTATGCTTTGGAAAAAGAGTAGTAAAATATTCTGGACCAACAGGTTTAGACTCACCTGTTATTAAATTAAAAAGGGAAGTTTTACCTGCTGAAGCATAACCAACAATTGGGATGCTTATCATTCCTAGTTCTTTTCTTCTCATTAACCTTTCTTGCTCAGTTTTTCTTAACTGCTCAAGTTCCCCCTTTATTTTTGCAAGCCTTGATGTTAACTGTTTTTTATAAGTATCAATTCCATATTTACCTGGGCCTAAGAAACCAGCAAGTTCTCCCAATTTAGTTCTCCTTATATATTCTCTAATTATAGGTAGGTCGTGTTTAATCCTTGCCATTTCTATTTGGAGTAACGCTTCTTTACTTCCCGCATGCTGAGCAAAAATTTCTAATATAAGCTGAACTCTGTCCAGCACTCTTATTTTAGTCTCCTTTTCTAATTTAAATACTGATGAAGGTTCAATATCACCATAATAGATCACTGTATCGAATTCTAAATCTTTCTTGTTATTTTTAATAATTTCTATAAGGTTATCAGTTATTCTTCTACCTCCCCTAAATTTCTTAAATCCAACAATCTCATATCCTGCAGTTTCAGCTAGAATAATTGCTTCATCGAAATGTTCATAGAATTTGCTAGATAAAATCAAAAAAGCTTTTTTCTTATTGTTTCCATCGAAGTCCAATTAATCTTCATCCCTTCTTACAACTACAACATCTCCAAAAGTTACCTTATCTGGAGATAAACTATTTTCTTCTCCTTCATCAAATTCAACAGGCTGAAGGACTTTAACCTTAAGTATTTGCTCTATCTTCTTTGCAAGATCTATAGATGGTTTAACTTTTTCACTTTCAATTTTTTTGAGTAATGCTTCACTTATTTTAAGCTTTTGGGCAAGAACCGCTTGGGTCCAACCTTTTGATTCTCTTCCTTTCCTTATTTCTTCTCCATATCCTTCAACGATTTCAAATTGGTCCATTGACTTGAATGCTTTCTTTGGTTTTTCTACCTTTTTTTGCTCTATCTTTCTCTCGGGCGCAGGCAATGCTCTTCCACTCTTCATAAGCTTATTATAACAATTTGCACACAATATCATTTCAGTTCCATCGACAAGCGCTTTAAAAGGCTTCCCTTTTATCAGGGAGCCACACATTTCGCAGTAAATTTCTTCCTCTCCCAATCTAGCTCGCCACAATTATAAATGTAGAAAAGAGCTTTTTTGGTTATGCTTATTTTTTTATGTTATAAAAATAAGGTGTTTTATCATCTATTCTTTATAACTAGCCCTGTCATAGATTTTGCTTCTTTTTCAAACTCATTCTTTTCCCATGGAAAAACTACCCATTTGTCTACTTCTTCAGCATAGAAATCTGGTACAAGTCTAGTCCAAGGCTTCATATATAATGTTGTGGTCTTTATTTCAGATGGCATGTAAAGAGAAATAGCTTGTATTGCAAATTCCAATGTTAGGCCTGAATCGCTTACATCGTCTACCAATAAAACTTTTTTATCTTTTATAGGTAAAGTAACTGGTTGTCTCATATATGGTCTTTCTCCTTTCTGACCTGCAGCTATGTATAATTTTATTTCCATTGAACCGATGTCATCAATACCTAACCTATCTGCTAGCAACCTTCCCGGGATTACTCCACCCCTTAAAATAGATATTATAACATCAGGCCTATATCCTGATTTTAGTATCTTTTCTCCTATTACATTAATATCATTTTCTATATCTTCCCATGATAATAGCAGAACTTCTATTCCTCCATGGTTAACTGGCAAGATGTAGATTTCTTTAGCTTCTTCTTCATCTTCTTTTATCCTATAATCAACCCCATCTACAAATACAACAAAACCTGATTTAGGGTTTCCATCAGGATCTATGGCTATTGATAAATCTGGATATTTATTTATTAATTTTTTTAAAGCCTCTTTCCAAGAATTTGCATCTACTTCAATTGTTTCATTGCCATTGGCCTTATATTTTAAAGCAGCTAGAAGTTTAATTTTTATGCTCAAAGTTAATCTCCCAGCTCATTGCTGGGCAGTGCCTGTATTTTCTTCTATAATCTTTTGTTTCTTTTTGCTTAACTTTACTAAACTAGTTATATAACCTGCTACCTGATTTCTTAATCTCTTCGATTTATAAGAAGTAATTTTTCCCACAACTTGTTTATTCATATTAAAGTCTTCTGTAAACAGATCTGGATGATCTCTTAACAGTTCTCTTGCGAGACGTTTTATCATTAAAGTCCTTACTTTGCCCAAGCATTCCACCTGAATTATTCGTTAACGCTAGAGAATTTAAAGCTGATTTTAAAGTTTATTGCATCTTTTAGATTTAAGGTTAGGCATGCTCTATACCTAATAATTGCGCTATATCATAAATTACCTTAGGTTTCCAATAGACCTTTTGCAAAGATTTTAATATTCCTAGAATCCATACTATAAATAATCCAAGACCAATAAGAATTGATATAAAGAGGTCAAGGATAGGCATAATTCTTAATAAAATAGTGATAACATCAGCTATAATAATTATTATGAAAAATGATATCGATAAATAAGACCAATATTTAGCAAATTTGTAACTAGGTTTAAGTACTAATGCAAGGATTCCGCCTATTAAAGGAATAAGCCAGGCTATGAAGGCCCACAATTTTTCATCGTCACTAATAACATAATTTTCATTAGATGAACTTGAACTAGGTGAACTCAACGTTTTTCACCAAATAATTATTATATAAAGGGGGTATATAAATACGCTAGTTAATATTTAAATTAATATTTTTATGACATTATATTTTAATATTATTGATAATATTAATCATTATCTAAAAAGCTTAAGTAGTGATCATTGTTAACCGGGGAGTTTACAATAAAAAGAAAGCCTTGCCCCTTCCAAAGGCGGGGAGGAAGTCAGAATAAAAACTATAGTAAGCTTTTTACTACTATTTTTCATAATATTAAATGCCCAATGAAGAATGGTATTACCACTGACTTTGATGATAAGGCTGAACTGAGGGCACAATTAAAAACAAGTTATTAAAATTAAATATATAATTTTAAATATTTTTATAATTTAGTATAAATACTTAGATTTTTCTTTTTAAACTTTATACGTTAAATTAAAGTTGGGGAATTAATTTGACAAAGAGCTATAAATTCGATGTAGTGATAGTGGGCTTAGGTCCAGCAGGGTCTACATTGGCTTATTTTTTAAGAAACAGCGGTTTGAATATTGCAGGAATTGACATGGTTGACGAAGATGGTCTTTGGGGAAAGCCTTGCGGAGATGCTATAGGGAAACATCATTTCGAAGAAACAGGACTCCCTTATCCTGAAGGAAAGGAATTAAGCCAAAAGGTTGACGGCATAGATATAATAAGCCCTAAAAAAGATATTGTCTTAAGGGTTAATGGAGAAGGTTTTGTAATAAATAGAAATCAATATGGAAGAAAACTTGTGAAGGAAGCCGAAAAATCAGGTATTTCAATATTTTTAAAGACAAGAGTTACTAATCCAAAAATTCAAGAAAACAAGTTAGTTGGAGTTAACGCTATAATGCCAAATGGAGAAAACGCTATTTTTGAAGGAAATATAATTGTTGACGCAACAGGTAATGGGGGACTTTTGAGAAGGCTTCTACCAAAAGAATGGCCACCAAATGAACCATTAAATCCTTTAGACACTAACATAGCATATAGAGAAATAAGGGAATTAAATTATGAAGTAGAAGAACCTAGCTATTTGAGAATTTATTTAGACCAAGAAATTTCACCAGGAGGTTATTGGTGGTACTTCCCTGAAGGTAAGGATAAAGCAAACATCGGCCTGGGAGTTCAAGGAGGTATGAATTATCCTGCTCCCAATACTATATTTAAAACAAGACTTGAACAAATCGATTTAGTTAAAAACTATACAAGCGTTATTAACGCTTCTGGCTCAAAAGTTCCAACAAGAAGACCTGCAAACACCTTAGTATGGAATAATTTTATAGGTATAGGAGATAATGGATATACTGTAAACCCAGTTCATGGAGGAGGTATGGGATACGCCTTTGCTTCTTCATATTATGCTTCCCAAACTATTGTTGAGGCATTTCAAAACAAAGATTTTTCAGCAAAAAGCCTCTGGGGAGCAAATCTTAAATATATGAAAGCCATAGGGAAAAGGCAGGCTGGTCTAGACATATTTAGAATATTTTTGCAAAGGTTATCGAATGATGATATACAATATGGATTAAAACATGGAATAATGAAAGCACAGGATGCCTATGAGACAAGCGTAACAGGCGAATTAAGTGCTAATATGGGAGTTTTAGAGAAAGCTACATTAGCCTTAAAAATGCTTGGTAGACCATCGCTTTTATCAAAATTAGTTATAGTTGCAGATTATATGAAGAAGGCCCAGAAGGCTTATGATATTTATCCACAAAGTCCTCTAGAACTAAATGATTGGGTTTCATATATAACATCTTTATATAAAGATTATAAAGCAAAACTAGGAATCTAAATTTCTATTATATATGAAACTATTAATGAAATAATTAGTAAAATTCCAAAGTTTAATACCAATTTAGCAGTCATTACATCAAGAAAATCAAATCTGTCTTTAAGTGATGTTAATATTATTTTAGTTGATTGAGGTAATGTTAGCAACTCTATAAGAGAATAAATAGGTAGTATTTTAAACAAAATAAGAAGTCCTAAAATTATATAAGCTAAAATAATTAAATATACGTAAAGATATTTTGATTTATTATAGCCTAATAATATGGGAAGTGTCTTTATGCTAGAAATGTTATCTCTTTTTATATCTCTTATATTATTTGCCATTAATACATCATCTATTAAAATTGCTATTGGAAGTCCAATTAAAAACCCTATAATAGAAATCCTACCTGTATATAAATAAAATCCTGCTAAGGAGAGAAGTAGCATTGATATTATGACGGAAAAATCTCCCAAAGCCTTATATTTTAAATATAAAGGAGGAGCGCTGTACTCTATACCTATCAGAAAACCTATAAGACCTAAGATTAGTGCTAAAGGTCTACCAAGAATAGCTATTATTATTCCTATAAAAATAGCTATACTACCAAGAATTAATGCTATGTTTTTTACTTCTTCTGGTTTTAATTCTGTATGTAGGGCAAGGTGGAACCTTTTTTCTTGTATGTTATTTAACTTATCTATTTTTTTAATATAATCATAATAATCATTTATAATGTTTGTCATCATGTGAAGGAATAATTCGCCGATAGCACCTAATATTATGAGCATGACCATATAAACATTAATGCCTTTAAAATATGTCATTCCTAAAATGATACCTATCAAATATGTTGCAATAAACATTGGAAGGGACCAAGGTCTAGAGCCTGCAAATATATCCTTAATTCTTACTCTAACCATTTTAACCACTTGCTAGTGATCAATTTCTTTATTGTATGAAGACTTTATAAATTTAATTTTGCAAACCTTTATTTTCTTCAAAAGCATAAAGAAACTGGTGGTAAATAATTGTGTTGCGTATACAAAACACTTACGGGAAAAAAATTGAGATATTCAACCCATGGAACGAATCGTTAGTAAATATGTATGTATGTGGTCCAACTGTTTATGATTACACTCATATAGGTCATGCAAGGACCTTTGTAGTTTTTGATGCTATAAGGAGATATTTATCGTTAAAAGGATATAATGTAGCTTACGTGCAAAACATTACAGACATAGATGATAAAATCATCAATAAAGCCAAAGAGACGAACTCAAATTGGGAAGACATAGCTAATATTTATTCAAAAGATTACTTAGATAACTTAAATAAGCTTAACATAAAAATAGATTTACATCCCAGAGTGACCCATCATATATCAGAAATAATAGACTTTATACAGGGATTAATAGATAAAGGTTACGCATATGTAGCTCAAAGTGGTAGTGTTTACTTTAGTGTAGATAAGTACCCAAATTATGGTAGGTTGAGCAACAATTTTAATAAAGCATATTGGAATCAAGGAGAAGGAATAGTTTCTGAAAAGAAAAATCCTTATGATTTTGCTTTATGGAAATCATATAAAGAAGGAGAACCATATTGGGAAAGTCCTTGGGGTAAAGGAAGACCAGGATGGCATATAGAATGTAGCGTAATGAGTTCTAGGTATTTAGGTAGTAAAATAGACATACATGGAGGGGGATCCGATTTAATTTTTCCCCATCATGAAAATGAAATAGCGCAAAGCGAATCTTATTTTGGTTCATCTCCATGGGTTAAATATTGGCTTCATACAAGCATGTTAACAATAAAAGGGGAGAAGATGAGCAAAAGCCTTGGTAATATAATATCATTAAATGATGCTATATCAACATGGGGGAGCAATATATTAAGGCTTTGGCTTTTGAGTTCTCATTATAGGGCAATAATAGAATATTCTGAACAAAGCTTAAATCAAGCAAAAAGACTTTATGAAAGATTAAATGCAATTTCTCAAGAGGTTGTTAAGAGACTTAAAAAAGAGGACTATACAATATATATGGGAAATGAAGATATTGAAAGCTTTAGTAATTTAAGGAACTTACTTTCAAAATGGTATGAATCTATGGATAATGATTTTAATATGAGCGAGGCAATTAGATATGTTTGGGATTTGACCGATCTTTACTATAAAAGGATTCAAGGCTCAGAATCATATGCTTTAGTATCATTTACTTATAAAGTTCTACAAGAAATGAATAAAGTATATGGAGTTTTAGATGATGTTTTATCAAAAGAGCTTCATGTAGAGAAGAATTTAACTCCGGAACTTATTGACCTTATATTAGAGGTAAGAAAGCAGCTTAGAGAAAATAAAATGTATGATTTAGCAGATCATATTAGGCTTAAGCTCTCATCTATGGGAATAAAAGTTATAGATAAAGGAAACAAATCAGATTATCTACTTTAATTGTAAAAGATTTATAAACAAATTTTAAGATTTATTCCAAATTCTTTGCGGTTTCTCTTAAGTTCTTTGCAACCTCTTCTTTAATCACTTTTATATTATTATAAAGACATTCTTTAACACATTTCTTTTTTTCAATTACATCCTGGATAGTTGAGCACCCATCATAAAGGCATTTATTTTCTATAGAAGATTCGTCAATAAAAAGTGCTATTATGTTATCCATATCAATTCTTTTTATGAATTTTTCGAGTCCTGACATATTTAATAGCTTGTTTAAATAAGTTATATTTATAAGCCTTTTATCTATAACAAATCCATTAAGTTCGGAATTTAAAGAATTTATTATGCTTTCTGCAATTTCTTTATACAAAAGTTTTTCCCCATTACTCTATTTTTATTTCTTTTCCTTTAGGTTCTTCTTTTTTCTTTTTAACCTTTATTTCTAACACACCATTTTTATATGTTGCTTTTACGCTATCAGGATCTATCTTAGAAGGTAATTCTACTTCTTTAGAGTATTTCCTCATATCGCCTGTAGCTTTTATATATATTTTGTCTTCAGTAGCATTTACCTTTATGTTTTCTTTCGCAACGCCTGGTAGGTCTGCAACTATCCATATTTCATCGTTATGATCTATTACATCAACCATAGGTTCTATTTCGTCACTAACAATAGGTTTTCCAAACTTGCCTTTCTTTATATTGCCAAACTCTTCAACTTTAGGTATACCATCTGGCCCAACAAAAATTCTTACCCCATAATAATATGGATTTTCTCCCTTAGTACCTTGCTTTGTTAAATTCTCAAAACTTTCTTCAAATTCTCTCATTTCTTCTTCCATTTCTCTCATTATATCATCAAAAACATCGAATATAGATTTCTTTTTCTTTGGATTATTACTCATTTTCTCACCTATTTAATTAAGAATCGCAGAAGCTTTTAAATTAATTTTTTTGAGATTTAAAATTTAGATATAATATTTATAAAATTATTAATGAATTTAAATACATTTGTTTATAATCCTGGCATAATAAATTATTAATGGGAGAAAAAATGAGTAAGCAAGAAAATTCATTAAATGTGATAGAAATAGAAGGGCTTGCAATGGATGGTCTCATAAAGAGTTTTACAGTGATTCAATGCGATAAACCAAAGGAGTATAAAAAAATTCGTGCAGTGACATTTGATGGTAGGGAAATAGAGACCGCATGTATTGAACCTGACGCTGCTAATAGGTTAACCATGGTTATGAACCTATATTTAAGAAATTGGTCTAAATATATAAACTGGGGATGAATCCTTTTTCATGTTAGTGAAGATCTTTTTATATCCATTCACGTTTATTATTTTATTTGGAGATTTCCTCTAGTGCTATTATGTATCAAACGTTAAACTTACGAGTCCACCTCTTATATTAGCTTACTGGTAACCCCGGGTTTCCGAGAGCTGCTCTTGCAGGGTGGCGAAGGGCTTAGGGAGACCGCAATGAAGTCAAGGGAGGCAGTCAATGACTATTAAAGATAATCAATGCCCGCTCTTGGCTGAGTGGTAGCGAAGAAAAGAAAGCATAATATTAAAAGCTAATTACTTTTTAAAGTTATATAGTTAAATGGCCCCGCTGTCTCACGTTGCCTGAGACCCCATATTGGGGTATGAAGATGACGGGCAAACGGTAATGCGGGGTACAATAAATAACTTTAAATTAATTTTCATAAAGATATTACAAAACTAATCAATACTTTTATAGATAAAATTTAAGATTAAATCTTTTCCTTGCACTTTCCAAACATTTTTTCTGAATCTGATTTATATTGATCGATTATTTTTTTCCATTCTCCATCTATTTCTTGGTTTTCTATAAGCATATTATAAAGAGCATATTGTATGGCTAACCTTATAAAAGAACTTCTAGATATACCGCATTTTTCTGTTATTTTATTTATTAAGTTTAATTCATAAGACGATATTTTAGAACTTATCGTTATATCATTAGTAGGTTTAACATCGATTACTATGACATTTTCTTCATAAGTCAAATCAAACACCTATTAATTATATTTTGCCGTATTATATATAATTTAACCAGATTTTTAAATATGTTTAGCTCGGAGTAAATAATAAAAGGTTTAAATTTTCTAATGATTGTATACACTATATAAGCTTTTATCAAAACTAAAGTTATGCATTATCTAAGCAAGATATTATTAAATTCAAAATAAAAATCATAGCATGTTTAATGCATTTT
Organism: Caldisphaera sp.; assembly: GCF_023256325.1. Lineage (GTDB taxonomy): Archaea > Thermoproteota > Thermoprotei_A > Sulfolobales > Acidilobaceae > Caldisphaera. The sequence goes on from NZ_JAGDXI010000038.1 coordinate 19,507, forward strand.
CAATTCCTACTTTATCTACTTTATCTATTATAATGCTCTTTCCTGAACAGAGGATTATTTGATCATTATCTATTAATCTAAATTTTCCGTGAAATATTTTGAAGCCTTCTTTTTTATCTATTATACCTTCTTCAAACCTTGTACAATAAAAATCGTTTGTATCTTCTACCTTCTTTATATAGCTGTCTATTATATTTAGATAAACTCTATTGTAATCTAATGTAGTGCAAATCCTTAAATTACCGTTTTTGCAAATTAAAACATTTTTCTTTTTATTATAAAACATTTCTCCTTTACAAAATTTTCTTATTATACTAAATTTTTTCTTAAAATTAATATAGTCATAATATAAGACAGAAATTAAAAGAGTCGTTGATGCAACTAATATTATATATATGATATTTTTTATTAAGTTTGATGTAATCAAAACCATTGAAAGAAAGTATAGGCCAAAATCCAAAATTAAGTCAAATATTATAAAGCTCAAGGATCTATTAAAATATTCTTTAATTAAATCTACTTTTTGATCTTCCATAAGCTTCATCTATTCAGATATTCTTTTTCATATTTTTCTATTAGTTCCTTATGTTTCCCCTCTTCAATTTCTCTAATTACGTCTTTGGGATTTTTTCCTTCTACGGTCAAACCTATACTTTTGGCAGAACCTAAAATTGACTTTACAGCGGCTTCTAAATTCTTAGATAGAAGCTTTGGACTTGATCTAACAGCAATCTCAACTACTTTTTCTAACTTTAAATCTCCTACCTTCTTATGCTCAGGATCTCCGCTAGGCTCGGAAGCACCAGCCTCCTTTAATAGAATTGTTGTAATAGTTGGTATTCCAACTTCTATTTTATATTCTTTTGTAGAGGTGTTTACTGTTATCTTAACAGGTATTGTCATACCGCTAAAGTCTTTAGTTTTTTCATTTATCTCATTAATTACTTCTTTAACATTTAACCCTAACGAAGATAGAGTAGGTCCTAAAGGTGGACCTGGTTTTGCAGCTCCACCTTCAATTTGTATTGTTATGACTTTTTCTTGAGGCATCTTAATCAACCTTCTAGCTCCTTCTCTATAGCTGTAGGTTAAGTTTTTAAGGATTAAATTAAAAAATTTGGTTTATAAAAACATTAAGGCCATGCTCCAGAAGCTAAGACTAAACTAAGTACATCTTTTATATTAGCTACACCTAATATATTTCCTTGGTCATTAACTATAGGTATGTGCCTTATATTACTTTCAACCATCTTATAGGCTACAGCTATTATAGGTTCATCAACCTTTGCTGTTATCAACTTGGTGCTCATATAATTGCTTATGGGTGTATTTAACGAAGCGTTATCTACAATAGCTCTTACGAGATCTTTTTCTGTAAATATGCCCACTATTTTATCATCCTTTACAACTAAAACGCTATCTACTCCTTTATCTTTCATAATTTTTGCAGCATCGCTTAATGGAGTATTATAACTTACTGTAATAGCCTTTTCTTTAGATATTATGTCCTTCAAGGATACCAACCTCCACTCCCCATATTTCACTTATTTAATATAACATTTATATATTTAACTCTAGTTTTTTGCTTATTTATTGATATAAAAATAGCGAAGTGACAGAAATGAAATTCAAATCTCTGTACATAGATGTGTCCAAAGAATCTTATAATTTTAATGATGAAGAAGATCCAGATATTTTAGGTATAATTGATTATGGATTAAAGATTCATATGAAATATAAGAGCTATTTATTAGATCCGCTAGATCCGAACAACCCTACAGTATTTGGTATAGGCCCATTTGCAGGAGGTATAGTTATAGGTAGTCATAGAATAGTGTTTATCTTTAAAAGCCCAGTATCTACAGGAATTCATGTAAGTGAACTAGGAGGAGCTGGTTTTGCTTTCTTTAGGACAGGATTAGATGGAGTAGTTGTTAATGGAAAATCTAGAGAGCCAAGCATTATAACTATTTATTCTAGCGATAAAGGTCTTAATGTAAAGATAGATTATATAAAAGAAGATGAGCTATGGAATGTATATAATGGTTACGAGGGATATAAAGGTACAAGAGGACTTACCCAATATATAATATCAAAAGATAAAGATAGTATAATAAAAAACAAATCAAGAGTTATAGTAGTGGGTCCAGCTGCTTTTAAAACGAATTTTGCCGGAATTTTCAGTTATGTATTAGATGAACATACTGCAAATATCACATCTGTTTCTGATTCAGCCTCAAGAGGAGGAGGAGGTAGCGTATTAGCTAAAGCTCATAATGTTGTAGGAATAGTTGTAGGAGGCACTTTGAAGAGGGATAATCCTAATATAGGTAATATAAAGTTAATGAACCAAATATCGCAAAACGTTTATAAAAAGCAATACATGCCAACCTTGCTTGATAAAACAGTAAAATATCGTTTTGACCCTCAAACAAAAACTGGAGGTACATTTGGCGTTAACTATATACATTATAAGGAGCTTGTTCCATACTTAGGTTATAACAATGTTTATTATAGTAGAGGAGTTAGGCTAATTTTACATGACAAGGTTATAGAAAATTATTGGAAGCCTTTTGAAGATAATGTATTTGATGGAGGAAAGCTTACTGATGCATCAAAAAATTGTGGAGAACCTTGCTCAGTATCTTGTAAAAAGATATATAAAGGGACTAAAATTGATTACGAACCAGCTCATGGCGTGGGTCCTATAAGTGGTATAATAACTATGGATGAATCAGCTAGCTTAGTCAATTTGCTTGATGATTTAGGGTTAGATGCAATAGAAGCTGGTCATTTAATATCATGGATATTTGATTTAATAGATAAAGGTCTATTAAATCCAGAAGACGTTGGGCTAAATGATTATCCTGTTTTCGATCCTGAGAGGATTGATAAAGAATCGAGCATTAAGAATTCTATTTTAGCAAGAAAACTTATCGAATTAATTGGGTTTGATGAAAATAATAAAGTATTAAAAATTATTTCAGAAAGAGGATTAAGATCTGCTGCTAAGGAACTTGATAACATTTATCACGATAGAGTTAGTAAAATTGGTTTAAGATACGAGGATTTATTAGTATATGCAGCTTTTGGTAAAGAAGGATATATGACTCCTAATTATTACTGGAGTCCTGGCGTCTTGGCTCCATTATATGTTTTGGGGAAATATTGGACAGATTATTCACCTTCTTTCAAAGAGCCAGAAGATTATGAAACGGTAAGCTTGAAGAGAGCTGTACTTGAATATATAGTTGCTAACGCTGGATTTTGTAGGTTCCATAGAGGGTGGGCTGAAGAGATGATGTCAGAAATGTACAAACAGCTGATTGGTTTAAACGTTGATCTTTATTCTCATGGATTAAAGATGTATAAAACAATTGCTGATTACCAACTAAAATCTGGTGCAGAGCCAGAATTTTGGGAATCTAAGAAAGTAATGGATATAGTCGCATCTCTAGCTGCTGAAACTAGTGCAACAGGTTGGGAGGATTCTATGTATCATAAAGAAAAACTTAAAAATTGGTGGGAAAGGTTTTATAATAAATTAAATCAAGATTTAAATAAGGTTAGTTTATAAGACTTCTTTTATTATGTTTAGCATATCTTCGCTATTTACGTTCTTATTGATAACTAAACTCGCGTAAGATCCTTTACCCCCTCCTGACCCATTTAATTTGCTTGATATTTTTTTAGATATTTCTCCAAGATCTATTTTAACCTTTTCACCAGCTGCCATTTCTATAAACGTTTTGTTATCGTTTTTTATTAATAAGCCTAATAAGAGTTCTTCATCTTTATTGGTGAACTTCTTTAAAAATTCTCTTGCATAGCTTATATCGTTTTCAGGAAACTCTATGAAAGCTACTTTAACATTATTTATAATGGGAGCTGTATTTATTATATTTCCAATCTGCTCTTCCCAAAGCCTTCTATAAGCCTTAATTCTATTATTTAGTTCATTATTTTCATCTTTTAATGCTTTTACTCTTATTATTTCTTCTCCTTGTTTTGAACCTAAGATTTTTCCGATCTCTTCCATTTTATCTTCTTGCTTTTCCATTTCTTCAGGAATTCTAGTTCCTGCTACGTACTCAAATCTAACTATGCCATCTTGAATTTTCTCGACCTTAGTTATTTTTAATCCTCCTATTTCTCCTGTATTTGTTAAATGCGTCCCAAAGCATGCTTGTGTATCCCAGTTTTCAATATCTATAACTCTTATTTTAGGGGTCATAGGTACACCTCCTTGATATAGCCTAAATCCATACTTGTCTTCAGCTTCAGTTCTGCTCATATATAAATGATTTATAGGTCTTCTCTCATCTATTACCTTATTGGCTAATCTTTCTATTTCCTTCAGTTCTTCCTTACTGGGCATTTTATAATGTGTTATATCTAGCCTTCCCTTTTCAGGTGTTTTCTCAGCTCCAGCTTGCCAGACATGATCTCCTAGAACTTTTCTTAAAGCCCCCATGAGTAAATGAGTTCCTGTGTGATGTCTCATAAGTCTATATCTCCTAATCCAGTCAATTTCTCCATATACATCTTCGCAATTTGTATCTATTTCTTTATCGGCAACGTGAACAACCACATCATTGACTTTTTCTACATCTACTATTCTATATTCTTTATCACATATATTCACTTTGCCTAGATCATTAATTTGTCCACCACCTGTTGGATAGAATAATGTTGAATCTAATATAAAGTACTTACCCTTATTTCCTAACAATTTTGCTATGAAGCTTTTTGCATAGGGATTTTGATGGAATAAAAGATTTGTTGATTTAAACTCTTTTGCCCAAGATATTATATCTTCTGGAAGCTTATTTTTTTCTTCTATTTTTCTAACTGATGTTGGAGCTTTATGTCTTGATGCAATAATTGAATAGAAATTTATTGGTATATCTATATTTACTCCCCTCTTTTTAGCTTCATCTGCAATTATTTCAGGTGGAATTCCATAACTATCATAAAATTTTATAAGATCTTCTAAGCTAATATTTCCAGACTTAAGTGTCTTTAAAGTTAATTTTATCCCTCTATTTAATGTGTCCTTAAACTTTTTTTCTTCATCTATTATGACATCTATTATATAATTTTGATTATCTACTAATTGATTGAAATCATTTCCCCATAATTTAATTTGGAGTTCAACTAGATCTGAAAGACTTACATCATCTCTTATAAATCTAAGTTGTTTTAGTGCCCTTCTTATTACTAGTCTAGCTAAATACCCCTCTCCAGTATTGCTAGGTACAATACCATCTCCAAGCATAAGGGAAATAGTTCTAGAGTGATCTAATAAGCTGTACAAACGAGCATCTAATTCCATGTATGATTTAATTTCATCATAACTAAATCCAGTATTTTTTGATATTCTTTCATAGAACTCTTTAACACTCTTAGGATCTTCTGGCTCAAGTCTTCCAGCTGCTTTAAAGGCTTCCCATAATACTTTCTCGGGAGGCTCTTTTACGCCTAAGATTTTTCTGTATTTATCTAAAGTATCTCCAAATATAGCTTTAAATGCTGTTGGAGTTTTTTGGGTAAACCAAGCCATCCTTTCTACTCCATAGCCTGTATCTACAATTTTTAATGGCAATTCTACATATTTTCCGTTCTCTACTTTATACATCATGAATACTAAAGTTGCTAATTCTAAACCTCCTACTGTTACTTCAAAGCAAGGACCTGCATTACCTCCTCCTTCCCACCAAGATTCTTTAAATACTAATAAATCCCCTGGAATTTTCAATTCCTTTGTAAAGAACTCATATGCATATCTTACTGTTTCATCTTTCCAATAGATTTTTTTATCAGGATAATTAAATGCATGATGAGCTGCCATTTCAAATGTAGTTAAATGTCTTCCAATAGTTAGACCGACATTATCTATATCTTCTAGCCTAATGCTAGGTTGGCTGATAACCAATGGATTAGCTGGAGGTGGAACTAATCCACTTGTAACATGAGGCTGAAAATCAACAATGCTAGCTATTGTTAAGTATAAGTCCTCTCTCCATCTAGCAACAACAGGTCTTGGTTTTATAGGTGTGTGTCCATTTTTTTCAAAAAATTTTATAAATTTTTCTCTTGCCTCTCTAACACTTAAACCATTAATAGAACTTATTTTATCAAACCAATACTCAGTATCAGGAGCATCTTGGCATGTATCGAATTCTTGATTTAATGTCCAAAAATCTTCTTTACCTATTTTGCATTTTTTTCTTATAAATCCGTTCTCTTTAAAGAAGTCAAGCTTGTAATCTTCTGGATTTAGCCTCATCACTTATTAACACCATTAAATGAAAATAGTTTGAGAAATAATAAAGTTTTTTAAAAATTTATCGTTTACATTCCAAATAATCCGCTTAGGCCTTCGCTTACATCTACTTCTTTGTTTTCTTCCTCTTTCTTCTCCTCTTTCTTCTCCTCTTTCTTCTCAGCTTCTGCCGGTGCTGAAACAGGTGCTGAAACAGGTGCTGAAACAGCAACCGCGGCGTTCTTTAAGACTTCATCTAATTTTAATTCTGATATGCTTGCTACTAGCATTTTGACCTTTGCATCATCTGCTTGAAGGCCTAAAGATTCGACTACCTTTTTAAGATTATCCTCACTTAGTTGGGCACCTGCATAATATAAAGCAAGTGCTGCATGCACATATGCTTTTCCTTCTTGGGGCATTTTTTATCAACCTCTAGCTTGCAGTTTTAAGTGTGTAAGCGCAGACTATAAAAGCGTTGCTTAGGGGAGAAAAAATTAAATTAAAGAACAACAATAAACAATTTATCATTAAAAAAGTTTGTTATCTTTTAAAAGAATCAAATTTACTAATTTAAAAAAGTTTACTTTTTAGATACAAAGGAAATATTTATTTGTATAACCCACTAGAAACCCATTTATATTTCTGCAGAGATTACAGAAAAGAGGTGTAAGAAAATGTCAGCAGTTTTGGGTTTGAGGGTATCAGATGTAATGAAAAAGCCTGTTACCGTTTCTCCAAATTCATCAATAATTGAAGTAGCAAAAATTATGTATAATAATAAAATAGGTAGTGTAGTAGTTGTATCACCTGACGACAAAGTTATAGGAATTTTTACAGAGAGAGATTTAACAAGGGTAGTTGCTGAAAATAGTCCATTGAACAAAAATGTTGGAGATGTTATGACAAGGAATCCTATTTTAATAAAATACACAGAGGGATTAAGTAAAGCGATTTCTTTAATGTATGAAAAAAATGTTAGGCACTTACCTGTTGTTGATGAAGAGGGAAGAATTAAAGGAATAATTTCTACAAGAGATTTAACTGGTGTATTAAATAAGCTAACATCTTTAGAGTAAAAATAATTTTAATAACAATTAAATTTATAAAATATAATTAATTTATTTAACAATTTATTGCTAAAATGATAAATAGCATGAGAGGGACTTTGTATTTTAAATGTGGCGGACCCGGGGGGATTTGAACCCCCGACATTCGGCTTAGAGGGCCGACGCTCTATCCTGGCTGAGCCACGGGTCCTCATGGCCCGCCTATTTCTAGGCTCAAGGCGTTTTGGACCCTTCGCCTCTCTTTTTAAAACTTGAACAAATTTGGTTATATGCTTTTCTTTCCTTAGTTTTAGCCTTTTCTCTTAATAATCTTTCTTAAAATATTTATTAAACAATATTCTATTAAAATAGTTTAACTTTAAAAGTGAACGAAAGGGCTTAAAAATGCAGAAATATGTTAGAGATGTAGAAACGAGAAAAAATAACAGGGTGCTTGGAATTGCCTTTAGATAATGAAATAATAAAAGGTGCAGTGGATAAGGCTAAGACGCTTGGTAAGCAGAGAAAATTCAAACAAAGTATCGAGCTTATAATAGCTTTAAAAGACATAAATATGAAAAGCAATGAGGCCAAATTCAGAGAAGTTGTTTATCTGCCTCATTCTCCAACTAAAGAGCCAAATATATGCGTTGTTGCTTCAGGAGATCTTTTACTTGAGGCAAAGAAATTAGGCCTAAGAACTATTTCCAGAGAAGAACTAAACGCAATGAAAGGTAATAAAAAGGCTACAAGAGCAGTTGGTAATAGCTGTGATTGGATTTTAGTTTCATCAGACTTAATGGGTTTGGTTGGTAGTATTTTAGGTCCTGCACTAGGTCCAAGAGGTAAAGTCCCTATTGCCATTTCTCCAAAGTCAAACATAACTGATATAGTTAACAATTACAAAAGGGCTGTATGGGCAAGGTTAAGAAATGAGCCACAAGTTCAATGTAGAGTTGGAACCGAAGATATGAAAAATGAAGATTTAATTGAAAATATAAACGCAGTATTTAATACCGTTGAATCGAAAATAGGAGCAGCTAAAATAGCAAAAGTATATGTGAAGAAAACTATGGGAGTCCCTGTTGAAATAGCTTTAAGGTGATATAGATGTCTATGTTGGTTCAGAAAAAAGGAAGGAAGGAGCCGCCAGAAAGCAAGAAAAAGGAGTTGGAAGAATTAATTAATTTAATAAAAAGCAAAAAATATGTAATATTTGCTGATTTAGAATCTATGCCTACAAAGCAATTGCAATTAATTAAGAAGGAGTTAAGAAACGATTCTATATTTAAGGTTTCAAAGAAAAGATTAATATTAATGGCTTTAGAGAAAGTTGGATTAGAAAAGGAAAAAGTTGAACCTTATCTAAAAAACGGAGTTTTAATAATTTTGACTGATACAAATCCGTTTAAGATATCTATGAAAATAGATAAGTTAAGAATTCCTGCCCCAGCTAAGGCAGGTCTTCCAGCGCCAAAGGAAATAGTAGTACCAGAGGGAGATACGGGTATTAGACCTGGTCCTATGGTAAGCGTTTTCGGTAAACTTAAGATACCATACGAAGTTAGAAAGGGAACGATTTATATAAAGAGTGACACTGTTGTTGCTAAAAAAGGTGATGTAATATCGCAAGAATTAGCAAGTCTTTTACAGCAACTTGGAATACAACCATTCGAAATAGTGCTTAATTTGATATTAGCATGGGATGGGAAGACTATAATACCGAAAGATGTATTGCACGTAGATTTGGAATCATTCAAGTCAGATCTAATAACTGCAGAAAAAGAAGCCATAGGATTAGCAATAGAAGCCACATATCTAGATGTACCAGAGGCTTTGAATTCAATATTAATAACTGCAGAAAAAGAAGCCATAGGATTAATACAAGAAGCAGGCCTTGCATTAGATAAAGATACCGCAGAACTTACATTACAGAGGGCATATGCGGAAGAAGAGGCAGTATCTTCTTCATTAGGAGATAAAGCTAAAGAATTAGGCATAGAAGTTGCAAAGCCTATAGCTCCTCAGAAAACCCAAGAAGTGAAGGAAGAAAAGAAGAAAGAGGAGAAGAAAGAGGAAGAAAACAAAGAAGTAGATGTAAGCGAAGGCCTAAGCGGATTATTTGGAATGTAAACATGGGAATCAAAGAACAATACTATAATTTTATATGGGATTGTGTAAGGAATGGATTAAATAATGATGGGATAATTTCTTTGAAAAGATACGATCAGGTATTAAATAATTTTTTAAAAGCATATAAGAGCTTTTCAGAGATACCTGTATACGCTAGATTTTATTTAATTGTTCAATCCTTTATTTTTACAACAATAGATCAAATAATTGATATTTTAATAAACGAATATGGTATTAAGGATATGGAAGGTTATTTTCAAGAATTATTGGATTTATTTAGTGACCTAAGAAGAGACATTGTACAAGAGGCAAAAGAATATAATGTGTACGACGATAACTATAAAAAGACTTTGATTTTAATAGATATTATAAGAACTCTTATTGAGAGGTTAATTAAAAATATCTAAAAAGTAATATTTTATATATTTAATAAACTAAAGAGAATAAATATAAGTCTTAAACTGTATACAGAACAGGGGAGCAAAGATGTCAGAAACAGAATCAGATAAGCAATCTAAGTACTCTGATATAGTATATGAATTATTAAAAAAGGATATTTTGAATAGAAGATTTGAACCTAAGGATAAGCTCAGTGAAACAGCTTTGGCAAAGCTTTATAATGTTAGTAGAACCCCTATAAGAGAAGCCTTACATAAACTTGAAAAAGAAGGTTTGGTAGTTAAATTATCAGATGGTTATCACGTAAACTTTTTAACTAAAGAGCAGATATTGAAACTCTTCGAAGTTAGATCTATATTAGAAGGGCTAGCAGCTGAAAAAGCAGCATTAAATAGAGATCCTGAACTTTTAAAGAAGTTAAGAGAAGCTGCTGAAGAATTTAGAAAAATAAGCAAAAATGATCCATTAGCGGCAGCAATTGCAAATAGTGCTTTTCATGATATAGTTGCTGATCTCAGTGGTAATGAATATCTTAGAGATATTTTAAAGGATATAAGAAATAAATTAGCCATAGTTAGAGTAGATTTGTTTGCATCAGCAAATAGGGTTGAGCAAGAAATTGAAGAGCATTGGAAAATTTATCAAGCAATAGAGAAAGGAGATCCTCAAGAAGCTAAAAAAGCTGCACTAGAGCATCAAAACAATTTAATTGAATTTATAAAATCAAAGAAAATGGTGGGCGGGCTATTAATATAATTTTTTAATACTATAGCTTAAAAGCACTTAATTAATATTATATTTTGGTGAAAGCATTATGTCATTAAGACTTGGAACTAAAATATCAAGACCTCCAAAAGGGGAACATTACGATACATTAATAGTTGGAGGAGGACCGGCGGGCTTTTCTGCAGCTATTTATGCCTCAAGGTTTTTGCTGAAATCTGTAGTAGTTTCTGAAGATATTGGAGGGCAATTAAATTTAACTGATGTCGTAGATGATTATCCAGCAACACTATCAATTAAGGCTTCAGAACTTGTATCGAGATTTAGAGATCATGCTGAAAAACTGTTTAAAGTGCCAGTATATGAATTTATTTCAGTAAAAAAATTTGATAAAATTGAAGACGAATTTCACGTAGTAGGAAGCAATGGTTTAGATGTTTATTCTAAAACAATAATATTGGCAGTTGGATCAAAGAGGAGAAAGCTAAACGTACCCGGCGAAGATACTTTTACTGGAAAGGGAGTGAGTTATTGTAGCATATGCGATGCTCCATTATATAAAGGGAAAGACAGCGTTATTGTAGTCGGAGGAGGAGATGCGGCTTTAGAAGGAGCGCTTTTATTAAGTGGCTATGTTAAAAAAGTCTATTTAGTTCACAGAAGAGACCAATTTAGAGCTAAACCTTTTTATGTAAACCAAGTATTGAATAGGAAAAACATAGAGATACTATATAACAGCTTTGTAACTCAAATAAAAGGAGATAATTTTGTTAAAAGTGCTGTAGTATTAAATAAGGATGGAAAAGAAAAGGAAATTGATATAGATGGCATTTTTATTGAAATTGGTTTTGAACCTCCTAAAGATTGGTATCAATCTTTAGGGCTTGAGACAGATGAAGCAGGTTATATAAAAGTAGATGACTGGATGAGAACCAATATACCAGGGGTTTTTGCTGCAGGGGATGCAACTAGCAAATGGAAGGGTTTTAGACAAATAGTAACAGCGGCAGCATCTGGATCTATAGCCGCTTATAGTGCTTATACTTACTTGACTGAGAAATCTTCAAGGTAGGTGAAAAAATGGCAGAGCTCAAAACTGAAGACATTTATCAGGCGCTAAATGAAAGACTTGAAAGACAGGGATATCACTTAATCGGAAACCATAGTTCTGTAAAAAAATGCTATTGGAATCATGCAGCAATAGCAGAACATAGGTTTTGCTATAAATCAAAGTTTTATGGAATTGAAAGTCATAGATGCATTCAGTTAAGTGTTTCTAATCATTGGTGTTGGAATGCATGTACACATTGTTGGAGATTAAGGCCTCAAGATGTTGGCTTAGAATGGAATGAAACTAAAATGCCATATAACGATGATCCCAAATTTATTGTTGAAAATGCTATAAAAGAATATAGAAGAATTATGAGTGGTTATAAGGGCAGGCAAGGAACTGATATGAAAATGTATCAAGAAGCTATGAACCCTAAACATGTGGCAATAAGTCTAACTGGAGAAGCAACTTTATATCCAAGGTTAGGGGAATTAATAAAAGAATTTCATAATAGAGGTATATCTACTTTTCTAGTTACAAGAGGTATTAGACCGGATATCCTGGCTAATCTAGAAGAGGAGCCCTCTCAATTATATATTAGCCTTGAAGCCTGGGATAAAGAATCATACAATTTATTTAACAAGCCGTTAGTTCCAAGGGGATGGGAACTTACTTTAGAGACATTGGGAATGTTGCCAAGCTTTTCGTCAACGACAGTTTACAGGATTACTGTAGTTAAAGGCTTTAATGATAGCGATGAAGCGATTAAAGGTTTTGCCAAGCTAATTAAGTTAGGGCTTCCGAATTACGTTGAGGTAAAGGCTTATATGTATGTCGGAGCAAGCAAAGGGAGACTTACTAGAGAAAATATGCCAAACTACGATGAAGTAAAAGAAGTTGCTAAAAAGATAAGTAATGAGAGCGATTATCCTATAGTTAGTGAAAGTGTCCCTAGTAGGGTTGTGCTATTAAGCAACATGGAAAAGCCAATAAGATATGGAAATGGTATGCCAATGGGATGGAGCAGCGTAGAAGAGGAAGAAAGCCCTGGAGAATACGATGATGAACCATAAAAAAGCTCCCTGTGATTGAAAGATTCCAATTGATGTGATGATTTATGGGTGCAAGCTCTGAGGGAGCTAAAGCTAACAAAGAAATAAAAAATATATTAATAAAGCTTCTTGAAAATTATGAAGAATTTTTTAGTAGGGATGAGAGATTAAACAGTGATGGAATTAGATTATATAAAAGAGTATCATATTTTTTGCATTTAATGGATAATAAAACTTTAGTAAATTTATATAAAAAATCCTTTAGGAACCCTACAATAGAAAACATAATAGAGTTTGCAAAATATTTTATAGATGCGGAAAATATTAAAATAAGTACGTTAAATAATATTTATTATGAAGAAATGTTTGAGTTTAATGATGTTAATGTATAAGATAAATAATTAGCGGAACTTACTCCTATAGTCATTTGCGATGCAATTGAGACCCCATCAATATAGACTACAGTTGCTGTGAAGGTTACAGGATAATTTGCTGGCATTACAGCAGTTGATGCTGGAGATATTGATATTTCAAAACCTGGATACTTTTTATTGAAGACCGGTATATCAGTAAATCCCATATTTATTGTTGCATAAGAATTTGGTGGTTGTGCTTGACCTAAAGAGATTGCTTGCCAATCAACTTTATATATTTGACCAATATAATAAATTGCGTAAAGAGGGCCTATACCAGGGAATGGTTCTAAATAAGAAGTTCCTGTATAAGGATTAGTAAAGTAATATGAACTAGTATAGAATGTATAATAGTTTGATGCATTTATTGGGATTGTTACATTACCTATTACGACGCCTAAAAAAGTTAATCCTGTTTCATTGTATTTGTAGACTATTTTTTCAACAACACTATTTGTAGTAACATTGTATAATAATGCGGTACCGTTTTGATATGTTGCATTGTTAAAAAGTTTAACATAGGAATTTCCAAATATAGGAGAATAAATTTGATATTGCATATAAGATATTTTATTTAAAATTTTACTTAATGGAGGTTGCGGATATATATGTGCAAGTGGTTTAGAATATCCGCTATAAGTATAGAGCCCAATTCCAGCTGATATTAAAGTAGCAGCAAACAATATTAACATTATAGTTGTTGCTTTTGAAACCATATTTCTTTCCCCTTCTTATGCTATACAGAATTAGGAATTATAAACCTACTTTTTAAATCCATATAAGCAAATTGAAAATATTAGGAAAACATTTAAAGCCGAATTGCTAAAAAATCATAAAGGTGCAGAAAAGTGACAATAGGATTAGCGAAAGGAGCAAATGCAATGGGTCATGTAGGTTGGATAACAGTAAGGTGCCGTATTTGTGGAAGGTACTTAGATTTATCAGGCCAAAAACCAAATGCAAGGCATGAAGAGGTAGTTTATGTATGTCCTAAATGTGGAAAAACTGTAGATGCTTATTTTTGTGCAGCTGATGCAAAGAGACTAAGATACCACTGTCCTTATTGTGGTTCTCAATTAACAATAGCTTCTCCTTTAATTAAAGAATAAATTTTTAGGTGCATGTTTTGATTGAAGAGTTTGTTTTGAGCAATAAACAAAAAGGAGTTAAAATTATAACAGATAAAGAAATTATTTATTCTATGGATTATTATGAAGAAATAAATATCAAACCAGATTGTATAAACAGAATTTCTATAAAAGATGTAGAGCTTTGTTATTTTAATATAAGTGAAAATTGTAAAGGTTTAATTGCAATAACACCAAATACAATTGAAATAATATCTTTGAGATATTTTATGGATAAAAAAGAGAGCGAGATTAAAATAAATGAGAACACAATTTATAATAATTGCATTGAATTGTTAAATAATTTTAAACTTAATTATAAAAAAGAGCAAAATCCTTAAATCCCTAGTCACCTATCTATAAATGAAGCCGGCCCGCCGTAGCTCAGCGGCAGAGCGCCCGGCTGTAGTGGGACAGGGCTGTATCGGCCTTTCTTTGCCGATACCGGGTGGTCCGGGGTTCAATTCCCCGCGGCGGGACCATCCCCTCTAACAAAGGAGCCATTAATCAATTTCTTTGGGTTCATTATATCCTTTGAGGTGATGTTTTAGATTTTAGAATTTTTATTATATTAAATTAATTTCTAATAAAATAAAAACATATTTTATATTCTAAGACATGAAAATTTTTTTAAATTCTGAAAAATATCGTGCTTTGAATAAACATTCAGATTTCTTATAGTTGATTCATTAATGGAGAGAAGGTAGCAATAAAATATAATGCTTACAATAATGATTTGTTAACTTTTGCACTTAGGTTTAAAATACCTAGGGATAGTTACAAAATTAATGAATACCCTGCTGAAAGCGAGGGTCAGTTAATTTAGAGGGAATGTGTTATGGATGAAAAAATCATAAGTGCTAAAAAACCCGAAACAAAAGAAGGTAAGCAATATCATATATCTCTTTCATCAGGAGAAGTCTCCAAATACGTTCTTCTTCCAGGAGATCCGGATAGAGTGGATATAATAACTTCCTACATGGATTCGTATAAAATAATATCTTCTCATAGAGAGTATAGGACAGCAAATGGGAAATATAAAGGTGTTGATATATCTGTGACAAGCACTGGTATAGGTGGTCCTTCGATATCTATAGCATTAGAGGAGTTACTTAGAATTGGTTCAAATACTTTTATAAGGGTTGGGACGTCGGGAGCTTTGCAATCATATATAGATATCGGCGATTTGATAATTGGAACTGGCTCTTATAGGCTCGATGGAGCTAGTAGTGATTATGTTGAAAAGGCATATCCTGCAGTAGCAAGCTTTGAAATCGTTAATGCTTTGATTCAAGCTGCTGAGAGCTTAAATATAAGATATCATGTTGGTTTGGTTGCTAGTACAGATACTTTTTATGTAGGTCAGGGAAGACCAGGATTTAATGGTTATTTACCAAAAAATAAAGAAAATATAGTTGAGGAATTAATGAAGTTAAATGTAATGGCATTTGAGATGGAAGCTGCAACACTATTTACTCTTTCGCAAATTTTCAATGCAAGAGCAGGTTGTGTTTGTGCAGCTATTGCGAACAGAATAAAAGATGAATTTATTCCGAATGTTGGGATTAATAATGCATCTAAAGTTGCGTTGGAGGCTATTAAGTTGTTGTCTGAGTGGGATGAACTTAAAGAAAAATATAATAAAAAATGGTTTTATCCAGGTTTGTTAAAGATATAAAATTAGAGATATAAAACTCAGCTTAATAATAATAAAAGTGAACTAAAATGGATGCCAAAATTGATAAGAATGGAGCAATATTGTTAGGTAACAATTTTACAGTAGATGGTTATAGCAATAGGCCTATAAGAGTTGTTACCCATGCTCACGAGGATCATATGAAAGGTTTGAGAAAAAGCATAAAGGAAAGCATTTTTATTGTTGCAACTCCAATAACGCATGAGTTCTTGAACATACTGGGTTATCATATACCAGAAGAAAAGGCCATGAAGCTAGATTATGACAAAACCATAGAAATAATGGATGAAAAGATAACATTAAAAAAATCAAGGCATATAGCTGGAAGTGCTCAAGTTATGGTCGAAACAAAGAATGGAACAATGGGATATACTGGAGATTTTAAATTACCTGGAACGGAACCATTAAAAGACTTAGATACATTAGTAGTTGATGCAACGTATGGAAATCTAAAGTATCAAAGAGGTTGGGCTGATTGGGATGCATTAGGGGCTTTAATGAACTTAATAGAAGAATATACAAAAAGAGGTCCAATATGGATTTATGGATATAATGGAAAATTGCAGGAAATTATGATATTGTTAAGAGAACGGGGTATAAAGAATAAATTTTTAGCAGATGAAAAAACCTTAAGGATGGCTCAAATAGCATCCAATTATTATGGAGTTAACTTAGGAGATACAACGATATTTAATAAAGAATTGGTAGAAGGTGATTCGATTATTTTTGTTCACACATTTAGGCATCAGGATTTTAGTAGGCTTGAAGGTACTCATATTATGTTAACCGGTTGGGAACTTAGGGGAATTGCAGTTAAGGTAAGCGAAAATCAGTTTAATGTGTCTTTTAGCGATCATGCAACATTTAAAGAAATTATAGAATATATAAAGGAATCCAACCCTAGAAAAGTTATAATAGATGGTACAAGAAGTCAAGATTCTTGGTATATAGCCAAATATCTTTCTAAGATTTTAAATATAAGAACTGAAGTAGAGCCAAAATAGTTAGATTCCTTGTTTTATGAGGTCATACATTTTATTTCCAGAAAATCAGTATGAAAGTTATAAAACTACCTATTTTTTACAAATAGATGGTGAAATGTCACGGAAAATGTTCAAGAAGCAAATAAGAAATTGGAGTTACTTAGCTCTTCCCTTAAGTACTTCAGATCATATGAAATTATCGTGCCCCCAATTTTGATGAGTTCTGGAATTATAGTAGGTATATTATCCAATTTATTAAAATCTTATCAAACATTATCATTATCTTTAGTAGTTTTCGCAATTACATTAGCTTTCGCTGGATCTGCTATGGAAATTACTTATTTACTGATATTAAAAAGAATAGAAAAAGTATTGCTTAATAAAAATGAAAGCTTAGCTCTTAATATTGTATTAATAGCAATTTTAATGATGCTATATTTTGTAATAATAGGGATGCCGTTGGTTCAATACTATCAAAGTAATACATTAAAAAAATTATCTCAACTGTCACAAAACTACAAAAATTGTATATTCGATAACCCTTTATTATCTTTAATAACATTTGGATATGGTTTGTCTATATATCAAGCATGTAGTGGGCTAAATATTGTTAACATTATAAACAACACAATAAACAGCTTTGATTTATCTATTAAAAAATAAACAAATTATTAATCAGAAATTGGTAAT
Organism: Caldisphaera sp.; assembly: GCF_023256325.1. Classification (GTDB taxonomy): domain Archaea; phylum Thermoproteota; class Thermoprotei_A; order Sulfolobales; family Acidilobaceae; genus Caldisphaera. Next base: position 37,088 of record NZ_JAGDXI010000038.1, read on the forward strand.
GCCCCTTTAAACTTCTCTCCTCCTAAAGCAATTAATGGAAGTACTATGGATGGCGCTTTAATTGATTCATCAAGAATTATTCTCCAGCTTGTTTTACAATTCTGGCAATATACTAAACCTACTCTACCTTCTTTATCGCTGAAAACTCCTAGGCTGAATTCCTCATTATTTCCGCAATAAGGGCAAACAATTTTCTTTTCTGAAACTTTCCATATATACCCGCAAAAGTGACAAACCATTTTATATTCATTATTGGCTTTTACCATTGTCTTGCTTTCAGAACCACATATAGGACAATACGGGGTTAAATTTAAGATTTCCCCATTTTTTTCTTTATATTTTTCGGCATAAAGTCTAGATACGGCTTGGAGAGCTATTAAAGATGCCTTTGCTCCTTTAAAATTCATATTACCTTCCAAAGCCTCTTTAAATGCCTCATCGGCATTATTAATATCTATTTCTTCTCCTAAAGCTTTAGACACTTCTTTTATTAACGTTTGCATTGTTCCGTTTTGTGAAAGTTCTGAAATTAGCTTGTTGAGATCATCTAAATTTAAATTAGTTAATTTATTGTTTACATCGTTTATTATGTTGAGTTGTATTTCTTCAATTTTTCTTGCTGTTTCTATATCTAGCTTAAATCCAGTTAGATGACCATATTTTCTTAAAGAAGAAATAAATTCCTCTAAGTTGTTCAAAAAAATCAGTCTCCTTTTAATTGTTTTTTAAGAGATTCTATCTCTTTTATTAGAGCTGGGATTATTTGTTTATAGTCACCAACTATTCCATAATCTGCTTGCGAAAATATTGGCGCGCTAGGATCGTTATTAATAGCTACAACAACTTCTGCTTCTCTTATTCCAAACATATGTTGCGCAGCACCGCTTATTCCTATAGCCAAATATAATATAGGTTTAACAGATTTACCTGTTTGCCCAACTTGTTTTTCATGTGGTATCCATCCCATATCAACAGCTTTTCTGCTACCTGCAACAGCAGCATTCATTTTAGATGCTAATTCTTCTAATAATTTGAACCCCTCTATATTTCCAAGCCCTTTTCCTCCGCTAACTATTAATTCAGCTTTTTCTATTGGGACTTCATTCACTGCAAGAGTTTTTCTTGAAACTAATCTAGCTTTTGGCTGAGGTATATAATCAATACTCTCTTCAATAATTTCTCCTTTTCTATTCGGATCCCTGGGTGGTAACTTGAAAACATTAGGTCTTGCTGTACCTATTTGAGGTCTTCTAGTAGGAGTTTTTATATAAGCAAGCAATACAGCACCAAATGGAGGTCTTATTAATAATACATCTTTTGTTTTTTCATCTACATCGAAATCTGTACAATCAGCCGTTATACCTGCTCTCAGAGTATTAGCGACGTATGGCCCTAATTCTCTACCTTTCATAGTAGCTGAAATGAAAATTACAGCAGGTTTGTACTTTTTGGCTAACTCGGCTATAGTTCTGGCATATATATGAGGGGAGTACATTGATAGCCTCTCATCATCCAAGACAATAACTTCGTCTGCGCCATATTCAATAAATTCTTTAGCATATTTTTTAACATTATGGCCAACTAATAATCCTACGATTTTTGTGTTTAATTTTGTTGCTATTTTATTTGCAGGCGTTAGCATCTGTAGGCTTGGCTCAGATAAGCCATTCTCATCAACTTCTCCTACTACCCAGACGTTTTTAAAATCATTTAAGTTCTGACAATCCCATTCAGGACATACATTGCAATCGCTTTTAGCAGAGCTCATTACTTTCCACCCCCTTCCTTTAGAGCTTTAATCAAAGCTTTAGACGCCTTTTCATCCTCCATTAAAGTCTTTATAAGCCATTTTGCAGCATCTTCTCCATCTTTAGGAGTATAAATAACTTTCTTTCTTGGCACTTCAGGTACATCGACAGTTTTAGCAACTATTGTAGGTGATCCTTTTAGGCCTGTACATCTAGGGTCAAGCTTTAATTCATTATTTGTCCAAGTGGTGAGAGGCTTCTCAACTTTGTATCTTATTTTATTTAATAGCCTAACAGGCCTTGGTTTTAGTGCTTTCATATGGGTAGCTATAACAGCAGGTAAATCTACCTCCCAATCTTCTATGGCATTTTCTAATACTCTTTCAACTAGGATTTTGTTATTATCTATCAATTTAGCGCTATGAGCATAATAAATATAAGGCCAATCTAGCCAGCTAGCAGTTTGCGCTCCTATATGTGCAGTACTAGAATCTATAGTTTCTTGACCAAAAACTACTAAATCAACTTTACCTATTTCTTTATCTATTTTCTCAATGGCTTTTGCTAATACATAACTTGTTGCTAGTGTGTCTGCTCCAGCATAAACTCTATCCGAAACTAATATAGCTCTATCAACTCCCATTCCTATTAAATACTCTAATCCTCTTATCGCCGGTGGAGGAGACATAGTTAACGCTATTACTTCTCCTCCATAAGCATCTTTTAGCTGTAAAGCTAATTCTATAGCAGGCATATCATGTGGGTTTACAATACTCGGTACACCTTCTCTAATCAAAGTACCTGTTTTAGGATCAATCCTTACAGACGTTGTACCCGGAACCCATTTCATACCAACAATAATTCTCATTTATACCACCCTCATGTAAACCTATAGAAAATACCTTTTCCACTTTTTGGATAATTCCATGTAATTGCTTCTAATGGGCATATAACTCTGCATGTTCCGCATTCAACGCAACCTTCATAACTGAAAACAATTCCATTATCAGACAAAACATAACAACCAGCTGGGCAGAGATAAACGCATGGTTTTGTCTTACAGTTACCGCATTTGTTATAATCAACGATTATATGAGGATCTTCGTCTACATTCCATATGTCGCTCTGTAATATATCTTCCAATTTCATTGGTTTTTCTTCCTTTTTCTTCTCACTACTTTGCGTGCTTGTGCTCATATGCTTTTCACCAACCCAAAAGCCTGAGAAATTAAATCAAAAGGTCCAACCTTTTCTTCTTTTAATGCTTGCATTAATGCATCGTAAACTGTTTCTTGTTTATATTCTCCTTCGAACATTTTCTCCATAACCTTAATTAATATTGAGGGATATTTAGACATTAATATTGGGTCATTCATTAGTTGTTCAGCTCCCCTATGTTTAAACAGCTCGTTATACATAAAGCTGCTTCTAACATTTTTATCATATATTTGTAGGTTCTCATACGTAAAACCTCCATTGTTTCTAGCAAATTCAACAGCTTCGGCAGCAAGCTTTCCGCTGTATACTGCATAATCTACCCCTCTAAAGGTATATCCTGTAGATAATAGTAATCCTGCCGCATCGCCTACGATTAATAATCCGGGATACGCAAACTTTTGTGGCATGAAGTGTGTTGCCCCTTCTATTGTCAAATGAGCTCCGTATTCTGAAATTATCGCATCTTTCCAATAAGGCTTAAAATATGGGTGAAACCTAAATTCTTCAATAAGCTTTGATACGTGCTCATCAAATTTTCCGTTTTGAATAAAATCTATCGAGTGCTTAAGATGTAGAACTAAACCCATGCTAATGCTATCCTTATTTGTATATATGAAGCCTCCTCCTGGTAATCCTTTAGTTATATCACCCATAATAACCCATGCTACACCTTCATCTGGATTAAGATTAAATGATGATTCTATGTTGTTTGCACCTACCTTAAGTATTTCTTTAACTCCAAGGGCTATGTTATCAGGCTTTAATCTTTCAACAATACCTAGTCTTTCTAGTAAAAGCCTATTAACTCCTTCAGCGTCGACAACTACATCAGCTTCAATGAAATCTGGACCACTTCTTACTCCTACAGCTTTTCCATCTTTCATTACTATTTCATCTATGGTTACTTCCGTTACAAATAATGCACCAGCATCTTCAGCTTTTTTAGACATCCATTGTGTTAGCTGCGTTAAATATGAGACAAAGCTAATCTTTTTCTCAGCCTTATATTCAAATGTTATGGCTTTATCTCCTTGGACCATACTTATTCTTTCTTTAGTGACCCATCTTTGTATAGGTGCTTCTTTATCTAGTTGGGGCCAAACTTCTCTTATTGGTGGTGCATAAACTCTTCCTCCATAGAGGTTTTTATCCCCTAATCCTCTCCCTCTTTCTATAAGAAGTACTTTAAACCCCTTTTTTGCTAGTAAATATGCTGCGGAAGACCCTGAAGGTCCTGCTCCGACAATAATGACATCAAATTTAGTTGGTAAATCAGGCAATCCATTCACCCAAGTCTATAGTTTCCGATTAAAAAATTATAATAAGTGGTTAAAAACTAATTTAAAATACAAATAATAAACGATTTAATATATAAGTATTTATTATTCTATTTAAATTTTATTTTTATATTTTAAAATAAATAAATATTAATTAAAATGCTTTAACTGGTTGTTCGGCCCCACAGGCTTCGCATACTAGTACCCATATCTTGCCACGGTGTTCTATTTTTGTATCTATACTACCGCATGTTGGGCATTTTACATAAGATTTTACAAAAATATCTAATAATTGCTCAATAACCTTTCTAGATACCTTTACATTTAATATTAGTTGGCCCGAATAATCTTCATAAGAACCGGCTGATGCTAATTCTTTAAGTAAATATCTTGAAACAAGCTGAGGATCTCTTTTTAATTTTTGTGATATATCTCTAAAATTCTTAATTATAGTTTGTGTTCCTACTCTTATGAGTTGTGCCTCTGGAAGTTGTAGATCAGATGTACCGCTTTTTGGAGGTATTTTTTGGTAAACTCTTTCTAAAAGCTTATCATAGTTTTTTAGCAAGTCTTCTTCTGGCATATCAGTCACCTTTCCCTCGTAAATGTGAATTTAGAGGTTATTAATTTATTAGTATGCGTATAACAAGTAAATAAGATATTTTTATTATTATTTTTAAATCCTAGGAGAAACGATAATTATCGCGTGGGCCGGTAGCTCAGACTGGAAGAGCGCTCGGCTTGCACCCGAGAGGCCCCGGGTTCAAATCCCGGCCGGTCCATTTTTATTTAGATAATTAAGTGAGAGATAATGCTGTGGCTAATAATAACAACAGGCGAATGCAATTTAAAATGCGACTATTGTGGAGGCTCTTTTCCAAAAGAAATAGTGCCATGGAAAGTAAGCTATAATATTGAAAATTTAAAAAAATTAGTTGAAAAAGATAAATCACCAACTATAATATTTTATGGCGGTGAGCCATTATTAAATTATAAATTTATCGAAAAGGTTATAGATAATTTAGAAAAAGCGAGATTTGGAATACAAACTAACGGTTTATTAGTAAAAGTATTACCTAAGGATTATTGGAAAAAAATTAATGTAGCATTATTATCGATAGATGGTAGGCAAGAGATAAATGATAAACATAGAGGAAAGGGAACTTATAAAAAAGTTATAGAAGCTGCAAAATACATAAAAAATGTAAATCCTAATATAGAAACAATAGCAAGAATGACTGTAACAAATGATTCAAATATATATGAAGAGGTCATTCATTTAATAGAATTAAACTTATTTGACAAAATACATTGGCAATTGGATGTTGTTTGGTCTAATAAATGGGATTTTGTTTCATGGGCAAGAAATAACTATGTACCAGGCTTAAGAAAACTGCTCAAATTTTTTGTAGAAAACTTAAAAAAAGGAAAGATTATTAAAATAATTCCATTTGTTGGAATATTAAGTGCTCATTACCATCAAGGGTACATTGGTTCTCCATGTGGAGCAGGCTATAGATCTGTTACTGTTTTATCAAATGGAAAAATCTTATCTTGCCCAATAGCAGTTAGAGAAAAATGGGCAAATCTTGGAGATATATATAATGGATATAAATTATTAGAAGAACCAATGCCAGATTATTGCAAAAAATGTGAATTTAGGAAGTATTGCGGTGGTAGGTGTCTCTACGCTCACATGGAACCATACTGGGGAAAAGAAGGCTTTATAGAAATAGACGAAGTTAACAAAGAATATATAAAAATGGTTTTATCTATTATACCTGAGGTAGATCAATTAATTAAAGAAGGCATAATAAAGGTAACAGATCTATATTATGATCCAACAGCTGATTCAACAGAAGTAATTCCATGAATAATCTTACGGATTAAATCCATTATTTTCAGCCCAATTAATAAAATCTTTAAATGCTATATCAAAATCAGTAAAATTAAATTGGTCAAGATATTTACTTTTATAGATATAAGAGGATTTTATTGATCTATAAATCATCTTTATTGGTGAAGAAGGTAAAGAAATATAATTTCCAATTTTAATTAAACCTTTTAAGGGAATTGTCAAACATCTTCTTTTTTTAAAATAATTGCAAAGGTAAGAAGATACCTTTTCAATGTCAACTTTTTGAGGCCAATTAACATATATCCATTTTCCATCAAAATTCCCTTCCGTTGATAACTTGACAATCCTTGCTAAATCTTTCGAGTATACTAAATTTTCCCCTCCTATCTTTATCTTTATGTTCCTTTTTGATAAGCTATAGACAGCTTTCCATTGGGGTTCATATGCATACGGTCCAAAAACTGTTGATGGTCTAAGTATAACATATTTATTATTTAATTCCTTTTTATTCTTTAATATTAATCTCTCACCTTCTGCCTTTGAGATTTCATAAGGAGTTTTTTGTGAAAATAAATTACTGTCCAAATGATTTTCTTCCTCATAAATGATAGAACCTTTTTCAAACTTAGCTTCACCTATTGAAGCTATGCTGCTTATATATATTATTCTAGACGAAGTTTCTTTTGAGATTTTAATTACGTCGTTTAAAATATAAACATGCGCATCCATCATGGTTTTTAAATCTCCAGAAAGCTTTCCTATAGTATATATAAAATTATCTGCATCAATTCCCTTTAAACTTTGATAATCTATTTTATCTACAATAACAAGCTCTGATCCTATTTCTCTTAACTTTTTTGTTATATTTGGTCTTTTCTTTATAGAAGATCCTCTAGATATAACAATAACTTTGCTTTGTTTTGCCAGTTCTGTAGCTATATTAATGCCAACAAAACCAACGCCACCAATTATTGCATTTTTTATCAATTTGATCCCAATTATTCTATAATCTAAAAATTAATATTTTTAAATATACGTTTATAATACTAATTTATGTAGATTTTTATTTTTTGCTAAAAACAAACCTCTATGTAAAAGCTTTATTTTTGAAGGTTCTAAAATATAATAATATTAAAATCTCAGGCAAACATAAGATATAAATAAAATAGAGTTTTTCATAATAGGAAATTTCTTAAATCATTTAAGAGTGTCTTGCTTAATAATAAATAATAAATATATGGTTTTATATTTCTTCTTTTTTTATTTTAAACTAGAAAGGTGGAAAATTGAGCCAAGAGATTAATTTCATTATAAGAAACGCAGATGAAAACGATATACCTGAAGTAATGGAAGTAAATTTAAGGACATTACCAGAAAATTATTGGTATGGATTTTACAAATTTGTATTAGAAAGATGGGGAGACATTTTCCTGGTTGCTGAAATGGATAAGAAAATTATTGGGTACATAATGAATAGAGTCGAAGATGCAAGGGATCCGGTGTTATATGGTAAAGAAAATGAACTTATTAAAGAAAAGAAAAGAAGCATAGAAGATATAATGAGTTCCTTTAAGAATATGTTTTCTGAGTCACATAAGGTTGGTCATGTTATATCGATAGCCGTCCTTCCAGAATATAGAAAAAAAGGAATTGGAACGGCTTTGTTAAATGAGGCAATTAATAGGATGAAAAACAACTATGGAACAGAAGCGGTTTATTTAGAAGTAAGAGTTTCAAATAAAGAGGCTATAAGCTTATATAAAAAAATGGGTTTTGAAGAAGTTAGAATTATTAAGGAATATTATAGAAATGGAGAAGACGCGTATGTCATGGTTAAGAAGTTATAAGTCATCGAGGTTTGTCTTCCTTTTTGTCTTAAGAGTGTAGTCTCTATTTTATTGTTAAATATTAATAGCTGTTTATTGTTAAGCTTAGGTTTTAAATCTTTAACTAATATAAGCTATAATAGGTGTTAGATATTGGAAACAGAAGAATCTAAGTTTCATCCATCATCAACAATAATAAAAAGTTTTAGCGACACTCTTAAAGATAAGTGTGTTATACTAGCAGTAACAGCTAGTATTTCTCTTTATAGATCACTAGATACAGCAAGGTGGTTAATGAGAAGAGGAGCAAAAGTTAAAGTTATAATGAGTGAAGAGGCCTCCAATCTAATAAGTCCTGATATGTTTTATTGGGCTACTGGAATAAAACCTGTTGTAAAGCTTACAGGAGCAACAGAGCACATATCTTTAACAAGAGAGTGTGATGCAATGTTAATCGCCCCAGCTACATTCTCATCAATGTCTAAAATAGCTTATGGCATAACAGATAACCCAGTATCTTTAACTGCAATAACTTTTATGGGATACAACAAACCCATAATATTAGTACCTGCAATGCATGAAAAAATGGAAAATACAAAGCAATATGAAGAAATAGAAAAAAGGCTAATTCAAAGCTACGTTTTTATAATAAGTCCTTATGTTGCAGAAGAAGTAGCTAAATATCCAGACCCTCAGTTTGTTGCAAGAGTAACAGGATCCCATATGTTAAGACGTTATGATATGAAGGGCTTAAAATTGCTCATTACTGCAGGAGCAACAAGAGCTTGGATCGATGATGTTAGATTCATAACAAATCCGAGCTCTGGAAGAATGGGTATAGAATTATCTATAGAGGCTTATTCAAGAGGAGCTGAGGTAGATTTAGTTCATGGCCATACTGAAGTCCAAATACCTCATACTGTAAATTCTTATCATGTTGATACAACAGAAGAAATGGCAAATAAAATTGCTGAACTTACTTCTAAAAATAACTATGATATAATAATAGGGGCTGCAGCTCCATTAGATTTTGACGTTGAAAAGTTTGAAGGCAAAATGAGAAGTGAATTAAGTTATAACATAAGTCTTATTCCTGCTAAAAAAACATTGAAGTCAATATATAAAAGGCCTAAGGTCTTAATATCATTTGCAGCAGAATCCATAAAAAGTGATGAAGAGCTTATAGAAAAAGCAAAAGAAAAAATAGTTAAATACAATTCAGACATAGTTGTTGCAAATCCAGCTAATTTGTCAGGAATTGGTTTTTCAAGTCTTTATGATAAAGCAGTGTTAATATTTAAAAACGGAAAAATAATAAGTGTAGAGAAAACTTTAAAAGAAAACCTTGCTAGAGTAATACTTGATAGTGCTTTAAACCTAATAAGAGGTGGGTAAATTGGGGATTACAATAAATGATGTCATAAACATTGATTATGAATTTGCAAGAAAAAACATTGAAAAATTTATAAAGAATGAAATAGAAAATTCTGGGAAAAAAGGATATGTAGTAGGATTAAGTGGTGGAGTTGACTCTGCTACCGCGTATTATTTAGCAGCTGAAGCTATAGGTATAGAAAATGTTATCGCCCTAATAATGCCAGATGTAAATGTTACTCCTAAAGAAGATATAAATGATGCAAAAGATTTAGTTAAAAGGTTAGGAGGTCAAATGCATATAATAGATATTTCTCCGATTGTAGAAGTATATAGATCAACATTACCTATATATCAAGAGAGTGATGAAGTTCCTTTAGGAAATGTTAGAGCTAGAATTAGAATGACAATTCTGTATTATTATGCTAATAAGATGTCAAGACTAGTTTTAGGAACTGGAGATAGAAGTGAAAGCTTTATTGGGTATTTCACAAAATATGGCGATGGAGGGGTTGATATATTACCGATAGGTTCTTTGCTTAAATCTCAAGTTAGAAGGTTAGCGCAAAAATTAGGGGTACCAGATAATGTGGCATTAAAACCAAGCAGCCCTAGACTATGGAGTGGGCAAATGGCCGAAAAAGAACTGGGAATTTCTTATGACCAGATAGATTTAATAATATATTCAGTTATTGATAAAGGTTATTCTATAAAAGAGGCATCAGAATTAACAGGTGTTAGTATTGATGTCTATGAAAAAGTATTTAAAATGAATAGAGATAGCGAACATAAAAGAATATTACCTAAATCTATAGAAGTTGATAAGGTAATAAAATATTTAAGTTAATCTATTTTTGCTTATTGTTTCTTCAAATTCAAATTCTTTTATGCTATTTGATTTTTTGTTGAGGCTTGTTATCAAGCTTTCTGCCATATCAATTATTTTTTCTGCCATATCGATTTCATTTAAAAGCTCATTTTCATATTCAGGTTTAGCTTTTGTCAAAAATTCAACTATCATGGGTAGATCGTTAAAGGCTATCTTTTTAAGTAAATCTTTTTCCTCTGATGATAGTTTTTTCCTCTTTGATATTTTTTCTAGTATATTATAGATATGTTCTGGATCAAGACTATAAAATTGTATTTTAAGTAACTTTAGCTTAGGATCTTGGGTATTACCTGAATTTCCTTCATATCCATATACGGCATCTTCTAATGCCTTTTTATTAATTATATTCCACCAATGCTGAGAACCTGATTTATAAGTTGTCCTTATTATTTGATATTCTTTTTCTAGTTTAGCCAATAAAGGAACTGGGTTATAATCTAAACCATATTTTATAAGAAAGTCCTTTAAATCTCTTAAATCAAAATCACCAAGTTTAGCTTTTTTATATGTTTTTGATGCATCGAGGAGGGATTTTAATACATAATAACCTCTATCACCATATTTGGCTAGGAACTCATTTAATGTTGTCCCCTCCTCTTCCAATATTTATACACCTAGTTTCATTAATGCTATTAATTTTCAGGTTTCTCAGAGTATATTAGTGAATAACATAATGCTTCCAGGAGTTGAGGTTCCTGTAGACAATAATACGCATTATTCAATAATAGCTGAAAAAATATATAAGAAAATAGGTAAAAAAGAAATACTGAAAGGTGTTGACTTAAAAATTAGGTATGGAGAAATACATGTAATAGCAGGTCATAATGGTGCAGGAAAGACAACTCTTTTTAGGATATTGGCTGGATTGCTTAAGTATGATTCTGGAAAATTATCAGTTTTGGGTTTTGATCCTAATAAAAATCAACATGAAATAAGTAAATATTTAGGATATGTACCGGAGGACTCTTCTCCATATGAAAGGCTTACAGGTTTTGAAAATTTAAGAGTTTTTGCATTAATTTATAGCAATGGCGATGAGAAAATAGCTGAAAAATTCATAAAGAGAGGAGCTGAAATATCTGAGCTAACTCATGAAGATCTCTCAAGAAAAGCGGGAGAGTATAGTAATGGAATGAAGAAGAGATTGCTTATAGCCAGAGCAATAATGCATAATCCAAAGCTTGTGTTGCTAGATGAGCCAACAAATGGCTTAGATGTTTTTTCTGCCTATAAAATAAGAAAGCTAATTAAAACAATGTCTTCTAGTGGAACCACATTTGTTATAGCGACGCATAACATGTCTGAAGCAGAAATGCTTGCTGATAGGATAACATTCATTGCATATGGTACAATACTTTATTCTGGTTCAGTTAAATCAGCGATAGAAGATTTTAACTCAGTCAACCTAGAAGAAGCTTTTATCAAAGCCGTTGGTGAAAAATATGAAGTCTAAAGCTATTATATGGAAAGAGTTATTGGATTTGAGCAGAGATAAAAGAACTTTAGCTGCTATGATATTAATACCATTTATAGGATTACCTGCAATTGCTTTGCTTGCAAGCGGCTTGACTTATGCGCAAACAACAACAGTTTACATAGAAGTTCTAGATAAAAATTCAACCGATATAGCTAGATTCATATCTTCTCAGCTCATTAGCTACGCGAAAGGCAATGGATTAAAGGTAAACGTTACTATATCTAATACATCTCCAACAAATGTTTACAATATATTGCTCATAATTCCTAAAGGTTTTTATGGCAATATTTCTAATATAAATGGCGTTGGAATAGTTTATTTAAAAAGCCTAGTTGGAAGCATACAAAGTAATGAGATAGAATCATTAATAGAATCCGTATTAGGGCAAGTAGAAAACAATATAGTTGTAAATAGAGTTCAAAAGCTATCTAATATTTCGGGCATAAAAGTAAATACAACTAACTTTTTAAATCCAATTAATATATTTACTGGCTACTATCTTCCATCTGGGAAACCTGCAACAACTTCTCAAGTTGAGCTAAGCTTTTCTGCAAGATTATTAGAATTTTCGTTATTTTTTGTTGCAAATCCGGCAATTGTTTTTATGGGAGACAGCATACTCGGTGAGAAAGAAAGAAAAACTTTAGAAACATTAATATCAACACCTGCTCCTAAGACAACAATAATTGTAGGGAAGATGTTTGCTTCAATAGTTATTGGTTTAATAACAGCTATAGCTGATAGTTTAGGCGTTATAATTTATTTATCGATGATAGCACAAGGAGGTTTAAGGCTAACTGCAGGCCTAATTCTTGTAACATTTTCTGTAAGTGCTATGCTAGTTATAATGACAGCAGCAATAATAACACCAATAGTTTTAAGGAGTTCATCTCTTAGATCTGCACAAGCCATGTCTTATCTTGTTATGATGATAGCTCTTGCTATTTATTTTAGCACGTTATTTGTAGATATTCAAAGACTTCCACGTTTTATAGAAGCTATACTGTTGATTATACCATTTACTCATGCAGCATTAGCTATATCAAATTATGTATTAGGTCAATATCTTTATATGATTATTAACTTTATTGTTATGATAGCATTTACATTAATTGGTGTTTATATTTCTATAAAAGCCTTTGATAGTGAAAGGTTAATAGTATCTAAATGATGTATTTGTAATAAAAATCTTTAAGAGCCTACAGCAAATGTTGAAATAATATAATATTCAAGTTCCTTTTCATCCTTTTTTGTAACTTTGAACTCTATCTTTTTCTCCTTAAATTCTCTAGAATATATTTCTTGGCTCACTACTTTCACCTATTTAATATATTGGTGACGGAACCTTATAAGGGATAGTCCTAGTAAAAATAGACTTTTGTCTATAGTCTATAAAATTTATGGTCTTTTGCTTTTAGGCGTTATAAAATCTTTGGGTGCTTTTTCAAACATTTCTAGATATTTTTTAAGAGGCTTAGGTATTATAACTGTTCCATCCGATTGTTGGTAATTTTCTAATATAGCTGTTATTGCCCTAGTTGATGCAATACCAGTGCTATTTAATGTATGTACATAGTCCCTAATCATACCTTTTCTTCTTACTAGCCTTATGTTGAGTCTATAGGCTTGCCAATCTGTACAATTGCTTCCGCTAACCATCTCTCTATACTTGCCTTGACCCGGCATCCATACCTCTAAATCATATTTCTTAACTGCGCATGCTCCCAAATCTCCAGAAGCAATGTTTACTACTCTGTATGGCAATCCTAATCCTTGAAAAATTTCTTCTGAATTTGAAATAAGCTCTTCATGATACTTTTTGCTATCTTCTGGTAAGGAATATATAAACTGCTCAACTTTATGGAATTGATGAACCCTAAAAATACCTTTTAAATCTCTATTACCAGCTCCTGCTTCTTTTCTAAATGCAGGGCTAAATCCAACATATTTCTTAGGTAATTCATCGTCATATAACTCTTCGTTATAATATAGGGCAGCAATAGGGTGTTCTGCCGTCGCTATCATATATAGGTCTTCGTTTTCTATTTTATATATAGCATCCTGAAAAGTAGCTAAGTCTATAACTGAATTTATTATATCATACCTTAGCATATAAGGTGGCAAAATTAAACTGTATCCTTTAGATGTTAGTTTATCAATAGCATAAAATAAAAGAGCGAAATCAAGCCAGACTATATCTTCAAACAAATAATAAAATCTTGATCCTGAGACTTCAGCTGCCTTTAATGTGTCTCCTAGTTTTAAAACGTTTTCAAGCATATCTGCATGACCTATTGGTTTATAATCAATTATTTCATAATCAGCTTTTAGTCCATATTTTTCTGTTTGTTCTTTAAATTGTTCTATATATTCTTTGTATACCTTTGCCTTTCCCCAAAATCTTATAGGTACTGTGGCTTCTTCACCTCCTACTGGTACATCATCTAGAACAATGTTGGGTAAATTTCTTAGAGCATAGTCTCTTTTATTCTCTATCTCTTTGAGCTCTTTTTCAGCATTTTCAAGCTTAGCCCTTAATTCTTTAGCTTCTTCAAGCAATTTCTTTTTTTCTTCATCTTTAGCTTTAGCTATGGCGTTACTTACTATGTTGTGTCTGTGCCTTAGTTCATTTATTTCTGTTAAAACTTTTCTCCATTTATTATCCAAACTAATTACTTCGTCAATTATATTTACATCCATTTGTCTTTTTTTAATGCTTTCTTTGAGTTTTTCTGGGTTGTTTCTTAATAACTCTAATATTGACCAGGGCATTTTACTCACCAAAGAATTGTAAAAAATAGGACTATTTTTATTTATCTAAAAGCCATTGGCAACAGTTCAATAAACCGTGAAGCTTATATATCTTAAATACAACATTTATCATACTAAGAGATTCTAAGACATAAGGAGGTAGGCCTACGTTTTACATCTAAGTCCCATCTAGACGGGTTTACCGAAAAGTAGGTTAAGGAATTTTAGGTGTGAGAAATATGGATTCACTCTAGATAAATAGTTGAGAACATCATTAAAAATTTGCCTCAAGATATGCAGGTTTTCCCATATACGTGGAATTCCACGTATATGAGTTAGGGTTATCCCGCTAAAGAGGAAGAGAAGGATGAAAAAAGAAATTATGCACTGTGACCTTGGAGAAGCCCAAGGTATAAGAATTGAATATAAATTCATAAAAATTCTATTAAGCTTAAATCCTAAATTGGTTTTACAATATAAAATTTTTTGAATTTTAAATTATTTTTTTAGTTTTCTACTTCATATTTCTTTAAAGATAAATTTTGGTGTGTTTTATAAAATTTATCCGACCCACTTATACAGAAACACTATAACGCTATAGAAATAAACTGAATTTCCATTGTTCACGTTTATTGGGTTTGAAACAAATATTGCAACAGGAACAAATTGATGTAATGGAGTTGGTGTAACGGGCTCTGGAACGAAACCTGATGATGTTGCATAAGCTATGGCTGTTGGTGTAAAGTTTGTAGCGTTTTTGAGGAATTCAGCTCCTTGACCAAATACTCCATATTGCTTTAGACTTGCAATACCATTTAGCATCATACTATAAAGTAAAGTGTTTAGTACATTTGTGACATTTTGTGATGGAGATCCAACAAATCCTGGGAACTGTACAAATGTTGCGCCTTGATATGTTGTTTCAGACGTATAGTTTGTAAATAATGGAGAAGATAAAAATGGATTTACCTTATATGCAATTCTAAGCATTTGATATGATTTTGCTATATCTCCCATACCATAGGTTATTGCATAAAATTGGGCATTTGGACTCAAAGTTATTATATTTGGATATGGAAACATTATAACTTGTCCTGTTGAATTTTGATATTCTCCAACAAAAACATCATATGATAATAGATAAGTATTATTTGGTTTAGCATGTAAATAGTTTAACAAAGCAGATGCCTCATCTTCATTTCCTGTTAAAATGCTAGCTAAAACTTGAATCTGAGTACCATTTAAAGTAGCTCCATCAGCTACTGTTGTTCTGTTAGAATTAACTGTAATCCAATATCCATAATCCCACCAACTTATTACAAGGGCATTGCTGCTTGTGTTTTCTTTAAGATAGTTTAACGCATTGGTCCAAGCATTGTTTAATGGTACAACAACTTTTGCTCCTGTAGGTGTTTGTAAAGTTAGAGGCTGCATCCAACCAGTACTTAATGCAGGTGCCATGTATTGCATTGTTGCATAATCTTGATATCCGTAATATATTCCGAAACCTACAATAATTATACCTAATAGTATTGTAACTATTATTGCTGTCTGATCTATTTCAGTATTCTTGCTTACTTGCTTTCCTTTCTTATAAGTCACTTCTTTTTTAAACATCAAAAATATTCCAATAGTTATTCCGGCTGTAATATCGAAGAAATAGTTTGCAGAAGCTAAGAAATACGATTCGTTAATATTCCCATACAAAAATAAAAACGCTGCTACAAAAAATGCTAGCATTAATGTTTCAGTTGGTACACCTATTCTTTTTTTGGCTAAATAATAAATTAATCCTATTAGCCCTATTGAAGAGACGAATATAACAGGTCCGTATGATTGAAATATTGATGCCAAATTGGTTCCTGAATATTCTGCTACAGTAAGGGCTATAACTGATGATGTTGGTGTAACACCAAGTGCTAATAAAACTCTTGATGGGAAAGATAATATATCTGAATAAATAGCTGCTCCTATTATAGCTATTCCAGCAATAATGACCCAAATATGAACTTTATAGCTAAAACTTTTTGTTATGCCAATTTTGTTTAAAGGTATTTTATCAAGATACGATTCTATTAAATAAACTACTAATAATATAGGTATTGCGAGTCCTAAACTTTTAGTGAAGTAGTGTAAACCTGCAGCTGGTGATAATATTACAGGTATCGCAAACCCAATTGAAAGGAATAAATGCTTAATCCAATTATTAAAGTTAGGCTTTGATATAAAGGGATCTAATATTAAAATTAACGATATTAAAAGCGTTATATAATCATATCCTCCCCACATCCATGAGACCGCTCCAGCAATTAATCCTCCAACAAATAAATAGATAAGAGATCTGATTCTTTTAAATGACTTATATCCTAGTGCAAAGAAAAGGAACGCAAGAGAAAAGAATGCAAGTCCCGCATTAGTTTTACCAGGATAATCTGCAAAAGCCTTAAATAAGAAAGCCCCAGGATAAAATGCAAATGCAAATGAAGATATGAGACCTGCAAGTCTTGAATTGGTTAGTTTCCATATAGCAAAGAAAAGTGATATTGTGCTTAATCCTGCCATAAATACAGGTTGCAAAGCAAGCGTTTGTATAACATCAAGGCCAAACTTACTTGTTACATATTTTGTAATAAATGCTATGAGCATGGCTCCCCCTATATATTCGGTCTTTAAGAAATTTCTGCCCCATGGGTACCAAAACAGTTTAACATCTGTTAAGCCAGCTAAATTAAAACCATTATGATAAAAATAGTTAGATAACCAATATAAGATCCATGGATCATTACCATTTAATACGCTTATACCATAAAGTTTAGCAGGTATTAGCCTAATATATACTGTTATAGCAGTGATCAAAATCGCAAAGACTATCGATAATATTGTACCCAACTTTTTATCTAATAATTCCATAAAACTTTTAGGCATAGATTTTTGCTCTTTTTTACTAGCTTTACTCAACTCCTTCTCACTCTCTAACCAGTTAATATTAATTTAAATTGACTGGACTATATATAATTTATTTTTTATTTCCTATTTGGGCCAATATTAAAATTTAATAAAATATTATAATTTTAATCTAATATATTAATT
>NZ_JAGDXI010000003.1 GCF_023256325.1 Caldisphaera sp.
GTTGGATTTTCTGTTGAGTTAAAAGTTATAGTGGGGACAGTTAAATATTGAGACAAAGATAAGCTTATATTTGGAGTTATAACTATTCTCATGAGACTTTGATACGAAGAACCATAGAGAATACCTTTTTGATAAACTACATAATAAATTAGATAAACACCCGGATATTTATATTTAAGGTTAACATAACTAGTTGTTGTATTTATAATACTTCCATTACCTGTATAAACTAAAGCGTAAACTCCATTAGAAGGTGTATATTCCGGTAAGAAAACACTTAATGGACTATTCGCAACAGCTGTTAACGATGCTGGCGAAGCTGGTTTAAGTATTGATAAGGATTGCGAGCTTGTAGAACTTGATTGCGTTGTTGTTTTATTTTTATTAATATATGTAATTCCTATATATGCTCCAACTATAATAACCACAATAATTACAAAAACAGAAATAATCAAACCTTTTGAAATTGACCTCCTATTCCACTTATTTCCTACTTCAATAAGCATCGCCTATAAATAATAAATGCTCTGAGGTTTATAAAGTTATATAAAGTTATTTTAATAATATTACTTTTTCGTTCTTAACTATAATTCTATCACCATCTTTTATTTCTCTCAGAGCATTAACATCTATGTTATCTACTAGAGGTATGTTGGCTAAAACGCACCCAGCTATTATAATAGGTTCTGATTTGCCCATAACTATAGCCTTAGGTGAAAAACCGTTTTCTTTTAAAGCATATATAATATATGACCCTACAGTGCTTCCCCTCGGTTTATATGCAACTATTATTTTATCTTTTACATTTCTTCCATCAACTAGGTTCCCATTATAAGGATTTACGTCTCCATAAAAGCTAATTTCGTTAATTACTAAGGCCTCACCTTCAGTTTCACCTTTTACTAAAGCTCTACCCGTAAATTCTTTCATAATCTCAATACCTCTTCTAGATCATCTAAAGAAATTAAAGATACATTAATACCTTTTTTAGATAAATAAAAATACGCTTTATAGCTATTTGTTACAACATTTAGTCCATGATATCCAAATGGGCTAACTATTAAGCAAGTATCTCCAATCAGTTTAACGTTTTTCGATTTTAAGATGTTTAGAGCGTCTTTATCTATTTTGCTCATTTCATTTCTCGATGATGTTATAACTATCTGGGTTTTTAGATTATCAACTTTTTTCAAGTACTTTGCAATTTTTTCAATTTCATATTTGCTTGTATGAGGGCATCCAAAATATATTAGGTCAGGCTTATCATTAGGCTTTAATTCATCTTCTCTCTTTTTAATATCATTAAAGTCAATAGTTATAGTCTCATTTATTTCTTTTTCGTTAAATTTAATAGGAGTTATTCCTTTTATAACTACCATTGCCAAATTACCTGCAGCTCCAATTGATGCAGAGAACTCCTTAACAGTTGTTTCATTTCTTAATTTTTCGTATAAATATGGAGGTTTATCGTTATTATGGATTTTTGATATTATTTCACCTATAATACTTGCTCTAACTTCATTAATTTCATAATTTTCCGGTTTATTAACTTTATACTTTATTTCCGGTATTCTATTTTCCTCTATGTGGAGGCCATAATAATATATTTTACCAACTATGGCTGCCATTAAAGAAATAGGACCACCTTCCCTATTTGTTTTAATACCTAAAACACTGTTTCCATAAACTACAGCATTTGATTCCCCCCATGCAACACTTGATCCTATTTTGATTTCATTAACCATAGGCAAGTAATATGGCGTACATGACAAAGTTAAATCAGCCCCCATTTTTTGCAAAGATCTTAATATTTCTTCTTGTCCTTTTATATAATTTCTATCGATTTTTGTAAATGGAATTGCATCATAATCTAACGTGTCATATCCAATTGGATTAACAGTAGTTTTTACAGAAAATTTTATCCCTTCATCTGAAAATTGTTTTATTAATTTCTTACCAGGTTCACCAATATTACCATAAGATACTCCGGAAATGTGAGCGTGTGTTATGCCTATTAGCTTTTCTGAGTTTAATGAATCCCCAACGCTAACTATAACTTGCATTGCTTTAGCTAATCCCCAACCATATTCTCCATTTAATATTTTTTCTTCTTCTTTAGTTAGGTACATTATATCGCCCTAATACCACCATGTTTTTTTAAAGTTATGCTCTGGTATCATATATATTTTATCAGAATAAGCCTTACATTCTTTTGCTAATACGCAACCTTGTTTGCAACCTGTAATTTTTTTACATTCATCGTTACAAGTTGTCATGCAGACTGGTTCATTAATTTTACAGCATTTTCTTCCAAATGACCACAATATATCGTCCATTATAAAAGGATCAATTCCTGATGATTGTGATACAATTTTATAAGCCTGTCTTATAGAAATTCTTAATATTATATCTTCAAACTCAGAGAATTCTTCTTGAGCAGCTATCTTTTCTCTAGTCAATTCATCTGTTTCTACTAGTCCTAATCTCAGTGCAATCCTCGTTAAATGATTATCTATAGGTACTTCTTTATTAAAAGGATCATTTATATTTAATATTCCTCTCCTTTCTAAAAACTTTGCTAATAAAAAGGATTTTTTCTCAACAGGATCTTGATACGCTTTAAATATCTTTAATAGATCTATAAATCCATCGTTTACCCCTCTCCTTAAATATCCTTTAGAAATTGTTATTATATCATACGGATCATAAAAATTTTTCTTGATTTTATTACCAATATCTTTAACTAGTTCTAATCTAACCATAATATCGCTTGGATAGATTTTTCTATTTTTATTCTCTATGGTTAGCCATTTTATCATATTATCTTGATTTAAATTTGATAAGTTTTCTGGGTAGAAAAATGAGGGATCTTCTTTATATTTTATGCTACCAAGTTTGTATAATGCATCAGCACCATGATAATATTTTCCTTCTATAATTCCTTCATAGGGTCTATCATGATAACTTAGTCTATGATCTATAGATACCATAACTAAGAAATATAATAAGACATCCTCTTTAGGAGAAGATAATGGAGGGAAAAAATCTTCATCATCATACATGTCTATTTTTATTGGTTTAATTTTTTCTAATAATTTTCCTATTTTTTGGCATGATTCATAATTTATTTTTATTTGCATTTTCTCCCCTTAGTCCCCGTAATCATAAAACTTATTAAATCTAATAAAAATCAAATTCAACAAAGAAAATTTTATATTCTATAAATATTTAATTCTCTAAATAAAAATCAAAATTGTTTATATCTCTGTTAAATACGTACTTATAGGAGGAGGAACTAATGGAAACTTGGCTAATTGAATCATCAAAAATTTTAGAAAAGGCTAGGAATTTAAGTGATGAGGAGAAGAAAGTATTTAGATATTTTTTAGAAAACATTTCAGTTGGTGACTTAAGAGCAGTTATGGATTTAAACAGAAAGGGAATAAAAAATTCAATTCAAATTATCGAGTCTTTAGTTTCCAATGGTTTATTAGAAAGAGGAAATTATTGTTATAGTTTACCGTACAACTTAAGGGTATATATATCTATTCAAGGACCGCCTGATATTTAATCTTTTTCTAATTATTTCTATACGGTGATATAATTGAAAAAGGTATACCATTTAGATGCAGAGGAAGCTCCAGAAAGAATGATTATTATGGGTGATCCTCAAAGAGTTCAAATGGTATCAAAGCTTTTAAGAGATCCTATATTAGTCAGTAAAAGTAGAGACTTATTTGTTTACAAAGGATATTACAATAATGTGGAAGTAGGTTTAGCCGCTCATGGTATGGGTGGGCCAAGTGCCGCAATTGTTATAGAAGAGCTAATAAAATTAGGCACAAAGTATATTATAAGATTAGGGACTGTAGGCTCGATTGTTAATGAAATTGATATAGGAGATATAATTGTACCAACAGGAGGTTCTTTTTACTATGGAGGAGCAGGCTTAGGACTATATTTCAATAACATATGCCCTAATACAGCTCCAAGCTATGAATTGTTATATGAATTAGTTAACGAATTAAATAAAAAGAAAATTAAATATTATATAGGTTCTGTTTTTTCAAGTGATTCTTTTTATGCTGAAAGTAACTATATAGATACTATAAGAAAGTTGGGATTTATAGGTGTAGAGATGGAATGTGCAACACTTTTTGCATTGTCTAATTTAAGAAATATTAAGTCTGCCTGTATTTTAGTAGTTAGTAATAATGTAATAAAAAATAAGGTAGGTGATTACTATAACTCAATAATAAATGCAGCTAGTGTTTCTCTTAACGTAATTACGAAACAATTTCATTAATTAAAGAAATTTAAGATATATTTATTATATATAGATAAATTTTTAATGCAAGAAATTAAATTTCACTAGGGTGAAAAAATGGATCAAAAACTAAGATCACTAATATTTACTTCATTAGGTCACTTCTTAAATGATAGCTTTATTGTTGTATTTTCAATATTGATTGCTTATTATTTAGATATGAAGATTTCAGCCTCATATTTAGGTGTTATGGGTGCATTAATAAACATATTATCAGGTTTAATAAGCATATGGGTCGGAAGAACAGCAGATAAAAGCGGTAGCCATGCAAGATTAATGCTTTTAGGTTACACATTAATAGGTATATCTATAATCGTATATGGAATTTCTTTTTCTTCACTTAAATATGATTTATTGTATATATCTATTGCATCAATAATGCTAGGCTCAGGTTTATCATTTTATCATCCACTAGGCGGATCGATACTTCAGCATACTTTTGATCCTAAGGATTCACCAAGAGCTCTTGGAATTAACGGTTCATTTGGAAGTTTAGGAAGAGCTTTATTTCCAATCGTGATAGTATTTATGATAAAATATCTTGGTGGCACTCTAGGCTTATCCATTATAGGGGTTTACACAATTATACTTGGTTCAATAGTATTTTATGGTCTGAGACCAATAAAAATTAAAATTGATAAGAAACTGTTTGAAAAATCTAACTTTGAAAAATCTAACAATGAATTAACTATAAATTCTTTTTATTATATTTTGATTCCATTAACTATAGTAGTTTTTATTAGAGCAATTTTTATTGCAGGAGTGCAAACATATGCACCTACCTATTTGGATCATTTGTATAATTCCAAAATATTAATGAGTATTATATTAACTGTATCATATGCAACTGCTATATTTGGTCAGCCTTATTTTGGAAAATTAACTGGTGATATAGGAGGGAAGAAAGTTGTATATTTAACTACTATTTTTGCAACTTTATTTTATATAGCTTTTTTATTTATAAAAAATCCCATAATAATGTCAATAATGTTTATGCTATTCTCATTGTTTGCATTTAGCGGTTTTCCAGTTCTTTTAGGTTATGTAGGCCAAATAGTCGATAGAAGTTTGTCAGCAAGGGCTAATTCCCTCATATGGGGAATTGGTAATACTGTTGGTGGGGCCATCGGAATATTAATAGGAGGTATTTTATTAAACAAAATTGGATTGGTTAACGATATGATACTATTCGCTATTATAGGTGTCGTATCTACAGCATTGCTACCATTAATTCCAAATAAAAGGGGTTAGGGAACAACTAAAACATCTGACTTTATTGATTTACCTGCAACTTTACTTGTAACGCTGCCTAAAATTAACCTTTCAAACCTAGAAAGTCTTCTTCTACCTAATACTATCAGATCACATCCATTAGATTCTGCATAGCTTATTATAGTATCTGCAGGATCGCCAGATAAGACTTCATATTTAACTTTTATCCCTTCAGATTCTAATTTCTTTGCTACTTCATCGAGCTTTTTCTTTGTAGAATCAATAATTGTTGCAGTGTTTATTATATCAGGACTAACTATTTCTCCAACTATTACTGACGCAGGTGGTACTACAGTAATTAAACATAATTCAGAATTAAGGTTTTTCCCCAATTCTATAGCTTTTGCAAGAGCCCTTTCCCCACCTTCAGAACCATCATAACCAACTAAGATCTTTTTATACAATTTTCCACCTCTAAATTATAAAATGTCTATTTACATATTTAAATTTTCACCGAATAATATAGATATTGCCCGATGAAGACCGCTGCAGGTGCGATAAGATGAGCTTGGCCTGTGTTACAGAGGGCTTATAATTTAATTGATAAAATGAGCAGTGATGACGCTGATATCGTCGGAAATGATGAAGATAATATCCCCGTCTGAGCTTATGTAGTTTTTTCTATAACTATAGTTAAATAACTGCTTTTCTTACCTTTATATTTTGAGGTTCCTATAGATGAAGAAGATATCTTTAAATTTTCTCCTAATCTAGATTTCATAGCCAAATAAACTTCTGCAACTTTGCAAACATTTTCTCCTACACCTGTTAGTTCTATTTGTTTCGATCCTTTGTTTAATTCTAAGATTGCTTGCAGTGCGTAATCCTCAGCTGGATCCTTACCGAGGTTTATTTTTACCCTTTCTTCCATTTTAATCGCCCATAAATAGATTGACTTCAGAAATTATATATATAACTAGTTTCTTTTATTAAGCTTACAATAGTTGTTTAGCTTTTTAACAAATATTTCATCATAAATTTCATTAATAAAATCTACTGGAGACAATTTCTCGTTTTCTATCATGTCTAGCTGACTTTCAAGTATTCTGCTGCTTTCTTCTGTTAATAAGTCTTTAAAAATCGATTCCATTAGATCATTATATATTTCTATGCCTGATTTAGTTGGTATTATATATTTTTTCTTTTTGCTCTCTATTACATAACCATGTCTTATGTTAGACTCTATAACCTTTGCATATGTACTAGGCCTTCCAATATTTTTCTTTTTCATTAGCATAACTAAATCCCCATTTTTATATAGCTCTATTAAGCTTCCTTTATAGTATATCAAGTCATTTAATGGTATTTCGTATTCAATATTAGCTTCCTTTTTAATCCAATTTTCTAACGATGGCTTAGTTATTATCGTGAAACCCTCTTTTACTATATTAGTATTAAACTCTTTTTCTTGCTCTAAATCCCCTAGAATAAGCTTTACGATTGCTTTTTCTATTATTGATGAGCTCATTTGACTCGCAATAAATCTTTCAAATATTAATTGATATAACTTGTAATGGAATTGGTTTAGTTCCACAGGCACCCTAATTGTTCTTTCTAATACAGCTCTCTCCAATTCTTGAGCATTTAATGGTTTTGTTACTCTTATTGCTTCATGAGCACCTTCATTTCCCCAAGTTCTTGGTTTGTAATATTGGATTAAGTTGGCCTTTTCCAAATACTCTTTTGCTATTTGCATACCTGTTTGAGATATCCTTATTGAATCTGTTCTGTGATATGTTATTAAACCAGAATAAAACAGATCTTGAGCTAATTTCATTGTTAGTTGTGCTGTGTAACCATACTTTTGGCTTGCATCAAAAATTAATGCATCAGTAGTATATGGAGGCAATGGATTAACTTCTTCATTATACACTTTAACTGTTATAGCTTTTAGTTTGCCCTCTTTGATTGCATTTTCTGCTTGTTCTTTGTTCTTTGTATAATAATAAATATAATTTTGGCTTGGCAGCTTAACTTTTATTTTAAATCCCATTTCTTTCTTGTATTCATTGTATCTTTCAATAACCCATCCCAATACAGGAGTTTGTACTCTACCTGCTCCTAACCAAAGTTTACTATACTTATTTTGAAGGTATTTGCTTGTTGAAAATCCAATCCATCTGTCGTCTATTCTTCTGGCTATTTGTGCGTTTACTAACCCTTTATGTATCTGCCCTGGTTGTCTTAATGCTTCTAATACAGCATTTAATGTGACTTCATGAAATGCTGATCTGTAAATGTTTTTGTTATATGGTTTTAAGGCTAAGTAAAGATCCCAAGCAATTTTTTCTCCTTCTCTATCAGGATCTGTCATTATTATTATTTGGTCAACTTCTGTCGCAAGTCTTTTTATAGATTGTAAAATTGACTCTGATGTTATGACAGCAGATGATCCGCATCTAGGGCACTTGTTGACTTCTTGAGTAAATTGATATCCACATTTTAAGCATTTTTTAATTGAAGTATAAATCGGGCTTATTGTACTATCAATTAGGTTTATGCCATAGCACGATTCATTATCATCGTCAACTATTAGCTCATATACATGACCTTTTGAAGCAGTTATTGTTAAGAGATAGACGGTATTTGTTATTGGATCAACGGTTGTTGTTTCATAAATGTTTAGGTTTCCCTCTCTCCTTCTAGCAGGCTTTCCCCAAAAGCTAGCTATTGTCTTAGCTTTGGTTGGGCTTTCAACTATAATAAGCTCACTCACGATATTTACTTTTTTACCTCCGTTTATTTTTCTTGAATCTTCTATTTCCTTCTTTACTTCATCTAAATTCAGTTCATCGAATTTAATAAAATTCGCTTGACTTATGTACTTTAGCTTTTCGCTTATTGATTCTATAAGTTCAGGAATTTCATCGATTATTATGGAAAGACCCTTTGTCATATGACCATGATATAATCTGCTTGTTCTTCCGCTTGCTTGTAAATATGTTGGCCCATCAGATGAATATAGATAAAGCTGTCCTTTTTCGTTTCTAATAACAAAAGAGCCTATTTTTATCCTATCTCCATCATTTGGAATATAATTTATCATTTCTTTATATACTTTATCAATAGAATTACTAACTAAATCTTTCAGAACTTTTAATATACCCTTTGCTTCCATTTCTCCCCTCAATACTGCTGCGACTATTGGTGATTGTTCACTATATTTTGATAAAAAGCTTTCTAAACTCTTCCGCAAACTCGAATACGATTGATTTTTTTCTTCTAAAAACATTACAATCCTTAAAAGTCTCTGCGGAGATATCATAGCTGTCTTAAACTCAAGTTTTCTAGCAGGCGTTCCTATAAATATAGCATATTTTATGATTTCTGGCAAATCAATACCTCTTACAACAGTACCATATCTGCTTGCTAAGCCTATAATAATATCTGCATCTCCTTTTTCAAGTTTCTCAACAGCTCTTCTTGAATTAGTTATGGCTTGTATAGCATTTATTCCATTTTCTTTTAGCATATTTATTAATGGTTTTACAACGTTTTTTCCATACGATTGCGAAATAAAAATAATGCCTCCTTTACCAAGCTTCTTAACCAGTTGTATAGCTTCGTTTAACACATCTTTTGATATAATATATGTGTCAAAAACATTTCTTAAATAATCTGTACCTCCACCAATTTCGAAACCCAATAGTTCTCTGAATATCAAATGTTTAATACCTTTGGGCCTACCTGTTGCAGAGGCTATTATTAGTTGACCTTTTATTTCTTCATTGTTACTATTTAAAAGGTTCATTTGCAAATCAGAAATTTCTTGCTCTAGTTGTTTTATTTTATCTTCTTTTTTGTTAGATAACGCTATACTGAAATCCATTTTTTTAGTAACCAACTTATAAGCTGTTTCAACACTTTCTTCTGTAAATCCTAATAGTATTAGAACCCTGTCTATATTTTTGCTATTCCTTAAAAGGCTATCTACATCATCAACAACTATCAATCCAAAAGGTGAGAACTCTTTTAATTTATTAAACTTTTTAGTTAAATATCCAGGAGTTATTATTAATACTTTGTAATCGCCTTTTTCTATTTTTAATAGCATATCTTCCTTCATATTTTTGGGCATAGAAGAATAATAAAAAGCTATTCCATCATTTATAAAGCCTTTCAATCTTTCTGCTGTTTGTGCAACTAAATTTTCTGTTGGTGTTAAATATAAGATCTTTCTATCTAATCCATTAATGGCCCTGAAGGCGGTATAGGCCATTAAAAGGGTTGTTTTTCCTACTCCAGTAGGAGCAACAATAGAAAAGCTTTCAGGATATAAAAGCCTTCTAGCCCAACTTTTTTGGGCACTTGATAAATAATAACTTGTTGTTTTTTCGAAATATTCTTTGAATTCATTATAACTTTTTTCCAAATAATAGAGCCAGGAATATCCATATAATTTCCCCCTTTTTCTCAAGGCTTCACCAATAGAAATTGGATCATTATTTTCTATTTCTACTTCTAAGCATTGATTACAAGGTAGTCCTTTCTCTAATCTTACTGAAGTTATCTCTTTTCCGCAATTGGGGCAAAGATGCCTAAATGTTGGATCTAATGACATAAATCGACCGCCTGAGGGCCATCCTCGATTAAAAGGTTTCTAAGAATCTAGAGTTATTAAGCATTAAGGGTACTTATTTTATTTATAAAAAATAAAAATAAAAAGTTATGGTTTTTCCCACCACCAGAAGAATGACTCTAATCCATTGGTTATAGCAGGATTTGATTGCCATGCTAAGTTGTTTTGATAAGCATTCATATATGATCCTAATATCCAGAACTTGCTAGGTATGACGACATATACAAATTGATACTGATTTATTGCTAGCTGTTGTGCATTATGTATTATTTGAGTAGCATTGCTCCAACCTTCTTCATCTGCTAAATCTGCTTGAACTATCAAATTATTTAATTGTTGGTATTGTTGAGCTTCCTGCCACATTAATGAACCTACATAGGTATTATTTGTGCTGTTAAACTGATGTGATAATTGCTCTAAGTATCCGACATCCCAACCATCAGGGGCTGCGTATATACCTCCTTGTTGATATATGAATGGTAACCAATACCATGTTAATGGTATTCCATTCCAATCTAAATAATAAACAGGTAAAGGATTTTGTCCGGGTATCATATATGATATTATAGTTGAGAATGGCATGTATAAAGGTTGTGCATTTATGTTTGGATCTATTTCATGTAATGCCT